>JAPKDW010000438.1 GCA_028822375.1 Opitutaceae bacterium | reverse complement strand
GTACCAGCGAGCGATCCCAACCAGCGTATTCATAATGTGCTTGGTCGCGATTCGAATATCCAAATCGCGTAGCCGCCCTTGTTTATTCAAGGCCCTCAGCGCCTGCTGAATATGAGAACGATAGGCTTGTTTACGTCCAAGCACCACCTGTTGCTGCTCTGAATTCAAGTGATTCATTTCTTGAAGCAAAATGGAGAGCTCCAGTCCGTGCTCGATTGCTCCGCAAATGTGCAAGCGCATGATTTCCCGCAAGCGCTCCTCCGGATCCGCGACCGCTCGACTCGGTTCGATAACGCAATGCTCCACTTCGTCCATCGCGTACAACATGATCCGAAACAGCAGATCCTGCTTACCAGTAATGTAGTGATACAAGCCCGCCTTCGTTAAGCGCATAGCCTTGGCGATATCGCCCATCGACGTTCCCCCAAAACCTTTTTCAACCATCAATTTCGCAGCGACGCGATACACTTTCAGCAGTCGCTCCTCCGCCTCAAGCGAAGGACTGTTTGGGGTATCGAGAATCGCGGCCGGCCTTTCCGTAGAACCAATATTCACGCCAAGAAGACGACCTACCGAACGTTCGGTTGTCAAGGTCAATTTCCCAGAATGTGGTCATTCATTCATCTATAAATCTCTGAATGACCGGCCTACAAATTCCCCTATTGTAGGTCGTCTCGCTGAGGCGATAGTGCCTTAATTCGCGGTCGACGATCCGCCCTACAGTTCGATTTGCCTGATAAAGCCATTTATCAGAATGGCTCCCAAAGTAACACCCATTCCTCTCGACAGCGAATCGAATTACGGGTTATTTCAAATTCCAATCCCCAACCAATCAACGCATGAAACACTCCTTCCCTAAAACCCCATGGTTCAGTTGGCATTGTCCCTTTATCGCCCTCTGGATCTCCATAATGACCGCGACATGGGCTCATGCCCAGGAACGCGGGCTCGTCCGCAACGACTCTGAAGCCTTCGAAGGCTACACTCTCTACGTACCGCTTCGCGGAAGCGAAACGCTCCTTCTCAACATGCAAGGCGAAGTCGTCCACCAATGGGCAAGCGAGCATCACCCTTCAAACTGCGCTTACTTAATGCCGAACGGTGATCTTGTACGAGCGGGAAAATTCCTAGACAACGAGGTCTTCGGCAGTCGCGGTCCCAGCGGCGGACGCGTGGAACGTTTCAACTGGGAAGGCGAACGGCTCTGGGACTTCGTATACTCCAACGATCGGCACCATCAACACCACGACATTGAACCGCTCCCCAATGGCAATACGCTCATTCTGGCATGGGAAAAGCGAACCAAAGAGGAAGCTATAGCTGCCGGACGAAAACCAGACACAGTCTCCGATCAAGGCATATTTCCTGACACGGTCGTTGAAGTGAAACAGACCGGCCCCACAACCGGAGAAATCGTCTGGAGGTGGAGCGCTTGGGATCATCTAATACAGGACCATGATTCCTCGAAAGCCAACTACGGAGACGTCGCCGCTCATCCCGAAAAGATAGACATCAACCTCAATCCCCGCCCGCGTACCGACTGGATGCATACCAACGGCATCGACTACAATCCCGAGCTCGACCAGATCGTCCTCAGTGCCCGCAGCTTCAACGAAATCATCGTGATCGATCACAGTCCGAACAGTAAAGCAGCCTCAAGCTCATCAGACGGTCGAGCGGGACAAGGAGGCGACATCCTATTCCGCTGGGGCAACCCCGCCAACTATCGAGCCGGTAGTCCTGAGGACATGACGCTCTTCCAGCAACACGATGCGCGTTGGGTCCAAGCAGGCCATCCCGGAGCCGGCAACATCACGATTTTCAACAACGGATCCAACCGACCCTCAGGCAAGTATTCTTCCGTCGATGAAATCACTCCACCAATCAACTCAAATGGTTCCTACCGTATCGCTTCCGGCAAAGCGTTTGAACCCAAAGCGCCGCATTGGTCATACTCTAC
>JAPKDW010000437.1 GCA_028822375.1 Opitutaceae bacterium | reverse complement strand
CAGAAATTCTTCCGCGAGCCGCTCCATGTCCTCTGGCGAGGGTGATCCTTCTGCTGCCGCTGATGCGTCGCCGATCTTCGAAAACAGATTTTCCAGGACTCCTTTACGACCGCCTAGTTCGCTTAAGTTCTTCGACATAAGTATAATCTAAACACGCAAATGGGATTTTTTAAAGAATGAACTTTCATAAACCCGCCATCCACCGCATTTGTACAAGCTAATAGCCTAAAATTACAATGGTGTGGTTTAGCGACCGTTTGAGCTTCGACTGCTGCGGACTAAAGCACTCGCCAAAAACCTCGACAGCGAACCGGCTCTGTAGTTGCCTTAGCATAGATTGTTTCAGATGCTACCCCCTTCCATACAGTTCGCTTTGATCCGGTTCCCAGGGACTCTAATCCTACTGTTTTTCGGAATCCCAAACCTATTGGCAGTCGAGACCAATTCGATAGCTCTCGAACATTTCGAAAAACGCATCCGACCTCTTTTCGAGGAAGTTTGCATGGAATGCCACGGTTCGGAAAAACAAAAAGGAGGCCTCAGGTTGGACTTTCGAGAGGCTTGGCAAATCGGTGGCGACTCCGGCCCCGCTCTCGTACCAGGAGATTTGGATTCCAGTCGGCTCATCCACGCAATTCGCTATGGCGATGCGGACTTTCAAATGCCGCCCAAAAACAAGCTCTCTACCGATCAAATAGCCGACTTGGAGCAATGGGTTGCCATGGGAGCTCCCGATCCGCGCTCGGGAACACTCGTCCACAAGAAACAGAGCGGAATAAGTATAGAAAAAGGCCGAACGTTCTGGTCCTTCCAGCCCATCCAAAACCCGAGAGTTCCCTCCTCTAGCAACCCAGATCAAACGGAAACCGCAATCGACGCTTTCGCGCGATCGAAACAGGAGTCGAAAGGCCTATCGCCTGCCCCGATCGCAAGTCCCTCCAAGCTGCTCCGTCGAGCCTATTTCACACTAATCGGAATACCGCCAACTCCCGAACAAATTGAAACATTCGTATCGGGTTCGCGCCCGGATGCGTTCGAAAACCTCGTCGACGAACTGCTCGCTTCGCCTCACTATGGCGAACGCTGGGGCAGACATTGGCTGGATATCGCTCGATTCGCCGAATCGAGCGGAGGCGGTCGCACGCTTCTCTTCAAAGACGCTTGGCGCTATCGAGACTATGTCATCGAAGCCTTCAACGCCGATATGCCCTTCGATCAATTCATAAGCGAGCAACTCGCTGGCGATTTACTGCCCTACACCTCCGCAAACGAACGGAGCCGTCAGCTCACCGCTACCGCTTTTCTCGCTCTCGGTCCCACCAACTACGAACTACAGGACAAACAGCTTTTACGCTATGATGTGATCGACGAGCAAATCGATACCCTCGGCAAAGCGTTTTTGGGAATGACCCTCGGCTGCGCCCGCTGTCACGACCACAAATTCGACCCCATCCCTACCGCCGATTACTACGCCCTTGCGGGGATTTTCAAAAGCACCCGCACGCTCTACAATTACACCGACAACGTCGCCCGCTGGGTGGACACGCCCCTACCGCTAGCAGGCGAAGCAGGTGCGGAATTAGGTCGATACGAAAGCGAGAGGGCTTTACTAGCCCTTCAATTAAATCGAAAAATGGCAGCCCTCGCCCTATTAGATCAAAGCGATGCCAAGGTACCCCAGCCGGGCCAACCGAAAAGCGTGCGACTCTTTCCCGGGATCGTCCTCGACGAATCCTCGGCGAAAAAAGAAGGCGAGTGGCTCTTTTCCCAGTATTCTCAGAACTACCTAAACGAAGGTTACCTCAACGACGGAAACAAGTATAAAGGCGAGAATGCTCTGGTATTCGAGACCAGCCTTCCGCTCAAGGGCCGATACGAAATACGCCTAGCCTACGCCGAATCGAATAATCGATCGACTCAGACTCCCATTTCAATCCGCCACTCCCAAGGAGAAACCCGC
>JAPKDW010000436.1 GCA_028822375.1 Opitutaceae bacterium | reverse complement strand
AATACCTCGCTGGTGCAGAGCGACGGTTGACCGACAGGTCAAGGGCTCGGCCCCATGTTTTATCGTTGAAGAAGGCCTTACGGCTCCACGATTAGGCGTCCCTGCATCAGAGTGAAATGCCCGGAGAATGCGCAGATGTAGGGATAGGTTCCAGGAGCTGGGGCGGTGGATTCTACGAGCACAGTATCGCCGGGGTAGGCAAGTTTTGAAGTGGCTAGAATTCGGTGTGATTCTTTTTTGGGGACAAATTCGTCGGCTTGGGCGCTGATGGCGGCGATGCCGACGGGATTAATGTCGGATTCGTCGTTTACGAGAATCAGGTTGTGGGCCATGTCGCTGGCATTGACGAAGCGTATGGCTAAGCGTTCCCCGGGATTTGCGCGAATTTCCGCGACGTCGTAGCTGAGGGCGATTCCGGTCATTCAAAAACTGTATCGATTGAATGGCTACAGTGTCGGATCCAGTTTGGCCGGGATGATTCGCCGAGTAGATTTTTCCACAAGTGCCGTATTGGCTAGACCAAGGGTAGATCCATTGGTTGAGGGAATAGTTGTCAGGGTTCGTCGCCGAGGCTGGATCAAGCGCTTCGGGGGGTGTTTTGGTTTGGGAATTATCGACTACTTTCGACTTCCTTTTGTATCCGCTATTTTGGGACTTCCGGGGCCTACGGTGTTTCGAATGGCGAAGTAGTCTTCGCGTGAGAGGCGCTTGCCGAATGCTCCTACAGCCTCGTTGATATGGGCGGGTGTTTTGATGCCACAGATAGCCACTTGGATTGCAGGGTGCATTAGGGTGGCAGCTAGAATTAGTTGATAGATGGTCAGGTCGTAGCGATCGGCGATCGTTTGTAGGCTTTTGACTTTAGCGGAAAGCTCTTTGAAGCGCTCTCCTTGGAAATCAGGATGATTGCTTCGAAAGTCGGTGAAGGTTTCCTCGCCCGTGTATTTGCCGGTCAAGAGCCCTTTGTGCATTGGAGAATAGATCATGACACCGATGTTTTCCGATTCGCAGTAGGGCAGGAGGCTTGTTTCTCCTTCGGGATCGATCAGGCTGTATGGCGGTTGGACTACTGAATAGGTACCTGATTGCCGTTGGGCTCGGCATTGCTCCACGGAGTGATTGCTTAGGCCAAAGGCCCGGATCTTCCCCTCGTTTTTTAGTTTCTCCAGCGCTCCTGCGACGTCGGTCAAAGGCGTTAGCGGATCGAACATGTGCAGAAAATAGAGATCTATGGTATCTACGCCTAAGCGTTTGAGCGATTGCTCGCAGCGTTCCGCGATATGTTCAGGGGAAAGGTCGGGGTAGCGAGAGCCGTCTGATTTGAAGTGGTTGAATACTTTTGTCGCGATGACAACTTCGTCTCGGGGAAGCTGCTGAATCGCTTCGCCAAGCACCGTTTCGGCATAGCCGTCGCCGTACGCTTCTGCTGTATCGAAAAAATTGATGCCCTCGTCGAAGGCAAGCTTCATGGCCGATAGGGCATCCTCTTTGGATTGTTCGCCCCAGAATCTAGGGCTGAGTTGCCAGGTGCCGAATGAGATTGGAGATACGGACAAGCCGCTTTCGCCTAGGATTACACGTTCCATTGAGTGATTGGGTTTTTTGAATATTAGGAGGTTGGGGGGATGAAGTATTTAAGATTCTCTGAAAGCCTAATTCATTGAGCAATAAAAACCGACTCAGGATTACGTTTCCTCTTGGTTGACTCGCCCTGGTTTTCTCGCCTTTGTGAGGTATGAAGCCTTTTGCCCCTATCCGTCAGCTTTTTCTTTCTTTGATTACCGTGAGCCTTTTGGTGGGCTCGGGTTGCGCCAAGACTGAGAGGAAGCTCATTTTAATAGCCGGTAAACCGAGTCATCCACCTTTGATGCACGAATTTCGGGCGGGGTGTCTTTTACTTGAGAAATGCCTCCAGGATGTAGAGGGGCTAACGGTGGAAGTGCATGATAATGGCTGGGTGG
>JAPKDW010000015.1 GCA_028822375.1 Opitutaceae bacterium | reverse complement strand
CGGGACGTCGTTGCCCTACCCTTTGGCTCAATTAACTAGGGAGCGTTAGCGGCTACTAAGTAACGAAGTGTAGATGGCAGCGCAATCGCGCGAATCCTCGGGAATGAAATATTATCGCTCAACGGTTTAAAGCCTATCACGGAATAAGGCCGCAGTAGTCACATTTCCAAAAAAACTCAATCTCCAGAACAAGTGGCTTTCCGAAAGGTTTCTTACATCTCCGAACAAAATACTCTTCAGATTGCGTCCCTAGAACGAACAACTCAAAAACCCGCTTGCACTCGGGCGTATTTCGACCTCATTTCTCCCGCGAAACTCACAATTTTTTGCAAAACTAATTTCGTAGTTCACATTTCAGCCTTTTCGTTAAAATTCGCGGTCAAACCACCTTCCATCAATGAAAGCACAAATGACTCCCCTAGAAGAGATCCGACACTCCTCGTCGCACGTTCTCGCCACAGCAGTCCTCCGCCTCTTCCCAAAAGCGAAGCTAGACATTGGCCCTCCAACCGACACCGGTTTCTACTACGACTTCGACCTGGAGCATAAATTCACTGCCGAAGACCTCGAGCGCATCGAGGCCGAGATGAAGAAGGTCATCAAGGAAAACCAAAAATTCATCCGCCTCGAAGTTTCCCGCGAAGAAGCCGTGCAGATGATCACCGAGTTCGGCCAAACCGATTATAAGCTCGGCCGCCTCGACGATATCCCCGAAGGCGAACAAATCTCGTTCTACAAGAACGGCGATTTTCTCGACCTTTGCGCCGGGAGCCACGTCAATTACACGAAAAAGATAAAGGCTTACAAGCTTCTGAGCATCGCCGGAGCCTACCATCGCGGCGATTCCAATAACAAGCAGCTCCAACGTATTTACGGTACGGCCTTCGCCACCAAAGACGAATTGGCCGAATACCTCGAAATGCTCGAAGAAGCCAAAAAGCGCGACCATCGCCGCATCGGCAAAGAAATGCAGCTTTTCACTTTCGACTCCGAACAAGTCGGCCCCGGCCTCCCGCTATGGATGCCCAAGGGAACCGTACTTGTCGAAGAGCTCGAAAAACTGGCCAAGGAAACGGAATTCGAAGCGGGCTACGACCGCGTGCGCACTCCGCACATCGCTAAGGAATCCTTGTATCTAACCAGTGGACACCTTCCCTACTACGAAGAATCGATGTTCCCGGCAATGGAGTTCGAAGAGGAAGCCGGCGGCGACAAGGTTCGCTACTTCCTCAAGGCGATGAACTGCCCGCATCACCACAAGATTTTCTCGGCAGCTCCACGTAGCTACCGCGACCTTCCCCTCCGCTTCGCGGAATACGGTACATGTTATCGCTACGAGCAATCCGGGGAGCTCATGGGTTTGATGCGCGTTCGTTCGATGCAAATGAATGATGCCCACATCTACTGTACCGCCGAACAATTCGAGTCCGAGTTCAATGCGGTCAACGAAATGTATCTGAAGTACTTCAAGCTTTTCGGCTTCCAAAAGTACCTGATGCGCTTCTCGACTCATGACCCGAAGCAGCTGGGCAAGAAGTTCGTCGACAATCAAGAGCTCTGGATAAAGACCGAAAACATGGTACGCGACGTTCTCGAGAAATCGGGTATCAACTACGTCGAAGTTCCGAACGAAGCAGCCTTCTACGGACCGAAAATCGACGTCCAAGTTTGGAGCGCCATCGGCCGCGAATTCACAATCGCCACCAACCAAGTCGACTTCGCTGTGCCAGCGCGATTCGGGCTTGAATACACAACGAGCGAGAACACCAAAGAAACGCCATTGTGCATTCATCGCGCTCCGCTCGGCACCCACGAACGTTTCATCGGATTCTTGATCGAACACTTCGGCGGCGACTTCCCAACCTGGCTCGCGCCAGAGCAGGTCCGTATCCTTCCGATTAGCGACAAGATCGCCGACTATGCTAAAACCATTTTGGCCGAACTCAAAGCCGCCGGCATTCGAGTGACCGCCGATCTCCACGCCGAAAAGCTAGGAGCCAAGATTCGCAAAGCCGAACTCGAGAAGGTGCCCAATGTACTAATCGTCGGAGCCAAGGAAGCCGAGGAAGGTACCGTATCCGTACGCTCCCGTTTCGAAAGCGACCGCGGCACCATGAGCCTCGAAACCTTCAAAACCGATCTCATCGAGTCGATTGAGTCCCGCAAATTGCAGTTCAAGCCCAAGGCTGACTAAAGGATCTTAAGAAAGTCTGCCCACGGATTGCGCGGATTTTCACAGATACTGACGAAGAACAACCGAGTCCGGAGGACTCGGTTACTGCCCATTTACATCTGCGAGCATCCGAGCAATCTGTAGGCAAAAAACCTAAAAGCTCACTTTCCCTCGCCAAGCAGCTTGCCGAAAACCATCCGACCTCCACTGGTTGGGATGATACTTTCAATTTCAGCTAGAATGTTCGATCCAATCAAGTCGGCACTGCGATTGACCACAACCATCGATCCGTCCTCTAGATATCCAACGCCTTGACTGTCTTCCTTGCCCAGTTTGACGATTTTCACGGACACCGTGCCGCCAACTTCGACATCATGCGCCAACGCCTTGCCCAAACTGAGCGCATCAACATAGGGCACTCCACTATGCTTAGCCTTTTGCAATAGCGATTCGCTTGTCGTAAAGAGACGCCCCTTCAGCGAAGATACGACAAAGAGCATTTTCTCGTCTCGGTTGTCGTTTTTATTCAACTCGCTATCGACGACTCGAAAATCCAGATGCCCCATATCCCTGAGCTCGCGAACCGTTTTCAAACCACGATCTCCCCGATTATTCTCTTCCTCTGCTTCAGAACCTGAAAGCTCGTGCAGTTCGTCCATAACGAACTTCGGCACCACAACCGCATCGCTCAGCAAACGAGCGCTTGCAAGCTTGAGCACTCGTCCATCCACCAGTGCATTCGTGTCCAAGACGATTAGCGGAACCTCTACATTCTGCGGCTCGAACTTAACGTAGGGAATCACCAAATTAAACTCATCGCGTCCCCGTAAAGCGATGACCGTAGAAAGATAGGTCACTCCAATAAAAACGATCAATCGCGACAAATAAACGACCTGCGGGTCTCCGCCATCGAACAAAGGCGATATCGTAATGAAATGGGCCGCCAACACTCCCATGCCCAAACCAAACGTCAAACCGGACAAAGCGCGGAGCGAAAATCCCTTCAACAATATGTCGATCAGCACCATGAAAGCGCCCAACAAAATCCCCACGAATACCGTCATTCCAGTCGAGCCGGATATGTCAGGAAACAAATAAGACGCCGCAAAACCGCCTGTCGCGCAAAACAGCACCATCAGGATGCGAATAACTAAAATTGATTGATTCATCGTTTCTCCAAACTCGAATGCCCCAAACCGGAACGAACAACATCTAGATACCCGACCGCGACGCGATGGCAAGATCAAGCTAGCGCACCCATACGGCAGGTACGACTAATCCGATCCGCCTTGGGGTGGTAGGGTTCATTGTCCCAATGAATCGCGGAGTTGAATTAGGCAGTGTGCAGCTGTTTGGGGACAAGGCTTCGTCCCGCACGCAAACAGGCCTTACCAACTCACACCCCTAATCGTATCAGGTAGATCGCAATCGGAAGTACGATAAAAATCGCCATCACAATATAGATGATCCGTTTGGCTTTGCGTGCTGCTTCAGTCTGTTCTGGCGTTTCGTCCATCGCTTAATCACATTTCGAGCGTGGACACTACCATGCGCTCCTGGCTCGTAAAGCAAGAACCCGAAACCTATCCCTGGTCTCAACTAGTCGCCGAAAAGAAGACCATCTGGGACGGCGTCCGCAATTACCAAGCACGCAACTTCATGCGGCAAATGGCCAAAGGCGATCTCGTCCTTTTCTATCACAGCGGCAAAGCCAAAGAGCTTGTCGGTCTCGCCAAGGTCGCCAAAGCTGCCTATCCCGATCCCACCGCCGCCGAAGGCGACTGGTCCGCATTCGATATCCAGCCCATCAAAGAGCTTGCCCAAACAGTCTCCTTGAAAACGATCAAAGCCGATCCCGAGCTCCAGTCCATGCATCTCGTCCGCAATTCCCGCCTCTCGGTGATGCCCGTAGAGGCAAAAGAATTCAAACGCTTGCTGGACCTCGCCGCAACAAGTCTTTGAATCCTTCCTTCGTGTTCGAAAAAATAACAGTCATAGCGCCCGGCCTTCTAGGAGCCTCCATCGGCATGGCAGCCCACAATCGTGGACTCGCCAAACGTATCAGCGTCTGGGCTCGACGCCCCGAAGCGCGCGAGCAGCTCGCCCAAACCGACTGGTGCAACCAAGCTCCCGAACGCATCGAGGATGCCTGCTCGGGCAGCGAGTTCATAATCCTCTGCGCTCCCGTCCAACGCATCATCGACCTCGCGAAGACCATCGCCCCTCATCTCGATTCAAACCCAATCGTAACCGACGTTGGCAGCGTCAAAAGCGAACTGAGCCGCGCTTGCACGTCCGCACTGAGCTCCCAAGCTCGATTCGTAGGCTCCCACCCGATGGCAGGATCCGAAAAGACCGGCATGGAAAACGCCGACTCGGAACTCTTCGTCGAGCGCGTTTGCTTCGTCACGCCTTTCGAAGACACCGATCCCGATGCCACTCAATCCGTCTCCAAATTTTGGCAAGCTCTCGGTTCCTCTACCATTAGCGAAACCCCAGAGCGACACGATGCCATCGTCGCCAATGTCAGCCATCTGCCTCATTTGTTAGCCTCCGCTCTAGCGACCCATCTCTCGAACGATTTCCCCGATGCCGCCAAATTCTGCGGCAACGGACTTAAAGACACGACGCGCATCGCATCAGGCGATCCCGGAATGTGGCGAGAAATCATCGCCCAAAATCGAACTGAAATCCTCCGATCGATCGATGCCTTCCAAGACGAACTCCAAGAACTTCGGTCCGTCATCGCCAACGAAAACGATTTCGAAACACTGGTCAAACTCGCCAACGGCAAAACCTTTCGCGACTCGCTCGATGATTAGCGATTCGATAATAAACGAAATTTCGCCCACAGATTGCTCAGATTTACACTGATAAGATTTTTTATATTTCCACTAAACCAAGCTCGATGAATCCAAATCTATACCAATCAACTCAATCTATAGATATCCGACCGATCAAAAACATCTGTGACAAACCGTGCAATCTGTGGGCAAAAAAAATCTAAGCTCACCGATTCCAATCCACATGCAGGATCCCTATCCAGTCCCTCCCTTCACCGTTCCCGCAGCCGCCAAGGTTTCCGTACCCGGATCGAAAAGCATCACCAATCGAGCCCTCATCCTCGCCGCGCTGGCAGATGGCTCTACCATCCTGGAAAACTGTCTTTTCAGCCGTGACACCGACATCATGGTTCAAGCCCTAATCGCTTTGGGCTTCGAGGTCGAAACCAATGTATCGGCTAAAACCATACGCGTCCGCGGATGCGGCGGAATAATCCCAAATGCTCAAGCGGATATTGACATCGGAAACTCCGGTACTTCAGCCCGTTTTCTTACCGCGATGCTGGCAGTCCGCGACAGCGGCGAGTATCAACTCGATGGCGACGAAGCGATGCGTCGACGCCCGATCCAAAAACTCGCCGACACATTGAGCGTTCTCGGGTGCGAGATAGAAACGACCAACGGCTACTTTCCAATTCGAATTCGTCCCCATGGACTTTCCGGTAGTTCCGCCACCGTCGACGCCACCGAAAGCAGTCAGTTCGTCTCGGCCCTCCTCATGGCTGCGCCGCTCGCTCAAAGCGATATCGAAATTCGATTGAGCAATCCGACCATTCGTCGCGGATACATCGATCTCACGTTAAAGATGATGCAAAGCTTCGGCATCCCCGCCCACAAGCTCACGACAAACGAATCAAGCTATAACATCGGAGCCAGTCCCTACAAGGCGCCCAGCGCCAACTACGCAATCGAAAGCGATGCCTCCGCAGCGAGCTATTTCATCGCCCTGCCGCTCGCGGTCGGCGGAATCATTGAGATCGATGGTGTCACCAAAAATTCGATGCAAGGCGACATTGCCTTCGCCAATATAGCCGAGTCAGCAGGAGCGACCCTCGAATGGACATCGAGCTCACTCGTTGTAAACTTCGACCGGACAAATAACCGTCTCGGTTCGCTCGGCGCGAACTACTACGCGTTCAGCGATACCTTCATGACCGGTGCCGCAATCGCTCCGCTTGCGAACGACGCCACGCTTATCGAACGCATCGAACACACCCGTCACCAAGAATGCGATCGTATCGCGGCCATGGTCGATGGTCTCAAACGTCTCGGTCAACACACTCACGACAAACGCGCTTCGCTCGAAATCGCACCCGCTCCGCTTCGACCCGCCACAATCGATACGTTCGAAGATCACCGCATTGCAATGAGCTTCGCCATCCTCGGCAGTCACGACACGCTCGGAAACGGCGAACCATGGATGCAAATCGCCGACCCGCTTTGCTGCCGCAAAACCTTCCCCAACTATTTCGAAGTGCTGGAATCCGCCAGAGAGCAAAGCGTTATAGCTTAAAATTAAACAAACTCTCCCCACGAATCTCACGAATCTTCACAAATTTGATCGCGAGCAAACATCAAACCACTTCCACAAACATCACAACACACCAATTTGATTCGTGCAAATTCGTGTTATTCGTGGGCAAAAATCTAAACATAATTCCGTGACCCAATCCAAATTCATCATCATCGCCATCGACGGCGGGGCCGCTGCCGGAAAGTCCTCCACCTCGCGAGGTCTTAGCGCCCGCTATCGCCTCATGCATGTCGATACCGGTTCCTTCTACCGAGCCACCACACTCAAACTCATGGAAGCCGGCATCAAGCCATCCAATAATTCTGCCCTAACTGACGAATTAAGCGCTTTAAAGTTAGGCACCGCTCTTTCAGGAAATACCGCTTCAATCACCATTAATGATTGGGTACCCGATAAATCGATACGCAGCCAAGCGATCAACGACAACGTATCCCACTATGCCGCCTTGCCCGAACTGCGTTCATTCCTCCTAGACTATCAACGATCCCTAGCCGATGTCGCGCGTGATCGTGGATTCGATGGACTCGTCATGGAAGGTCGTGACATTGGTTCAGTTATTTTTCCCAACGCCGACCTACGTCTCTACCTCTTCGCCGATCCCGCAAAACGCGCTCAACGTCGAGCCAAGGAAGGCATCGCCGATAGCATTGAAAAACGCGACCAGATGGACTCCTCTCGCAAAGCCGCGCCTCTCCAAGTTCCCGAGGGCGCCACGCTTATCGATTCTTCCGAACTAACGCTCGACGAAGTCATCGACAAGGTTGCCACTATTATCGATTCCATCCGCTCTTCATGAAATTCGATAAAAAGATCTATTGGATCAGCTTTTGGATTATCCGAGCCTTCTATCGGACAATCCTCAAAGGCGATATTCAAGGACTCAACAACGTCCCTACAAGCGGTCCCATCATTCTCGCCTCCAATCACGTTAGCCACCTCGACCCGCCACTGCTAGGCTGCAACGTCTTTCGCCTAGTAACCTACTTCGCC
Source organism: Opitutaceae bacterium (assembly GCA_028822375.1). GTDB lineage: Bacteria > Verrucomicrobiota > Verrucomicrobiia > Opitutales > Opitutaceae > Pelagisphaera. Next base: position 27,252 of record JAPKDW010000015.1, on the reverse strand, counting down.
CGCAAAACTCTCTGGAAACCAGGCCTCGGCGCCACGTGGATGACCGCCGTAGGAGCAATCCCCATCGACCGCGACGGCGCGTCCGATATCAAAGCCATGAAGAGCACCTTAAAAGCTCTCAAAAATGGCGGCGTCCTCACTCTTTTCCCAGAAGGCACACGTAGCCCCGACGGCACCTTGCAAACCGCAAAACCCGGCATCGGCCTCATCGCCGCCAAATCGCAAGCCGCCGTCGTGCCCTGTCGCATTTTCAATGCCCATAAAGCGCTCTCCAAAGCCTCCAAGCTACCCAACTTCGACATCGCCATTCACATCGTATACGGAAAACCTCTACGCCCAGAGGACTACGATCCAGGTAAGTCCGCCGGAAAGGCGCGCTACCAACAAATAGCCAACAATATAATGACTGCGATAAGCCAAATCAAACGCCCCCAAGTACAGGCTATTTAGTTGATTGCAGACGCAATCGACAACAGCAAGACATAGGATAATCTCAACGCTAAAATTTGAATGACGAGAATGACTGACAGACAATATGATAGCTGCATATAAAAGATTTATGGATACGTCGGGACAAAAAGGACTTGCTTTAAAAGCCCAAGCAAACTTCGAGGTATTAGACCCAAAGGGAATAAACAGCATACCCTCTAATTCGTAGATGGTCTCAACTTCATCTTTCCCGCGGAGGTGGTCCACCTTCTCCGCCGCGACGAGGTCCGCCTCCTCTTGGTCCTCTACGCCCTCCTGGCCCACCTCCTCTAGGAGGTCCGGCAGCTCCTCGAACTGAGAAGCTCTCATCGGGGGTTCCTTTAAACTTACGCGGAATGAATGGAAACTGTTCGACTATATAGTAATGATAGATCCCATCTGGATATTCGGGCGTCGGACCGAATCGCCCATTGGATTCGTCCAAGTCGCCTTGGCCTTCGACGTATTCGTAATCCGCTACAAATCGTCCGTCAAATGCACCACCTGGTCCTTGGGGCTTCTCCGGACGAGTTCCCGACTTTGTCGACCAACTTGACTGCATTTTTTTCAACCCGCTTTTAGGATCGTCAGCCTTCTTGTAGCCGTAATTCGCATACACTGGAAATCCATCGGCGGCATACCCGACCATCGTCATTCGATCGGGCGATCCTTGATTGAGAATTACACCGATTGGTAGCCCGTGATAATGATAAGCTCCTGTTGGCTGGACGTGGGCATTGTTATCGTCGACGCCTAATTTCAAGTGCCCCGAAAGCGCTTCGTATCTCCAGTCCGAATTTCGGTCATTATTCCAATATTCTGCGGTTCCCGGGTCGAATGGAATTCCATTCAAAGCCGTTCCGAAAGGGCGACGCCCAAGTTCTGTCAATTCACTCGCACCCTCTGGATTCGCCGGCACGCGCCACTTGTAAGTCTGCGGCAAAATCGTATGCGGATTGCCCCTTCTTGGGAATTTGCCGTGATCGTGATCCGGCACCCCATTGCTTTCGATAAAGCGATACTCGCCTTCCACATAGATCTTCGATTGCGCATCCGGCAAGTCGACTTTTTCAGCCTGCGACGGTTGTCCTCGAACCGGACCTCCCGATCCTCTACCTTCTCCACCTGGACCCCTGCGACGATCTTCCTGACCTACGAGCCAAACAATTCCCCCTAATGCGATTATAAGCGCGAGTGATTTTTTCATAAATGTCTTCTCCAAATCGACTTTGAACACGTTGTTCTGCACGAGCCGGGACATCTCGTACCACCTATCTACCAATTAAGGTGGATCGAGGCCTCTGGACTCGAATATTGGTTTTCCCTTCAATAATGCCAACTCGATGCAGTCGAAAGCGGTTACACAGAACCATCACATCATTTTTCGTTAAACGACTTATCTGCATTCTCGCTTGGCAAATCAAGTCGGTCGGCTTTACTCCTTCACATGATTAAATTTCTCCATACCCGAATTCGCGTAAGCAACCTGGAAGCCTCCATCGATTGGTACTGCAAGAACTGCGGATTCACCCTTCTCAAACGCAACGACAAAAGCCCTGCGGGCAATCAGGTTGTCCACCTAGAATTGCCCGGAAATGCCCACACTCTTGAGCTTACCTACTCGCCCGACTTCAAGGTCGAGTTCCCCGAAGATCTCATGCATACCTGTCTCGGAGTTGACGACATCGTCGAATATTGCCAAATGCTCGAAGACAATGGCGCAGAGCTTTGGCCCAGCGATTGGAAAGCGAAATTCACTTCCGGCGGATTAAAAATGGCCTTCATAACCGATCCCGACGGCTACGAAGTCGAGATCCTTGAAAATTGAAGCCTGCCTTCAGCTTTTTCCCACAGATTGCTCGGATGTTCACAGATACTGATGGATAAAAACCGAGTCCAGAGGCCTCGATCCACCTTATTTGCTAGATAGGTGGCGCAAGACGTCTCGGCGCGCATTTCTCGACAGCAAAGATCGACCCACTCAGATCATCTATGTATATCGCTGCTATCTGTGGGCAATAAACCCAGCGCCTCGAACCTACCCTAAAGCGTTTTTAACGGCAGCCGAAGCGATGCGCATCTCCAAAACTGAACCATGCTCTTTCTTCAAAGCCGCCATAACTAAGCCCATCTCTTTCATCGACGATGCTCCCGTTGCCTCAATCGCATTCGCGACGAGCTTCGGGTAAGCTGCTTCATCGAGCTTGGACGGCAACAGAGCGACTAGTAATTCCATGCAAGCCGTCAGTTCGGTAGCTTGTTTATCCCGACCCGCCTTCGCAAACGCCTCGGCCGATTCCTTGAATTTGCCTGCTTCCTTCTCGACTACTGACAGCATTTTCGCTTCATCGAAATCCTGGTTTGCTCGGACTTCTCCCTCCTGAATTGCGGCCAATGCGGCTCCATAGGCTTGAGTGGAGTTCGCATCACGGGCGAAGCGGGCTTTTTGGTGAAGTTGCTTAAGCTGATCTTTCATCAAACTCGCATCCTCACCCCCCTATCCCAAGAAAGCAATAAGGGAATTCTTTGGGGAAAAGTCCGCATTATTAATTAGACTACCCACGAATTCCACCAATATTCACGAATTCATAAGACCCTTCCATTACTTGAATCAGCGGTCGCAATTTTCGTCATTCGTGAAAATTCGTGGGATTCGTGGGCAAAACAAAAATTCTCAATTCATTCCTACCGCACTGATACCGCGTCTGATCCCGGGAAATCGCCTGGGATTGCTTGCGTCACTGCTCCAGTCGCTGCCCATTCCGTGCCGCGTTGCAGCGTTACGATAAATCCAACGCAATTGAGAGCTTTCACGTTCAGGTCGTCGTTCTTATTGCAGTGACCCAATGTCGTGTGAAAAATACGACCTTTACCATAACGGATATCCATCAACATCGGTTCGTTGTTACCCGTTGCTCGAGCTATTTCATCCGGATCGGCGCTAGCAGTCGCCAATATCGTCACGTTTTTAGCCGGCCCGCGCAGGCGGCTGTAAATCTCATCGTTCGCGTGCAACCAACTCTCAGGAAGCCCCTTCATTATCGGATGCTCCGGCGCACGCGTTACGACTTCGAAATCATGCTTCGCCGGGTGCGTCGCCGAACCAGGAGTTTGCAGCAATTTCATACCCCCTTCGAACCAGTGGATCTTCGGGCCAAAATCATCGGTTCGCCCGCCCCATCCTCCGACGCCAATCATCTCGTTGAACCCAGGCCAATCGCCAAAAGCATTATTGGTTGCATGCACGGAAACCATTCCGCCTCCACCGCCAACACACGACTCCAAAGCGCTTTTCGTCGCGTCAGTCCAGGCATCGCCTTCATAGTCCAAAACCACCACGTCATACCCATCGAAGTCCGGCTTAAAATTCGACATATCCTCGCCTTGCGCAGGTGAGACCACCTTCGTAACCTCGAATTGGCTCACCGCAGCCAAATACTTCTCCATCAACGCGCTGCTCAGCTCCCAATTGTGATGCTTGCTGCTCTGCCCGGTAATGAGCATCACTTTGACTTTCGAGTCACTTGAGTTCGATGCGCAAGAGCATAACATGACAACTGACAGGAATGCTGCGACAGACCAACGAGCCGCTTTCAAAATAGGGGAAGCTTTTTTCATAATACAATTGAGATGACAGTTTGGACGTTTGCATAGCCTCGCCCAAAGGCAATCCGAGAATATGCGAACGTTGCGGGCAGGATACGAATATTCCTGTCACGTATCGCTCCTCAGCATTAGATGCTGGCTTGAAGGTGACTCATCGGACTTCGCCAGCTCTACCTAAAACGGAACCTTCGATTTCGCGGAAAAGCTAAACGACTTTCCACCGATCGAATACGTAACTTCCGTATCCATGCAATGGAGACAAAGACGCTTAATCCCGCGAGAATGGGCGATCGACTTGTTCTTCTGAAAATCGCCATAGGTCCGATCCCCCACAATGGGCGTCCCCCGCTTCGCAGTTTGGATTCGCAATTGATGCGTCCGGCCGGTCAACGGCATCAAGGTCAACAAACTCATCGCCGGAATTCCCTGAATCGACTTTGAGGTCACTAAACGGGTTTCCGCGCTCAACCCGCCGCCATCCGAAGCCCTCAATCCGCCTTGCGCTTTCTTAATCGTCAATCGGTCTTTCCAAATCGGCGGCTCCTTGCGAACGAAACCAAATACCAAAGCAGCGTAAACCTTCCGAACCTGCTTCTTTTCAAATGCCCGCAAGACCTCCGTTCGGGCATCTGGATTCGTCGTTAACAAAACTAAACCTGAAGTCGCCGAGTCCAACCGATTCAACAAATACACCCAACGGGGCTCGCCGTCGTCGGTTTCAACTCGATAAGCCTCTTCCCCCTCGTCATAAGTCGCCGCGAGCAATGCTCTTCCGAAATCGCCCTTCCGATTCGGGTGAGACAATACGCCTGTCGACTTCTCCACCGCCATCAAGCCGTTTTCGTCGCAAGCGACCAGACGGACATCTTTAGTCCACGGCAACCCCCCCCTTTCGATAATTCACTCACTCGCAAAAACCCAAGCCCAATCACCTCTCGCTGACAATCCGTTTCGAAAGTAAAGAATCACAGAAGCTAGCTCTCGACCTCCAGTCTACCGGGGTTTTGCCTCATCGGCGCATTTCTGTTATGCAGGACTGGTCCCGGTCCTCTTCGCAAACAAAACGGAGAACCGAGCCGGTCCTCCCTACCAAAGCCGAAGCAAGCTTCGGGGTATTAGACCCAAAGGGAATAAAGCTATCCGAAAGTCATCCATCATTAAAGATAGCGCCGAATTACCAAAATCCTAGCTTGGCTAACGCAAAAGCTTCACTAAACTAGATCTCAATGAAACCATCCAAAGAGCTTTCTGAACCGCTTCAGCTAATCGGTCGAAAAACACTGGGCATCGATTTGAACCAAGATGCAGCAACGCTCGAAAACATGTCCGTCTCCGATCTTCGTCAAGCCCTCCAAATGGCCTATGACACCGGACACGAAGCCGAGCAAAAGGAAGGCATAGAGTCTAACCTCCTGTTCTGGCAACTTATGGAATCGCTGCCCGATCATGTTTTCTTCAAGGACCGGAAAAGCAGATTCACCTGCATCAACCATTCCCTCGCTCATTTTTTTGGCTTCAAGCACCCAGGTGAAGCGATAGGAAAATCTGATTTCGACCAATTCCAAAACGAATACGCCTCCGCCAAATTCGAAGCCGAACAGGAAATCATCCGTACCGGCAAAGGTTGGTACTTCAAAGAGGAACGCGACCTGCAAAGCGATGGGAGCGAGAAATGGGTCCTCACCACCAAATTGCCCTTGCGCAACGCAAACGGTGAAATCTGCGGAACGTTCGGACTTTCCCGCGACATCACCAATCAAAAGCGAGCCGAGCTCGAACTCGACCGGCAACACCACCTCCTGGACGCAATCATCAAGATAATGCCTTGTCGTATATTCGTGCGCGACGCCGATGACCGCTTCGTCATGATTAACGAAGAGTATCGCAAAGCATTCGACCTAAAAACGCGGGAAGAAGTCGTAGGCAAGAAAATTTCTGACATTCGCGACAACGATCAGGCTCGTCGTATCGAAGCCATGGACGCGGAGATAATCAGGACCGGCGAGCCCGTAATAAACGAACTCGAGTTTAATCAAAGCCTTCTCGGGAAGCAGCGCTGGGTACTCAATTCGAAAGTCCCCCTTATCGGTCCCGATGGCACGCCAGAAGGCATCGTTGGGATGACTCACGATATCACTGAGCAAAAACTAGCCGAAGAACGAGCCCATGCCACCGGTGAAGCGCTCGCTAAAAAGAATCAACAATTCGAGACCGAACTATTCGTCGCTCGTCAGCTTCAAGAGCAACTCATGTCCATAGGTTTCGACGAACGCCCTATGTACACCCGAAATGGCAGTCACTGGAACCTCGAGGCTAGCTACCTCTACACTCCCAGCCATCACTTAGCGGGCGATTTCTTTTACCTCATTCCGATCTCCGAAAACCAACTCGGCATTCTCGTTTGCGATGTGATGGGCCACGGCATCAAAGCCGCTCTCGTCACCATGCTCATTCGCGGCCTCATGCTCGAAACACACGTCCTGCTCAGCGAACCGGGCAAAGTCCTTCAACACCTCAACGAAGCCCTAACCGCCCTAGCGGAAGACGAAGAGTTTCCGCGATTCGTCACTGCTCTCTACACCGTCATAGATCTCGATAAAGGCGAAGTCCATATTGCCAACGCTGGTCACCCCGCCCCCATTTGGCGCGTGCAAGACAGCTCTGGCACCCACTTCGAACTTTGCCCTGTAGATAAAATAGGCCCGGCTCTCGGGCTCATTCCAGAAGAAAGCTTCAACTGTAACCAGTTCCCGCTCACCGATATGACCGAGTTTCTCTTTTTCACGGACGGCATCATCGAGCAGAAAACCAAAAGCGGCGAAGAATGGGGCGTCGAAAACCTCGAGGAAGCCGTGCTAGACCATGAAAGCGACGAACTCCCCGAACAATTGCGAGCGATCGCCGAAGAGCTCAAAGAAGTCGCCGGAGCAAAGGAGCTTGAAGACGATGTCTGCATCATCGCCGTCCGCCTTTCTCCCACTGAACAATCCAGCTAGATCAACGCTATTAAAATCAAATTATGCTCACTGTTATCTCCCCTGCCAAAACGCTGGATTTCGACTCTCCCAGCACTTGTTCCGATTTCACCCGACCACAATTTCTATCGCAGTCGCGAAAGCTGATTCAAATATTGGGTACGAAAACAAACGAAGAAATAAAGGCCCTAATGGCGCTCAGTGACGCATTGGCCGAACTCAACGTCAACCGCTACCGTAAATGGAAGGCTCCCGCCAAACTCGGCACCGCGGCTCGACAAGCAGTCTATGCCTTCATGGGTGACGTCTATCAAGGTCTCGATTTTGCGTCATTGAAATCCAGCGACATAACCTTCGCTCAAGACAAGCTCCGAATACTTTCCGGACTCTACGGAATCCTCAAGCCGCTCGACCTAATAGCTCCCCATCGCCTAGAGATGGGAACCTCCCTCCAAAACGAACAGGGTCGTTCGCTCTACGCATTCTGGGGCGACACTCAAACACGCTTCATAAATCGCGAGCTCAAAAGCCACGACACCTCTAAGCTACTCAACCTCGCCTCCGGAGAGTACTTTAAATCCATCAAACCCAAAGCGCTCAAAGCGACTGTCATCACCCCGCGCTTCCTCGATTCAAACGACGGAAAGACCTACAAGGTCATTAGCTTCTACGCCAAACGCGCTCGTGGAGCAATGACTCGATGGGTTATCCAAAACCGAATCGACAGCCCAGATCAAATCACTGAATTCAACGCCGACCGCTACCGCTTCGACGCCAAGCTTTCCGAAGAAGACCAACCCGTCTTCAAACGCTCGCACGCGTGAAAGAGGCTATTTGGTCGGGCTGTTTGTCCCTAAACAGCCGCGCGCAACCGCAGTGAATTCCACGGTTCGTTGGGACAACGAACCCTACCATCTCCCGCCATGCCGCACAAGCCAATCAAGGTGGAACGTGGCGTCCCGACGCGTTTATCTAACCCCCCTGGCTCTCCCTAATCCGGAGTTCCAATAGCAGCTTCTGCGCAACGCATCCCATCCAAAGCGGCCGATACGATTCCGCCAGCGAAACCAGCGCCCTCGCCACATGGATACAAGCCTTCCAATTCTGGATGCTCCAAGGTATCGGGATCCCGTGGCACTCGGACAGGTGAACTCGTTCGCGTTTCGAAGCCGACCAAGATCGCATCCTGAGTCACAAAACCATTCATCGGTTTTCCGAATTCCCTAAAGCCTCCTTGAATTCGAACAGCAATATCCCTCGGCAAAAGATCGTGTATCGGCGCAGGCGTTAATCCAGGTACGTAGCTCGATTCCGGCAAATCCTGCGAATCGCGATTCTTTAAGAAATCCCGCATCCGCTGAGCAGGAGCCTTTTGCATACCCCCACCAGCTTGAGAGCCGATTTGCTCCAATTGCTTTTGGTAAGCCATTCCCGCCAATACGCCATGCTCCTCCTGAAAAAACTCGGTATCCTCTGGTTCAACCGTCACGACGAAACCGCTATTAGCGAATGGCGAGTCACGACGAGCCAGGGACATGCCATTGACAACGACTTCATCGTTCTCCGTTGCCGACGGCACGATAAACCCGCCAGGGCACATGCAAAACGAATGGACTCCGCGATCGTCAATCTTCGTCGCCAAGCTATAGCTTGCCGCAGGAAGCATCGCATGACGCGTCGCTACTCGCTTAATTGAGTACTGGATACTATCGATAAGCGCTTGTGGATGTTCGATCCGCACTCCCATAGCAAATGCCTTCTGTTCGAGTCGCACGCCCTCTTTGACGAGTAAGCGATAAATATCTCTCGCGCTATGGCCCGTCGCCAAAATTACCGCATCACCTACGAACTCTCGCCCATCCTGAGTGGTCACGCCACGCAAGCGCTTGCCTTGCGCATCGCGAATCAAACCTTCTACGCGAGCTTCGAAATGAACCTCGCCACCACTCTTCAAAATCGTCTCGCGCATCGAACGCACAACATTGGGAAGTAGATTCGACCCGATATGCGGATGCGCATCAGTCAATATCCGAGCCGGAGCTCCATGTTCGACAAATGCCTCATAGACCTTGCGAACCGGTCCTCGCTTAGTAGCGCGAGTATAGAGCTTTCCATCTGAAAACGTACCCGCTCCCCCTTCGCCGAAACAATAGTTAGAATCTTCGCCAACCTTTCCTTCCTGCAAAATGGGAGCCAAATCGAAACGTCGAGCGATCGCGTCTTTTCCACGTTCGAGCAAAACCGGCTTCCAGCCTAACTCGATCGCCTTCAAGGCTGCGAACATGCCGGCCGGACCCATTCCCACGATCACAAGCCGCTTGGCTTCGCTGCTCACATTCGGATAGTCCGGCGCATATTCCTTTTCCGGAGGCAAAGGACCGCCAATCGAAACATCCAGTCGAAGCTGAACCTTGATACGCGCCCGGCGAGCGTCGATGGAATGCTTTTTCAATCGAATCTCGCTAATATCGGCAACATCGATCTCTAACTGCTTCGCAGCTTCTTCCCGCCAAAGCGATTCGTCATCCGACTGTTCAAGGGAAAGCGTTAGGTTAATTGTATGGAAACTCGGTTCATTCATGGCTCAACCGCAACAACTGATACATGCCTCTCCCCCCGTCCAGCTCAAACCAAAGGTATAAGCCCACCACAGGTGCGTTTCCTTCTGTCTCATGGTAGGGTTGCCTGTCCCTAGGCCAACGTATAGGTTTGGATGCAACTTCCACGGCTTCTTGGGTACAAGCAGCCCTAGCAAATGTCGCCCCAGAAAAGCAACCGTCAGAAAGAAACCACCCGGCCCGCACTGAAAAGCCCCGCGCTTGCCAAATCCTGACTCGCTCCCCAACCTATCCGTCGAATTCCAAGCATGGATACCTTACTCAGCAATTTCGTCACCGTTTTCGAAGCCGTTGCCCAAATCGGCATCGTCATCCTATTTGCAGGCTGGTGGCTCCTCCCCTTTTCAGCTTCGCTTCTTCTATTAATGGGTTGCCATCGCTCAAGTCCTCTACGGATAGAAAACCCAAGCGCTAATCGAATCATATCTTTCCTTCGAAAATCCACAAAGACCTTTCAACCATATACTCATTTCTAAAAATCGCTCCCTTATGCCATCCCGCGGACGACATCAAAGCACATCCAAAGAATGCCTCCAAACAATGAAAAAGATCGAAGCGATGAAGGGTGTTATCGGCGTCATTATCGGTCGCTCTTATGGAGGGAAATCCTTGGGAAAAACGAGTCGCACGGGAGCTATTAAAATTCAACGAAAACAGTCCGGCGGACTCAAGGCGGTGACACAATCGGCAAAAGGCCTCCAAGAACTATTCATCCGAATCGAGGCGGGTGCCGAAGATTCAGTAATCAAAGCGATCGGAAAACTGGATTAAACCGCTCTTGTTCAACCAATCGAGCGCGTAGTGAATATCTGCGCCCTTTGTTTGCCACCCCTGAGCAACCGTCTTCGCGCTTCGAGTCCCACATAGTCATATTCGATAAAAAGGTCCAACAAATGGATACCATTAAATCGGCATTGAAACCCTCTTTAAAGAGCGCTTCGACATCAGCCACTCAACCTTGGAATTCGAAACGCAATCGAAGGCCTGTTCCGAAGGACACAATCACCTTATCTCTACGCACGATTAATCGTGAGCTTAGCTCAAAATGTAGGAGCGGGTTTATCCCGCGATTGTGTAGGTGTCCAATAAGTAACCGAAATATCGCGGTATAAACCCGCTCCTACACCAATCCATCAAACAGCATCCCGCACGATTCCTCTTGCTTCAGAAATTCTCCGGCAATGCAGCGACGCAAGATGCTGGGGTACCATCCGCTTCTTTGAACACATCATAATACGCTTCCTTGGAAACGACAGCATTACTCGAGCTGCGATAGTGATACTGCAAAGCGCGCCTGCTATTTGGCGACGTATTTACGGGAGTCTGATGCGGTAGATTACCATGAAAAACCAGCATACCTCCGGCCGGTAACTCAATGGGGATAGCCAAATCGGGATCGATTCGACCCGATACAATTTCGCAGTCGAATGTGTGATAGTGTTTCAGCGGTCCTTTCGCATGAGCCGTAGCCAAAACTCGCATGCATCCATTTTCGGCAGTCGCATCGTCCAAGGCAATCCATGTACCAACAACTTGGTCCAGGTTTTCGACGGCAAAATACGCGTTATCCTGATGCCACGGTTTCTCAACACCACCGCTTGCAGCCTTCACTAAAGCCATCGTTTGATAACGCTCAATTGCTTGCCCAAGAATGCTCTTAACGACTCCTTGTATGCGAGGATGCGTGGTGTATATCCGATTGAAGACGGGAGCCTCATCCTGAAAATCCTGCGTCTTCCGAACTTTCAGCACCAATTCGTCCAACTTATCCGGACTCGGTTCGTATCCTGGTTCCAACTGAACGAAACACTTACTCTTTTTGGATCGAAATGAAGCGCCTCCGTAATTCGAATCACCATCCGTCATAGGTCGATACTCCGCTACTTCGTCATTAAAAGCGTAAGACCGCGTTATATCGATCAAACCCTGGCGAGCTTCTTCCACTTCGGCGGAACTGAGCGCATTCTCAAACGCCAAAAAGCCTTCGCTCCAATAGGTCGAAAGCTGCTCCTTGCTCAACTCGGTGGGACAATCAGGAAAAATTATTCTAGCGCTCATAAAATGATTTCGTACATGCAATGCAGGCTGTGGAAACGGATAACCTAGTTAGAAAAGAAGTTCATGCGATGCATTTTAGAAGTTTATCGTAAGCCACATAGATAACCCGAGCGATCCCTTTACCGTAGGGCCGGGGCTGCGCCGCGTAGGCAACTCCATCTCCAATCAACGCGGCACGGGGCAAGCGCCGGCCCTACAATCCAAACCCAAAGATCTTAATCCTCCAAAGAATCGCGAAGATCATACAAAGCTTCAAGATTGACCAATCCTTCCGATCCGCCAAGGAATTCTCGCCGATGAAGAACCGTTGGAACGAAAACGACGCCGCCCAATTCGCGAACGACCCAAAGGGCATGCGAGTCTACACGTCGAGACTACTGGGACAAGAACCAGAGCTCGTGCTTCATGGTGGCGGCAACACTTCCGTCAAAATGACGACAACCGATTTCTTTGGCGACACCGTAGAAACCTTGTTCGTCAAAGGCAGTGGCTGGGATTTGGGAACGATTGAAGAGGCAGGATTCGCTCCCGAACGCTTGGACGTACTAAATCGATTGGCGGAATTCGATTCGCTTTCCGATTCCGATATGGTCGAGCAGCAACGAATCGCATTGCTCGATTCAAAAGCTCCCAACGCCTCAGTAGAAGCCATACTCCATGCCCTCATCCCTTTTCGTTACGTGGACCACACCCATGCCAATGCAGCAATCGCGGTCTGCAACACGGAAAACGGCGAGCAGCGCATCCGCGAGCTCTACGGCGACCGTGTCATTGTCATTCCTTACGTCATGCCAGGCTTTGCCTTAGCCAAACTCGTTTACCAACTAACCAAGGACGTGGACTGGAATGCTTACAAAGGCATGATCCTCATGAATCACGGCGTATTCACTTTCTCCGATGATGCCCGAGAATCGTACGAACGAATGATCAATCTGGTCGGCGAAGCCGAAGTATACCTCGAAGAACACGGCGCCACTCAAACTGCAATTGCAGAAGGCGCCCCCAAGGCGCTCGAACTTGCTTTAATTCGCCAACACGTATCCAATATCCGAGGACTCCCCGTCATCGCCAAATGCAACCGGAGCCCCGAAGCGGTCGGCTACTCCAATTTGCCCGACCTCGCATCCTTCGCTGCCCAAGGCCCTTTAACGCCGGATCATTCAATCTTCGCCAAACGTATTCCCGCGATCCTAGAAAGCGCTGCCACAGAAGACCTCGATTCCTACGCAACCGAATATCGAGCCTATTTCGAGCGCAATGCAAGCAAAGGCCTCACTTGCCTCGACCAAGCTCCACGTTGGGCCATTTGGCCAAGTCACGGCATTCTGTCGTTTGGCCTCAATGCTAAAAACGCTTCAGTCATCGGCGACATCGCTATCCACACGTCGCAAGTCGTCCAAATGAGTCAAGCCCTCGGCGGATGGAAGCCGCTCGACGAAAGCGACGTATTCGAAGTTGAATACTGGGAGCTCGAACAAGCGAAACTAAAATCCAACAAGGCCTCGCCACCCCTTCAAGGCAAAATCGCATTGGTAACGGAAGCCGCCAGCGAAATAGGATTAAACTGCGTCCGCAGACTTCTCGAGCAAGGCGCTGCGGTGATCGCCTTGGATAGCGATTCGAAAGTTGAATCGATATTCGAATCGAATGCGTGCCTTGCCCTGCAATGCGCAATCGGCAACACCAATTCCCTCAAGCTCGCCATGGAGCAAGCCATCGAAACTTTCGGCGGATTGGATATTCTCGTAGTTAATAATCCATCGCAAGCGAACGAGGTTTCATCACTACTTCAAGTCGCTATTCCATTTCTCGAGTTCGGCATCGATCCATCAATATCCGTAGTCGGAACAGATGCCACGAATCGCGCGCAGAGCATTCGAGAAGCGATCCGCGAACAATCGATTCGAATTAGCGCTATTGATCCAAACTGCCAAACTGCCTACGTATCCTACCGATCTGATAACCCGATTGAAACTCCCCTAAGCAACGAAACCGTAGCCCGTCTAGTGACGAGTTCCGCTAGTGAATCGCATAGGTAGTTCTCGAAGCCCTTGGACGGGTCATCTCGCGCCACCTTTCTCAAGCTTGATAAAGGTGGATCGAGGCCTCCGGACTCGGTTGTCTATGACTCAATCCCCTCCTTGCTTCCAGCTTGCCAAAGGCGTGCTCGAATCACGATGACCGAAAAGAACGGCTGGACCGCCTGGATGATCAACAATCTGGAAATCTACGGGGACGAGTAGCTCGCTATCGTGTATTCAACGTAGGGCTGGCGCTTGCGCCACGCCGCGTAGGAAGATAAGGATTTGTACATCGCGGCACGGCGCAAGCGCCGGCCCTACGAACCTATTTCGCCTCTTTCGCAACTACAGGAGCTGGAGCCAAAGCGCTTCTCAACAAACCCGCTTCCGCAGTTGGAGTCGCATCCGTTTTAACGTAACCGAGAGCATAGAGAATTCCGTCGTACATATGCTGCATGATCGCCTGGTTCTCGTAAGTTTCTTCGCGATGACCTAAATTCGTGTAGAACAAACGACCCTTTCCGATATCGCGTATCCAAGAAACGGGCACTTCACGACTTCCAGATCCATAGACTTTCCCGAACTTCTCTACGTTCTTCGGATCCGTCAAACGATCGCTAACCACGTCTTTGCTCATGTCTAAACTCACGAGAATGCGAAGATTGTCTTCACCCTCAAAGTTCGACGGCTTGTACTGATAAATCTCGTCCGAATGCCAAAAGCCCTTTCCTTCGAAAGCCCGGTTCAATACGTGCTCGGAATCATCGAGCTTGAACGCCCAATTTCCGCCGCCTCCCCAAGGGTGACCATTAAACTGTCCTCCCATCAACGAGACACCGGTATCCCATTCATAGAAATTGTCGCTCGCCGCGTGAATACCGATCAACCCTCCGCCACCTTCGACGAATTTCTGGATCGCTTCGCGCTGGCTGGCTTCGGGAAATTTCAAATGCGTCGTGCTATTAAAAAGAATCGCATCGAATCCCTTAAGGTACTTCTTATCGAAGACCTTATAGTCATCCGCTAACTCAACCGTAAAGGCATGTGTCTTGCGCGACATTTCCTGCAATGCGAAATTAGCTGTTGGGATCGACGTATGGATGAATCCTTCGCTACGCCAAAAAGCCAATATGCGCTTGGGCTTTTTGAGTTTTTTCTTCTTCAATCCCGAACTCGATGGTTGAGCCTGGCTGATCTCCATCTTCGTCGTGCGACTGATCGGTTTGAAACGTTCTTCTGCACGCTTTTCCCAAATCGTTGGCTTCGGAGGCTGAGCGGAAAGAGTGAGACCCCCTAACGAAAAACCAGTTAGAGAGCAGAGGGCGACGGTCAAAAGAGTACGTTTCATATTAATTACAGAGATCTTTAAAAGAGGGAGATCAAAAGAAGCCCCCTACCAAAATGGGAGAACAGGGAATTGCGAACCAATTATCACCGCTCCGAAACGACCTATCGAGCCGATCCTGCGATCCTGCGATCCTACAACTAGTGGAATTACCAATCGTATATGTGTATCCCGCTAAGCGCAGAGTAAGGCAAGTGCCCACACCAACCACGTCCGCCGACAAACTGCCCAAGCCAACTCGAGCAAATCCTTAATCCGAGCCCGGAGGTCTCGAACCACCCATCAAACCCCTTCCTAACCCCATCTCTCGCTCGACATTATCTTAAAATCAAGAAACCTTGGTTTTTAGCTGTTTCGATCTTCTCCCCGATAACCGAACATCCAATCCTACTGCAAATCCTACTGGCCACATGAATCCTCTCCTCATCGCCCTCATTGGAATGGGCATCGTCGTAAGCGGAATCCTCGCTTTGCGAATGCACGCATTCCTCGCCCTAATCCTAGCTGCTTTCTGCGTGAGCATACTGACTTCCCAGCAAAAGGTCCTCGAGTATTCGCTCAACACTTACGCCATTGAAATCCTCGAAGCCGATGGAGACCTAGTAAACTTAAAGAAAAAGCCCATTGAAGGCAGGTCGAGCATCCTGAGAGAGAACTCCCAAGGGCTCCTCGAAGTCATCGGCTCAGGCGATATTGCATTAACCGATTCCCAAGGCGATGGGGACCTTGTAAATGCCCGTCTAAGCATCAGTGGCTCCGAAACGAGCTTTCAAGCTTCCGATCGGATCATCCACAACACTCAGCTAGCCGCAGCGAATAAAGAATCCAATAAGAACTGGGGACAACGAATCGCCGATGGCCTCGGCAGCACACTCACCAAAATCGCCCTGCTTATCGCGATGGCTTCCATTATCGGAAAATGCCTGATGGATAGTGGCGGAGCGGAACGTATCGTTCTCAGCATTGCTAAAGCGGTCGGCGAAAAGCGACTCCCCCTAGCGTTCATTGGAAGTGGCTTCACTTTAAGCATTCCCGTGTTTTTCGACACCGTATTCTACCTGCTCATACCGCTCGGCAAGGCAATGCGCGTCAAAACAGGCAAGAACTACTTGCTCTACGTGCTGACCATTATCGCTGGCGGAACGATGGCTCACTCCCTCGTCCCCCCAACTCCTGGGCCCCTTTTCGTAGCATTGGAAATGGGGATCGACGTCGGATTGATGATGATCGGCGGTATCCTAGTCGGCATTTTCACGGTTGGCTCGGGTTACCTCTGGGCCCTCTACGCCAATAGTCGCTGGGAAGTCCCCCTACGCGCCTCGGAAGAACTGAGTCAAAAGGACCTCGAAGCAATTGCCAACCGCGATGAATCCGTATTGCCCGGACTAACCTTTTCATTGATTCCGATCCTGTTACCCGTGCTCTTGATGGGCGGAGCGACTGCTCTTTCGATGTTCTTAGGATCTAGCGAAAATCCATCCGCGGCTCTCGTTTCATTTAATTCCGTAATGGGAATTCTTGGCGACAAGAACATCGCCATGACTATTTCAGCCATATTCGCGATGCTACTGCTCCTTCGTTCCAACACCTCCAGCAAACCCATCAAGGATCAGGTTCAGTCTGCGCTTTCCAGCGGTGGTATCATTATTCTCATCACGGCTGCCGGCGGCACCTTTGGCCATGTACTACGTCAAACAGGAATCGCATTCACAATCCCGGACAGGATGCCCGCAGCTCAATCCAGCCTAATTCCGCTCGCATTTTTCATCTGCATGCTCATCCGGACAGCGCAAGGCTCCTCGACTGTTGCCATGATCACAGCGATCGGAATCGTCGCACCCATTATCGCCGCCCAAGACCTAAGCTATCACCCTATCTACATCGCTCTCGCAATAGGCTGTGGATCCAAACCGATTAGCTGGATGAATGACTCCGGCTTCTGGGTTATCTCCAAGATGAGTGGCCTAACCGAAAAGGAAATGCTCAAGACCAACACAATCATGGGCATCATCATGGGAACCGTTGGCCTCATCGTTTGCATGATCGGCGCTGCAATTCTCCCCATGGTTTAGTTTAATCAGCAGCTCAGAGCTTCAACCTGAGTAGTGAACCAATATGCAAAATGCTCAGGCTGAAGCTTTGAGCTGCTTTTCCCGATGAATCCTTCCGCTAAATTTCACATAACATCGAGATCGTTCTTCGCCATTCTTACGGTCGTCACGACACTCCTGCTCCTCGTCTCTCGAGTGGGCGCAGCAGACAAGCCTAACATCCTCTACATCTACACGGACGATCAATCAGATCGGACGGTAAGCAGTTACGAACGGTCGCGAGCATGGGTCGAAACGCCAAACATCGATCGGCTCGCATCGAGCGGCGTGCGTTTCAAACATGCATACAACGGTACTTGGTGCATGCCTGCTCGAGCGACTTTCCTAACCGGAAAACTACAATACGGAGTGCAGTCCATGCGAATGGAAGGCGACTATCCCGGCAGCGAATACAATCCCCAAAAAGCGCCCTTCTGGATGTCATCGTTCAAGAAAGCCGGATACACGACCGCTCATATCGGAAAATGGCATACAGGCACGGATACCGGGTACGGACGCGACTGGGATCATCAAATCGTATGGAATCGCCCCAAGTTCCCCAAGAATTCCGGCAATTATTACGACGATCAAATGATCTCCTTCAACGGAGGAGAAGCCAAAATGACCAAGGGCTACACCACCGACAACTACACGAAGTGGGCAACCGAATACATCAAGGGCGAAGGACGAGACGAAAAAAAGCCCTGGCTCCTTTGGCTTTGCTACGCAGGAACGCACGGTCCATTTACCCCCGCAAAACGTCACGAAGGCACACTTGATGAAAACGTAAACATCCCCCTTCCCTCCGATATGTTCGGTCCGCGTCCTGGCAAACCTCAGTACGTAAAACGACGCCAAGCCTGGAACCGCGCGGACGACGGAAAACTCTACACTAAACGTCCCCCAAAAGACGGCGAATTCTACGAAAGCTCAAGACGGTACCAGGAAACCGCAATGAGCTTGGATGAATCCGTCGGCACTCTCATTGAAAGCCTCAAAGCTAGCGGACAACTCGACAACACCCTAATCATATTCACCTCCGATCAGGGATTCGCCTGGGGACAACACGGTTTTCAACACAAAATCGCTCCCTACGACGCAAACATATCCTGCCCGCTCATTGTTTCATTCCCCGGAGTAATTCCCGAAGATCGAGTCTGCGAGACTCCAGTTGGAGGACACGATCTCGTCCCTACTATTTTCAATTTTGCGGGCGTAAAAATGCCCTGGAAAATGCATGGACGCGACATTACTCCGCTTCTCGAAAATCCGGAGGCCAAAAGCGACCATACCGTATTGATGGCCTACACCGCTCGCTCCTATGGAGCGGACACCAACACGCTCCCAGCGGCAGAAGATGAAAACTCCAACATTCCTTGGTGGACTTCGTACCGAAAAGATAATTACAAGTACATCGTCAACCTGATCCCAGGCGAAATCGACGAACTGTACGACCTAACCGCCGATCCCGACGAAATAACCAATTTGGCATTCTATCCTGAATACCAAAAGACGGTCGTTCAACTACGACGGGAGCTACTAGCCGAACTCCGCCGAACCGACTGCCCCTTCGTCGAGCAGATTCCCCAAAGAGCATTCGCGATCCACTAAGACGGGCCGCGATCTGATCCATTTAGAATAGGCTAAAAGAACTCCCACGAATCACTCGAATCTTCACGAATAATCTAGTGAAGAATATAATTTTGATTCGTGAGAATTGGTGCTATTGCTTTGCCATCTTCGCTTCGCTGCATCGTGGGCAAAAAAATTCTATTTTTTCTTCTTAGCAGCTCTAGCAGCGTTCTTCATCGCGATATCCGTCCGGCCTTCCATCTCTGGGTAAAGCGCCATCGCCGAAGCCATTGCTTTTTGGTACTTAAGACTACCGCTGTGCTTGACCTGCAAATACACGATATAGTCGTCCACATTACTCAAAGACCGATCAGTCGTCTTCTTGATAAACGCCATACCGCCGATCGCAGTAGCTGCTCCCATTTGCTTGCCCTTTCTCTTGGCGGCCCCGGCACCAAATCCGCCGAGGCAACTGAAGCCGATAGAAAGATTAGGATTATCGCAGCAAACAATTTATAGGGGATTTTTATTTTTTCGAGGGAGTTATTATTAAGAACAATTAGTAACTGGCTAAGTGCTTAATAGCCATTTACCAGAACCAAAGAATGAGTCAAAGTACTACTTCTACTAAATATTCGCCAATAAAAAAAGCGGGATTGGCAATATTAGTACAATACAACCGTTTCGAATCACTAAAATTGGCTTAACATCCCAATAATCAAAGGTTATTCGATGCTTATGTTTTCAAAACCAAAATTCCTTCTTTCTATCATAATCGCCCTCCCTTGTTTTCTCCACGCTCAAGATTCGATCAATTTTCCATCGATTGGGGAAGTGCTTCGATTTGACAAAAAGATGGATTCGCTCGTCGCCTCAGACGCTAAAATCGAAGTCCTTTCTTCCGGCTTCACCTGGAGCGATGGCTCCGTCCTTTACATTACGGCAGATACGTATCTCTGCCGTGTCCAAACAAAGGTTAAAGGTCGTGGCTTTTAGACGCTCGTTGGATTGCGTAGGGCCGGCACTTGCGCCGCGTATTTGAATCCTCACATTCCTCAAGAAAAACTAAAAAACCTTATTCACCCGACTGGTCGGGAGTCCTTATTGGCTCGCGAAGCGAGACTCCTAGGCCGAAGGCCGGTGAGGCCATTCAAAATGCAAAAGAGTCATCGCTTCGCTAGGATGCCTCGGCGAGCCGAGACAAATAAGGATGGCTCCTACGTCGCCAAAGAAGGTTTGAATTTCTATCCAAAGGTAGGGCTCTATCGCCGAGAGAGCCGCGTCAACCCCTCTCAACATCAATCGGTCCTGAAAAGGTGATCTTTGGACAACTTTTTGAGTTTCCAATAATTTGGAAATCGCCATGTCCCCAACCTGTAGGAGCGGGTTTATCCCGCGATTCTTCTAATTCTATCTTTTGAGAGGCTAAACTATCGCGGGATAAACCCGCTCATACATCGAAAATACTCAGCTCGTAATCCCAAAATAATTCTCCGCATTCGCGAAACAAATATTTCGAACCATTCCTCCAACTAATTCCATATCGCGCGGCAACTCGCCGTTCTCAACATCCGTGCCAATCAGATTGCAAAGGACTCTGCGAAAATACTCGTGACGCGGGTACGACAGAAATGAACGCGAATCGGTCAACATCCCCACGAATCGAGACATCAACCCCAAGTTCGAGAGCGCATTCATTTGAGCTTCCATCGCTTCCTTCTGATCCGAAAACCACCACCCGGACCCGAGCTGCATTTTGCCAGGCGTTATGCCATCCTGGAAATTTCCCAACATTGTCGCGATCGCGTAGTTATCCGACCAATTCAAATTATAGACGACCGACTTCGGCAATTGCCCAGTCTGTTCCAAACTATCGAAAAAGCTCCTCAACTTCGCCACTTGCGGAAGATCGCCAACCGAATCGAATCCCGTATCAGCACCGAGCTCCTTGAACATGCGTGTATTATTAGCCCGCATTGCTCCCAAATGAAGCTGCATCGTCCAGTTCTTCTCCGCATTCCAACGACCAAGCTCGCGCATCACGTAAAACGCGAACTGCTCCTTCTCGTCAACCGAAGCCGCCACGCCCCCGCGAGCCTTCGAAAAGATCACACTGACCGCGCTCAGACTCGTTTCCGCATGAAAGCAACGCTCGAGCCCATGATCCGTCAAACGACCTCCCATTTCATGAAAGAAATCATGACGCGACTTGAGAGCTTCCAAGAATGCATCGAAAGAGCTCACAGAAACTCCCGACACTTCGGACAAACGATCCGTCCAGGCATTAAACGCCTCCGGAGTATCAACCATCAACCCCTTGTCAGGGCGAAAGGTCGGAACGACTTTCGTATCCAAATCTAATAACTGAATTGCCTGATGATGCTCCAAATTGTCAATCGGATCATCGGTCGTACCGATCACCTTTACCTTGAAGTCCTTCAAAATTCCATGAGCGCTTAGAGCTTCCGATTTAAGAAGCTCGCTCGTCGTATCCCAAATTTCCTTGGCCGTATCTTCGTTGATCAACAAATCGATACCGAAATAACGTTTAAGCTCCAAGTGGCTCCAATGATACAATGGATTCCGCAGAGTATGCGGTACCGTTTTGCACCACGCCATGAACTTGTCGAACGGATCCGCATCGCCGGTACAGAGCTCTTCGGGCACGCCATTCGCTCGCATAGCTCGCCACTTGTAGTGATCGCCCTCTAGCCAAATCTCATACAAATTTGAAAACCGACGATTGGTAGCGACATCCTGCGGCGGCAAATGACAGTGGTAGTCGTAGATTGGCTCGTCTTTCGCGTAGTTGTGATACAGCTCGCTCGCGGCATCGCTTTGTAAAAGAAAATCGTCGTGAATAAATGACATAAAATTTTGGATACTAATTAACGAAGGTCTAAGTGATCGAAAAACTAACCAGCGATATCTGCGAGAAACGCATCCCAGTTCGCATAACCCTCCAAGCGACTCATCGCCGCATCGCAGGTCTCAGCGCTCGCCAAGCCCGTATTGCGAGCCAAGAACACAATGTACTCAGCAACTCTTCGAGCGAAACGCAATTGCCCTTCGTCGCTGATTGTGTAAAAACGTTCCCGTTGACGGTAGCCTGCTCCCGAGTGATCGCCCAGCGACGCTTTTTCAGCTTTTCCGTTAGCTGCAAGAACATAGAGGAAATTGTATTCAAACCAGAACATGTGATCCGGATTCGGGACCAACGATTCCAGAGCAGCGCGACAAGAATCAGGCGACTCGAACACATCGGTCGATACTTTCTCGAATTCGAGAGCATCGACGATAAACTCACGAGCCATTTTTTGCTCGGTCTCTTCAGCGCTAAACGCGCCCGCTACTGCTAGCTCTAAAGTGAACGCATGCCAATCCTTCCACAAAACCTGGTCCGCTGCATTTTCAGACCCGTGCAAAGCGATTCCCATTTCGTACGTGTAGCGGCCGCTGGTCTTGATCTCCAGATTACCTCCAGTGACCTCGCCCATTACCTGATAGTTTTCAGCCGACTTTCCGGATCCCGAGTGAAAGCCGATGCTAACGTCGAATGCCTTGCAAACTTCCCATTGGGCTGTCGCTAACTCGCGCAAACGATCGTTACTCGGAAACGGCATGTTCTTTTGAAAGCCAAACGCCGGCGCCACGAACTGAACCGGCATGTCCATCTCGATGCACAAGGCCAACATGATTGCTGTCGTTTCCGGTGTGGTCAGTCCGGGAAGTTCGTCTATAGACAACTCGCGTAAATACGAGCAACCCGCCTCCGTCGTAAACGCTGCTTCGCGGGCTCGGCGATACTTCTCATCGCGAACCTTCATCTTCTTCATCGCCGGCCAAACGTAGCACAGCAATGCATCCAACTCTGCCTGATCCAAACTCAAGCCAGCGCCTTCGACCCGCTTAGCTACATTCGAGACTAAATTCGCAGCGATTTCCGATTCGACGGACGAGCGTCGATCCGCAGCGGACTCAGGCGATTGCGTTAATGCCAACTCTGGCGAGATATCGAAAGTAATGTACGACGCGAACAAACAACCGGTAACCAATTGGTCTTCCCTCACATCGAACTTTCCGCCGATCGGCTGATGGTCCGCATTAAAGCTCCACGCTATCCCACGTTGATGAAATCCGGTCTTCAACTTCGCCATCACACAACCATGGCTCATTCCTTCAACTGATTGACCCTGGTGTCCTTCGGGAACATTCGTTCCGATAAACGGAAATGGCACCGTGTCCAACTCGTCAGCGAGCATCACATCCACGTCGTATACCAACTCCCGCGGAATGCTGTTTTGATTTGCGGTCATTCCGATACCCAAATTAGCCATCGCCCAATCGACGCCCGGCCAATGTAACGTCGTGAAACGGGCGCCGATCCCCAATGTGCTTTTCCCGAGATTGCCACCTGCGCTGGGAAAGATAGCGCTCCTGGGATTGACCTCCTGTACTCGATTCTTGATCGCAATCAGATTCTCCAAGCTTGCCGGAAAATAAATAAACTCACCAATCTCCGCTCTATCCGAAAGTCCCGTTTCTGAACCGTCACCCGAACCTACGCTCAAGCGCCAAGCGTGATCGCCATTAGCGTTCTCAACAACCGCCCACTTGCCTGCAGTCGTCTCGAACACGCTTTTATCGTGAACAACGATTCCCTCGCCTGTTGCCAAATGGCCTTTTAACTCATCCCAATCCAAACAAAAGTCAGGACTGACGCAGGGATTCCGAGCAATCCGGATATTATTATCTAAAAGAAATCGATTGATGGGTTTCATAGAAAAATTGCCAAATATCCAGAGTGAAAAAAACGAAGAAAAGCTCCAGTCCCTACACGTGTTGGATTCAAAGCAACACCCAATCGCGTTTTTTACAAAAATGAAAGCGCAAAATCGTAAAACACGTTCACCGAGGTCATTTTAATCCCTCTCTCTGAACGCCCAAAGTTTATCATTTAAATCCTTGATAGCCATCGAGCAAGTTTCCAAAATCCGTTCATTACTTGAGTCCTCGAAAATGACTCATCCTTTACCACCTTAACGAACCTTCATTCTCTCATCACTATGCCACTCATTCAATCTAACGGAATCCAAATGAACTACGAGGAACGCGGCAGCGGCGATCCTCTCATTCTCATCATGGGCATCACTGCGCCTGGCGGCGTTTGGGAAGCCCATGCCGATCTCTGGAGCCAAAACTATCGCTGCATTCTGGTCGACAATCGCGGCATTGGACTCACCGACAAACCTGAAGGCGACTACGACAGCGCCACGATGGCCGATGACTACGCTGGCCTTATGGATGCGCTTGGAATCGAATCCGCGCGCGTCGTCGGCGTTTCCATGGGATCCATCATCGCCCAACAACTTTGCCTGCGTCATCCTCAAAAAGTGAAAAGCGCAGTGCTCATGTGTCCTTGGGCTCGTTGCGACCGCTACGCGAAGTCGACCTTCGAACACATGAAGGCATGCTTCGCCCACCTTTCTCCTGCTCAATTCATGGAATGGATACAGCTACTCATATTCACGAAGCCAGCTTGGGACGATGACGGTTTTCACGAAGGATTGCTAGAAGGTCGCCAAGGTTTCGCAAACGGACCAACTCCTCAACCGCTTCACGGCCTCGAAGGTCAAGCCGCCGCCTGTATCAATCACAACGTGTACGATCAGCTCGGAAAGATCTCCCAACCGTGCCTGGTCATCGGTGGCAAGGACGACATCTTCACCCCTATCTGGATGGGTAAAGAAGTAGCCGCAGCCATCCCGAACTGCGATACTCATTTCTACGACGACGCCGGCCACGCATTCCACTTCGAGAAAATGGACGACTTCAATCCGAGAATCCTCGAATGGCTTAACGCCCACTAATCACCAGCCCAAACTTCACCAAAGGAGGACCAACCCGGTCCTCCTTTTTTATTTTTTTCAAAAACACATTTCATCCTTCATCCTCCCTTCACCCCTCATCCTCCCTTCACCCTTCACCCTTCACCCTTCACCCTTCACCCTTCTCCCTTCATCCTTCATCCTCCCTTCACCCATGCCTATCGAATCTGAAATCAGCTCCATCGGTCTTGGCACATTCGCCATGGGTGGAGCCGACTGGAAAGCCAGCTGGGGGCCGCAAGACGACGAAACCTCCATTGCTACCATTTGCAAAGCCCTCGATTCTGGTATCAACTGGATCGATACAGCTCCTGCCTACGGTCTAGGCGTCGCCGAAACCGTTGTCGGCAACACGCTCGCCGGACTCGCCGAGAGACCATTCGTTGCCACCAAACTTGGTCGCTGCTGGAACGAAAAACGCAAAGAATGCGAAGACAGTCTCCGGCGACTGAAAACGGACGTCATCGATCTCTACCAAGTCCATTGGCCAATTCCCGACGAAGGCATCGAAGAAGCCTGGAGTACGGTTGCGGACTTAAAACAAGCCGGAAAGCTTCGCTACGCGGGCGTATCCAATTTCAGCGTAGAACAACTCAAACGCTGTCAGCCGATCATGTCGATCGATACGCTTCAATCGCCACTGAGTCTTCTAGAACCATCACTACTCGACTCCATCGTTCCTTTTTGCCGCGAGCAAAACATCCAAGTCCTCGCCTATAGTCCCATGCAAAAAGGACTCCTCCTGGGTAAAGTCACTCCCGCTTATGTCAATTCGCTTCCAAGCGACGATCACCGAAAAGCCGATCCTAATTTCCAAGAACCCCACCTGGGCGTTATCAACCAACAAGTCCAAGCCACGCAAAAGCTCGCCCAATCTCAGGGCCTCACACTCCAACAACTCGTCGTAGCCTGGGTCACTTCGATTTCCGGAGTCACCGCGGCGATCTTAGGCTGCCGCACCCCAAGCCAAGCAGAAGCCGCTGCTTCCTGCAAAAGCGTCACCCTCGACGCCGAAACCAAAGCTGCTCTAGAAAACATTTTTAGCATAACTTCAAGCGATTGAATCCTGTTGTCGCGTGTTAAGCGCTATGCCGAGCAACCCAACCAACGATCAGCTCCCTCCCCTTTTCCTCAACCCAATACCCATCTTCTCTATAGACTATGAATGAATCGAATTTCGACAAAGATCTCTTCCTGATATGCTTTAGCATCTACATCGTAGCAATGGTCGTACTCGGCTGGTGGGTTTCGCGAAAACAAAAAACTGGCGACGATTTTCTCCTCGGAGGCCGTAGCGTCCCGTTCCTCTTAATACTGGGAACCACTATCGCGACAATGGTCGGAACAGGCTCTAGCATGGGAGCGGTCGGAAAAGCCTACACACACGGCTGGGCTGGCGCCTTGTTTGCAATCGGCGGAGCAGCGGGGCTTTTCTTTTTAGCCAAATTCTTCGCAGACGTACGTAAGTATAATTTCATGACACTCTCGGAAGAGATTTCGTTTTACTACGGCGGAAATCGCTTAATCAAAGGCATCGTCGCCCTCATCATTTTCTTCGCATCGGTTGGCTGGCTTGGCACTCATATCTTGGGCGGAAGTCTTTATTTGAACTGGATTGCCGGAATCGATATGACAACCGCCAAAATTATCGTAGCCTCGGCATTTACTATCTACGTGATCATCGGCGGCTATACCGCAGTCGTCTGGACCGATACAATTCAAGCGGTCATTCTGTTTTTCGGATTTATCCTGATGGGTTTTCTTTGCCTCAATAAGATCGATGCGTGGAACCATTCAGACGCAATTTTCAACGGACGTTATTTCGCGTTTTTGGATTCCGACAACATCCTTGCTTCGTTAACCGTGGTGATAAGCATCTTTATTAGCGTGGTGACTGTCCCTTCATTCAGACAGCGCATCTATTCATCCAAAGATAAAGGCACGGCCCAGAAGAGCCTCTACATCTCAGGGTTCATGTACCTGCTGTTTGCCATCATTCCGGTCATCATCGGAATCACCGCCTTCAATCTCGTACCAGGATTAACAAAAGCAGATCATGCATTCCCCGAACTCGTCACCACGATTCTTCCGGCCAGCATCGGTATCATCGTATTGATAGCAGGATTAAGCGCGGTCATCTCATCTGCCAGTTCCGATGCGATTGCCGGCACCTCAATCCTACTGCGCGACCTCTTTATCCTCTTCACCGGCAGGATGCCACCTAAGGAAAAAGCAATTACCTACTCCCGTTATGGAGCCACCTTCACATCAGTGTGCGCCGTTCTATTCTCCCTTTTATCTGACAACATCTTCGATTACATCAAAGACATGGTCGGAATCGTAATGAGCGGAATGTTCGTCTGTTGCATGTTTGGCAGATTCTGGAAGCGCTGTACCTGGCAAGGCGGAGTCGCCGCCATGATCACAGGATCGGCCACCGCTCTTATTATCGTATTCAACTCAGAATGGAAAGCGATCTACGGTGGAGTCACAATCCCATCGGTCGTCGTATCCACGGTATTCTGCATACTCGTCAGCCTCCTCACTCCAGCAAACACCGTCTCAGAGGAAGAAGCCCTCGCATCGCTCGAAAAAGAGCGCGAAGCGTTTA
>JAPKDW010000155.1 GCA_028822375.1 Opitutaceae bacterium | reverse complement strand
CGTTTGGGCAGTTCTTCTTCCATCACGCCTAAACGGGTGGCGAGAGCTTTGGCGTCTTTGTCTGGATTGTCCCAGAGGGTAATTAAGCTGATGACGCCAATCACTACGACCCCAGCTATCACGGATAGGGTTATTAGCCGATTCCGCGATGAACGTGCTTTTTCGGCTGCTTCTTCATCCTCTGGGTTCCAGTGGATGATGCGGTGTTTTCTCTGCTTTTGAGAGGGATCTTCCATATCCGGCATTCTATCGTTTTATTCAGTGTGAAGGTTCTTGGGCTGGGGCGTCGGCAATTCGCTCTAACACGTATGTAGAGTACGCTTGAACAGTGTGTTAGATTTAGCGTTTTTGCAAAACATACCTGCCTAAATTTACGATTTCGAAGGCCATTTGGATTCATCTATTTTGTATCGGCTGCTTTGAGAAATCATTTCGAGTTTAGAGGGAGCATTTACGGCTGAGATTGCCCGATAGGGCATCCAATGAAATTTTTGCGCGTATTTCTATAATCCGAGTTGCCGATTTGTTCGTATTATACGTAATATAGGGAATATCTATGGACTTGAAAATACTTATGCGAATCGCCGCGATCGTCTCGCTCCTCTCCATTCTGCTTACGAGTTGCAGCACCGTGCCGGTGACAGGTCGCCGACAGATTAACCTCATGTCGGATACGGAGGTCGTTAAAATGACGAAAGCCGAATTTGAACGAATGAAAAGGCAAATGCCAATTTCGCGCGATCCTAGGATGAACGAGTGGCTGACAGACGTTTCCGAGCATATTTCGCAGCAAGTTTTTTGGGATATGCCTCTCGCTGAGTGGGAGTTCGTGGTTTTTGATATGCCTGGTCAGATTAATGCGTTCGCAATGCCTGGCGGGAAGGTGGGGGTCTTTTCGGGGCTTTTCGACATGGTTGAAACTCAAGATGAGTTGGCGTCGGTTATCGCGCACGAGATTGCTCATGTTACGGCTCGCCACACCCACGAGCGGATGTCGCAGGCGGGGATTCTGAAAGCGGGTTCTGGAATAGCCTCGCTTGGAACCACGATTGCCACTGGAGGTATGATTTATGGGGCTGCTCCTTCAATGAGCGGTCAGTTGGCCGCTTGGGATAGAGCGAAGGAATCGGAAGCTGATCGCATCGGCATCATGTATATGGCCAATGCCGGGTTCGATCCGCAGGCGGCGATCACGGTGATGGAAAAAATGGCGGCTATGGACCTTGGCGGAGGATCGAGTAGACCTTATAATTCCACTCACCCTTCTTCCGAGGAGCGCCTTGATTCCTTGCACTCTTATTTAGAGGAAGCAAACGCCGCTTACGAAAAAGCCAAGGAATTGCGGTTTTAGAAGCCTTTTGAACGTCTTCTTCGGAGATGCCGTTTGCGTCAGTTAGTATATTGCTCGGTAACCGGTTTGGTGAAAATATTTGCTCGCTTTTTCGACTGGCTTGACAGCCCTAACGGCCTGTAGCGTAGGTGGCGTCTAAAAACGGTTTATTTGACGTCATCGACACATCCTATGCATCCGACTCAAAGCGATTCCTCTCGATTTGCTCGATTTGAAAACTTCGTTGCTCCTGCGCCAACTTCTGCTTATTCAGTCCGTATAGCATTGAGCGAAAGCGATGTCGAAGCGGCTCAAATTTTGCGTTATCGCGTTTTCAATTTGGAGCTAGGCGAAGGGTTGGAGACATCCGAGGCATCGGGACGGGACGTCGATGAATTTGATGCGGTTTGCGATCATTTGTTGATCGAGCATACGGCGACTTCGGAGATTATCGGGACCTATCGCCTGCAGTCCGGAATGAATGCCAAGGAACGGATCGGCTACTACAGCGAGCAGGAATTCGATTTCACGCCATTCGAATCGATCCGATCTCGAATAATTGAACTCGGAAGAGCCTGCATTGCCAAGGATCACCGAAACATGGTGGCTTTGGGACTGCTTTGGAAGGGGATCGCTCAATACGCGAAACTTTGCGGAGCCCAATATTTGATTGGTTGCAGCTCCTATACTTCGATAGATCCGGCGGTTGGTCTAGCGGCGTACGCGTCTTTGTCGAAATATAGGGCTGACGATAGGTTTCTAACGAAGCCGAAATCTGGATACGAATGTAGTGTCGAGGATCCTGAATCGATCGCGCAAGTGACTCCTGAGAAAGCGAAGGCGCCGAGGCTTATGCGGGCTTATCTGACGCTCGGGGCTCGTCTATGCGGGGAACCGTCTTTGGATCGCGAATTCAAGACGATCGATTTTCTGACTTTGCTCGACCTAGAGAAGCTTGGCCCTCGGGCCATGAGCAAATTCTTGGGGACTTAGAGCCTGTTAAATAAGTCGAAGATTGCTCCGCTGCCTAATTGTAGGAGCGGGTTTACCCCGCGATAATGCGTGTCTATACCAAAAGAATGAAAAATCGCGGGATAAACCCACTCCTACAATTAGCCATAGACGTTTTCAGCCGGATAATCGGGAATCTGAGTTGCAAGATTTTGATTGGACGCTTTGATCGGCGGGCGTGAACGCAATCGTCAAACGTCTTCGGCAAGGGGTCCGGTTTAGTCATCTCGTGGCGACGTTTATCTATATGTGGTTCGTCTATCACGGGCAGCGCGGAAATCGATGGGGAACGCATCGCAGAGCTCACTGGCAAAAGCGGTTCGCTGCTCATTTACTAAAAGTGATGCACTTGAGCGTGGAAACTCGAGGAATGCCACCGGAGGGAAGTTTCATTGCTGCGAATCATCAAGGATATATGGATATTCTGGTAATGGCATCGCTGACGCCACAGGTATTTCTCTCGAAGCATAGCGTAGGGGATTGGCCGTTTATCGGAACGTTCGTCAAGATGGCTGGGACGCTTTTTATCGATCGGACGCGTCGTCGTGAAGTCTCCAAGCAAGAAGAAGGCTTTGCCAATGCGATTGAGCAAAAGGTCGGAATGACCGTTTATCTCGAAGGAACCTCGACCGACGGATCTCACGTATTGCCATTTAAATCATCGCTTCTGGATCCGGTTGTTCGAAATCAATGGGATGTGACTCCGGCGTATTTGAAATACGAATGCGAAGGAGGAGACCCCGCATTGGATGTATGCTGGTGGGGGGATATGACTTTCGGAAGTCATCTTCTAAAGATGATGACTCTAAAGTCGATTCGAGCTACTATCGTATTCGGAAAGACGCGACATCCGGATAACGATCGCAAGATTCTCGCTAAAGAGCTTCATGTAGATGTTCTAGCCCTGCGAGACGTGAATGTCTCTTGAATGTGAGTCGGAGCATTTGTGATCGCTGCTAATTAGGGGGAAACCGAAATCACGATTGATTTACCGCGCCGGCCGCTTACTGCGATATTTCCTCAGGAGCGATTACCAGGGGTGAAGGCGTTTCTTCAATTGGCTCTGGCGCGTCGAATAGGAGAGTGTCCATCGATGTGGACAAGCTGGTATATTGATAGGAGCCAGCTTCGAATGCCGAGCTCTTCATGTATCCGTTTATTGGATCTTTGGAATCAGCTGCAGCGATGAAGAAGTAGACTGGGCCCTCTGGAAGGACGACTTCCGATTCGATTTCAGTGGTCGTTTCGCCATTGTCGTCTGTTTTTTCCACTTGCTTCTCTATCGAAACTTCCGGTTGGCGACCGATGGTGTAGCTATAGCTGCGTCCGTCCTTTAGGGTTAGACTGAAGCTATGGCTATTGTCACGAGCGGCTGATACGGCATCGTCGTCTGTCTCAGCAGTCGCGCTGAACCTTAGCTCTGCCAGTCGGGTTGCTATTTGCTCGACCGAACTTTGGTTGAGGATCTTTCCGTCGGGGACCGCTTCGCTTTGCCAATCGGCGTCGGCGTTTTCTCGAGTGACCGTGATTTCGTCCCCATATTGGAGCTTGGCTTCGATTCCAACAACGTCATCGGCCTCAAAGGACACAAGCGCTTTTTCCAGCCAGGAGTCTGCAGTGGAATCGATATTGAAGGTCGTGTTCGCTAGAAAAGCCTTCTCTTCGCCTTGGTAGCGGAGAAACTGGCGTTGATTGTCAGTTTCTTTGCCGAGTTCGATCGAAAGGATGTTATTGCCGTCCGCATCTATGAAACGAATGGCGCTGCCGGTGTCGAAACCCAGTTCGGCGATGCGGTCGGGATTCTCGCTAACCAGTCGTTGGAGCTTGGCGTCTGTGACGGATTGAGCGAGTTGCGAGATGCGGTCGTAACTAACGGGAAGGTTGTACTTTTCTTCCAGAGTCCAACGGTTGTTCGCGCTGTCGGCGATCAAGGTTAGCGTTTGATTGCCATCCGATACGATAGCCTTTGCTGCATTGCGGAGAAGCGATTCGTCTACGACGGTCGATCCGACACGCTCGTCGAGTAGAGGAGCGTTGTTAGAGCTATTGAGATAGCTGGTGATGATAGCGAGTACTGCTAGGACGCCAGCGGTGATGTATAGATTTTTTAAATTCATGGTATCTCCTAGAGGGCTTTTTGTTTGCGCATGCGGTAGAAGAGAAGACCGAATAGCGCGAGTCCGATCGGAGCGTATCCGATGTTTAACGACACTAATTTCCATTTGAGAGCATCGATATCTTTACGTAGCTCGCGGCGGATTAGGCGTCGCTCGGTTCTGAGCGCTGCTTGGTTTTCTTGTAGTTTTTGAATAGCATTCGAGAGTTCCGGGCTCGCTACGAGTAGGCCAGTACCTTGTTGCTGACTAGCGAGGGTCTGGATCTCCTGGTTCATTTGAGAAATGCGATCTTCGACTTCCTGAAGTTTGATTTGGTACTGCTTCTGGGCTTCGACTTCGATTGCTTGGACGCGATCGAAACCGCGGTTCTCGGCACCTTTACTACGGATGCCGATCAGGTCCTTACTGCCTCCGAGAAACTCGATGATATTCGTTCCCATTGTCAGATTGTCGTTGATTGGCTGGATGGTCGTCATTCCCAGGAAATTCTGTCGCTGAATCGAGAATTGATCGAGCGACCAATCAGAGTCGGCAATTATGAATACATTTCCCTGACCTGTGTATAGTTGCTCTGGCGCATCGGTTGGTTCGCCTTCGCCTTCCTCTGGGGGCACTTGTGGCTTTCCTTGGGGGAAGGCGGTAGTGAATTCGCCCTGGAGCAATCCTGCGATGGTTTTCTTTTCTCCGCCGGATTCAAGTTGATTTAGCAATGCGCCGCCTTGAGCGAACTGAAGCATCATACCGGGGATGGCGCCGGCTTCGTCGGTGGTTTGCAGGATTGGTTCCAGCGTTAGTTCCGAAGATTCGCTCAGCTTTAGGCTTCCTGCTTCTAGGAGCCATACTGAGTTGAGGTCGGCCGCAGGCAGGAAATCTTCGCTCACGTTTTCTTTGCCGAGCGTAAGCCATGCGGGTTGCACGGATCCTTGCTGGACCATTGCGATGTTCGGGTCGCCGACTACTTCGCTTGCGCTGTATTCAATCCCCCATGCCGAAAAGAAGCGTTGAAAATCGCTGGATGTGTTCGGGTTTGGTTGCCCCATCATTCCCATTTGATTTTGCTGCTGTTGGCTGCGGAAGAAGAGGGACGAAGGATCGACTGCGACGAACGTCGGCTTGCCGGAAAGGGCGAGTTGATCGATGTCGAATAGCAATGATTCCGAAAGCCCGATTGCATGAATAATCGCCAGCATATCCAAATCGTTGGGCAGTTCCGTGGCGGAAACTTCGATCACTTCTATGTTGAAGGAGCTCTCGAGCGAACTGATGATGTATTGATCTTCCTGGGGCGGCTGTCCCGGCATCGTTGGATAGGGAGGCGCTTTTAGCGGGAGACTTGTTATCAATCCGAGTTTCGGTTTGGCGAGCTGTTGGGCTTCGAAAACGGCTTTGGCTAGATCGTATTCGATAAAACCTTCCTTGTTCCAATCGAAGAAGGGAATGACGTGTTCGGAGTCGCCTTGGCTGATTACCAATCCGAGGAATATACTGTCGCCGTTGGGTAGGCCTTGTCCGTGGACTCCGGCGGCGATGGCGTTTTCCTCTTCGGGAGTATCGGGTTTTGGATCGATGCCGTTTAGGATGATTTTTCCGTCCGCTGCACGGTCGAATTGGCGAAGCATTTGTTCGACTCGATCTCCGAAGTTATGGATGTGCATTTTGATCTGAGGGGTGAGCCCTTCGATCGTTTCGGTCCGATAGAAATCGAAGCGAATTGGGTCCTCGACTTTTCCAAGGAGGGTTTTGGTGCTGTCGGAAAGGGTAAACGTATTTTCCGCTGTAAAATCGAATCGTAAGGGAATAGACGATACGACGTAGTGCAGCAGAAGGAAGTTTATCAGAACGAGAACGGTAGCGTGTATTTTAGAAGCTATTTTCATTTCTATGATTTCCGCGTTTCTATTTTTCCAAGACGATGACGTTGATCGCAAGGCAGGCTACAGTGAGAGTGACGAAGAAGGAAATTGCGCTCAGCTCGATCAATCCACGTGTCATGGTTTCGAAATGCGACTGGAAGCTGAAGTTTCCGAGAAAGTCCAAGAGGGCTGGCGAAGCGATTCCATCGAGTAGCGTTAACAATACTTGCGAACCGAAGAGCGTTGCCATGAGGCAAAGCAGTACGCTGATAACGAAGGCGATGACTTGGTTTTGGGTAAGGGCGGAGCATACCGAGCTAATCGCGAGGTAGGCTGCTGCCATTAGCAATGAACCGAAATAGCCTGAGAAAATGATGCCCCAGTCGGGGTTGCCCAAGTAACCTGTTGTGAAGGCGAGAGATAGGGTAAGGGCGAGGGCTATCGCGATGAAGGCCCAGGCTGCTAGGAACTTCGCGAGCACGGCGGCGGTCGTGGATATTGGCAATGTAAAGAGAAGCTCGATACTGCCGGAACGTTTTTCTTCGGACCACAGACGCATGCCTGTCGCTGGAATGAAAAAGAGGAAGGTCCAAGGGAGGAACGTCCAGAGCGTATTCAGGTTCGCCTGATTGCTTTCGTAGTAGCCCGAGAAAACCGCGAGCGAAATTACGACGATGTGGAATACGGCTAGGATGACGTATCCGACTGGCGATCGGAAGTAGCCTAGAAACTCTTTATTGAATAGGGGAGCGATCTGGTTCATGCGTATGCCTTGCTATTTGTCAATTCGCGGAAAATTTCGTCGATGGACGAACCGGGTTTGCGGGCCTTGAATTCCTCAGGGGTTTCGTTGACGCGCACTTTACCTTGGTCGATTACGATGATGCGGTTGCAGATCGCTTCGACCTCTTCGAGGATGTGGGTGGAAAGGATGATGGCTTTGTCTTTGGACATCGCTTGGATGAGCTTGCGGACCTCGTGTTTCTGATTCGGGTCAAGTCCATCGGTCGGCTCGTCGAGAATGAGTACGGGGGGATCGTGCAAAATCGATTGAGCGACGCCCACGCGTTGGCGGTAGCCTTTGGAGAGGGTTTCGATCGCTTGGTTTTGCACGGTATGCAGGTTGCATTTGACGATTACGTCCGCCAGGCGATCGTTGATTTCGTCACGAGAGCGGAAACCTCGAGACTTGGCGATGTAGGTCAGGAATTCCACGACCGTCATTTCTGGATACGCCGGACTGCTTTCGGGCAGGTAGCCGACGCGGCTTTTCACTTCCAGCGGATGCGTCTGTACGTCGAATCCATCAACTGATGCGGTTCCTGACGTAGGCGACAGGTAGCCGGTGATCATTTTCATTGTGGTGGACTTACCGGCTCCGTTGGGTCCGAGAAAGCCGAGAATGTCGCCTTTCCGGACTTCGAAGGATACGCCGTCGACGGCGCGCAAGTCTCCGTAGTCTTTAACGAGTTTATCTACAAGAACCATAGGTGGTAGGATATTGTTTAGGGAGAAAAATAGACGATTTTCGTAAACGAACGTTCCTGGAAAATGAGGAAATTCTTTCAACGAAATTCAAGAGCGATGTGTTTAAAGAAGCGTTTTAGGGATTTCAAGATTTTCGTTTTCGAGATTCGAGGTGTAGAGCAGTTAAAGACCGCTTTTGAAGGAATTGAGAACAGGCAGGCTTACAGGCGATGATTGCCTAAAGCTCCATCGTTTCCTGCTCGATGCTGGACTCGTCCTCGGAAAGCACTGCTGCCTTATCCTTCAAATGCTGAGGTGGCTTGGAGATTCGCTGGGCGAAATTCGCTTCGCGGTCGGCTACGATACGATCGCACATTTTCTGGACGTGAAGCTTTAGCCACATGGAGGTGTTGGAGTCCCTCTCGTAACGTGCGGGGCCGTAAGCGTGAATTCGGTTGGTTTGAAGGAGTAGGTCGTTTTGAGCGAACTCGGCTTCGTTACTTGGTTTATACACCGCATAGGTTTTGCCGCCGAATTTCCGAATAACGGAAAAGCTGGGAACGTCGCTTGGACCATCCGCGATATAGATCATGTTCTGGAATGGAACACGGCGGTCTTCTTGGGCTAGTTTTGAATTAACGTCGATGGCGTCGTCTTTGTTGGTGCCTTTGTTGATTTCGAAGAGAGCACGGGTTTTGGTAGTATTGTCGACCATCATTCCGATCTGGCTGATTTCGGCGTCGGTTTTCATTTCCAGTTCGTCCTGGTTCATGCAACCAGGGAGGAGTGGGTTTTCGATGAATTCGCATCCCCAGATTCCATCGACATAGGGAGCTATTTTGCTGCCGCGGATCATTTCTGCCAATCCGGTGCTGACGATGTAGTGTTCGATTTCTATTTCGTGTTTTACGTATTCCGGCTTCGAGCTCGCTTCGTCGCGCAATTCGCTGAAGAATTCAGGAAGCCCTTGGTAGAATTCGATCTCGGCGCCGAGCTCGCGCAAGAGCTTATTGTTGAGGCCCTTCATCTCCCCGTTGCGAACATGGGTGAGGATATGGTTGAGGTAGATACTCTCGCCGGAAACTCGGTAGCCGCGATCTTTGTAGCGAGTGGCCAGGGTGTTGGTCTCTTCCCAAAAGCGTTCTTCGTCGATTTGGAATCGTTCGAAGATGGGCTGCTGCATGTAGCCGGGAATGAGCGTCTTGTCGAAATCCCAGATAAGTGCGATTCTGTTCTGGGTGAACAGTCCTTGTG
Organism: Opitutaceae bacterium; assembly: GCA_028822375.1. Classification (GTDB taxonomy): domain Bacteria; phylum Verrucomicrobiota; class Verrucomicrobiia; order Opitutales; family Opitutaceae; genus Pelagisphaera. Next base: position 1,434 of record JAPKDW010000155.1, on the reverse strand, counting down.
CCATATCCGCTAGCAAAGGACTTGGTTGGAGGACTGCAATTGCGAAGTTCAGGAATCGTCTGCTTCTTGGTGATTTCGATTTCCGACCCTTTGAGCTACAGCGTTGCAATTTTAAAGGTCACGAGTTTTGGGGATAAGTCTATTTTTCGGCTGAGTTTCGGGACGCTTGGCTTTGGGAGCGATCTTCATGAAATTCGCAATTGCAGTTTGGCGATCGGGTGGCCATTGGTCCTAGCTTTCCTATGGCGATAAAGCTTCCAGAGATTACACCGTTTCAAAAACGCGTCGATGAGATCGACGAAATGATGAACCAGCCGGACTTCTTCAGCGATGCCCGGCGTTCGGCGTCGATTTCGAGGGAGCAGGTGAAGCTGCGGAAGTTGCTGGTGGACTACAAAGAGCTTGAGGCGGCTAAAGAGGCCGTGGCGGAGCACCGCGAATTGCTTACGGATTCCGATAGCGATTCGGAATTGAAGGAACTCGCCGAAGAGGAATTGCCGGAGCTTGAGGAAACGATCGAAACGCTCGGAGAGAAAATCCTGGTCTCGATGATTCCGCCGGAAGAATCGGACTCGCGCAATACGATCGTCGAAATTCGCGCTGGAGCGGGCGGTGACGAAGCGTCATTATTTGCCGGGGATCTGTACCGGATGTATTCTCGATTGGCGGAGCGTCGAAGTTGGACGGTCGAGCCGATGAGTTCTAGCGAAAGCGGAATTAGCGGCTTTAAGGAAGTGGCGTTCTTGATTCGCGGCGAGGACGCTTATAAGCAAATGAAGCTCGAGAGTGGCGTTCATCGCGTGCAGCGCGTTCCGGAAACCGAATCGCAAGGACGGATCCATACGTCTACTGTGACAGTGGCTGTATTGCCGGAAGCGGAAGAGGTCGATATTGAGATCGATCAGCAGGATTTGGAAATCACCACGACGCGCGCGAGCGGGCCAGGCGGGCAGGGCGTTAATACGACTGACTCGGCTATTCAGATTTTGCACAAGCCGACAGGCATGATCGTGACCTGTGCGGATGAGCGCTCTCAGATTAAGAATCGCGCAAAAGCAATGACGGTTCTTCGCTCGCGTTTGATGCAGGCTAAGGAAGAGGAAGAGCGTGCTAAATACGCCGAGAATCGCAAGAAGCAGGTTGGAACTGGCGATCGAAGCGAGCGTATCCGTACCTATAATTTCCCGCAAAGCCGCTTAACGGATCACCGAATCGGTTTAACGATTCACAGTCTTACTCAGGTGATGGAAGGGGAGTTGGATGAAGTGATCGAAACGCTTCAATCCGAAGATCAGAAATTGAAACTCGAAGCATTGATAAACGCTCAATTGGGAGCCTAGTCGGTCGGATATTATGGTTGAGGCGTTTACAGTGTTGGACGTGGTGCGCAAGAGCACTGATTTTCTCGATAAGAAAGGAGTCGAGAGCCCGAGG
>JAPKDW010000154.1 GCA_028822375.1 Opitutaceae bacterium | reverse complement strand
CGTTTCGGAGGGTAAGGTTGCTCATCGCTGAATTTCCAGTAACTCGAACCAAGAACCTTAAGAAACGCCAAATAGCGTCTCTTACCTATCCTAACGGCGCCATTCCTGAGTAGCTTTACTCAATCTTACCGATTTTCTCGAAATCAGCTCAAAGATACCGGATCGGCATCCATCACTTGGATCACATCCTTAGGCCAGTTTATGGTTGTCGCTATGCCAACGAGCTCCGCCATCGATGGGCCGATATTGCTCGTAAAGTACCAAACCTGAAAGCGATAGTTGTCCTTCATCTTCTCAATCGAACAAGGAGCCGGTCCACGCAATTCCACGCGTGCTCCCATCTGCGCTTCGACTCGCTTGGCAAATTGCTCCGCGAAAAATAATACTTTTTCCGGATTCGGGCCGCGAAAAACCTGACGTATCAAATGGCGATACGGAGGGTACTGAAAACGTTCTCGCGACTCCGCCTCGACATCGAGAAAAGCGTCCACCTCCCCTCTCCTCGCAAATTGAATCGGATCCGCGTGTGGCGTAAATGTCTGCACCACGACTTCTCCAGCTAGATCGCCCCGCCCCGCTCTACCGGAAACTTGGACCAACAATTGAAACGTACGCTCGTTCGCCCGAAAATCAGGAATGTGCAGTGACAGGTCCGCGTCTACCATCCCCACCAACGTTACATTCGGAAAATCCAATCCTTTTGCGATCATTTGAGTCCCCACTAACACATCGATTTTACCGGAACGAAAATCCCCTAAAATTTCGCGAAACAGATGCTTCCGACCCATCGTATCCGCGTCAATCCGAACTACCTTTGCATTCGGAAGCACTTTCGTAACGGCATCCTCGATACGCTGAGTCCCCATTCCTTTCCAACGAATTTTGGGACTTTTGCACTCTGGACACTGCTTCGGAGCATTTGCTTCATCTCCGCAAAGATGACACTTGAGCGTCTCATCACTCCGATGATAGGTCATCGGAACACTACAATGATCGCAAATCACAACGTGCCCACAATCCTGACACATCATACTCGATGAAAAACCACGACGATTGATAAACAAAATGGTCTGCTCCTTTTGTTCAAATCGGTTTCTCAATTTCTCAACGAGTAGAGTCGACAACTGCGTCGCCTTGCGTCGGCGAGCAATTTCCTGACGCATATCCACCACATGCATCATCGGAAGAGCTCGGTCGTCAACCCGTTGAGTTAGCCGATCGATCCCGTATTTGCCGCGTTTAACATTTCGATACGTCTCCAACGACGGAGTAGCGGTCCCTAAAACGCACAAAACGCCTTCCAAATACGCCCGATAAACCGCTACATCGCGGCCATGATAACGTGGCGTTTCATCCTGTTTGTATGCTGGCTCATGCTCTTCGTCCACCACGATCAAACCTAAATTCTCTATCGGAGCGAAAACTGCCGAACGCGCCCCAACAACCACCTTGGCCGCGCCTGACGCCAGTGCCATCCAAGCATCCAATCGCTCTCCGTCCGAAAGGTGACTATGCCATACCACCGTCTGAACATCAGCGTACTTAGAAAGCCGAGAACGGATTCGGCCTAAGGTCTGAGGCGTCAATGCAACTTCAGGTACAAGAAATAATATCCCCTGCCCCCGGTCCAGAGCTGCCTGCATCGCATTTAAATAAACTTCAGTCTTTCCAGACCCGGTCACTCCATGAAGCAGACGTGTCGCGAATCCACCTTTATCCATCGTAGCCCTAAGACTCTCGACGACCACCTTTTGCTCCTCATTGAGAACAATTTCCGTTTCATCGGCAAACTCCGCCTTCCCAATGTCATCCTGATAAGCAATCCTCTCCGCAATTCTTGATTCCTCGACAATAAATCCCTTCTGCAACAGGCCATTGTAAGTCGCCGCAGAAAGATTCAACCGATCAAGAATCAAACTCTTCTTTTGCGGTTTGAATTGCTGACAGATAAAATCGTACATTACCTTCTGCTTCGGGGCTCGACGTTCCAAGGCATCCAAATCCTCCTGGCTAGGCTTCTCGCCCGCCGAAACATATTTGTCCCGTTTCGCAGACATGCCCTGACGAATCGGCCCCGGTATCATTGTCTCCAATACCGCCTCTCGCTTCGCTCCATAATATGCCCGTATCCACTCCGCTAGCTTTAACAAGGGCTTCGTCATGATCGCTTGCTCATAACAAACTTGAGACACCAGCTTCAGCTTGGAATAATCCACATCGGCCGTAGCCCGCATCTCCACGACCACCCCAAGCGTAAATCGCCGCCCCACTGGCACACGCACCAAAGAACCCACTATCATATGCGTGACCATACCAGCAGGCACGCGGTAATGCAGCGTCTTATCAAATCCAGCAAGCGGCCAAATAGCCGCGATCTCATCATCCAGTTCCACGATTTCTTTTCGGTAAATTCACACCGATCGCTAGACGCTACACAACTAATTTCCTGCCCTTAACGCAGATCCAAAACAGACGCGGCTTAACCATTGACAGTTATTGAGAACGTCTTGAGACTGAAACTGTGACGATCGAAGAATGTAGAGACCGCTTTCGCTCCTTTTTAGTAAAGCATAATCTTAGAATGACTGGCCAGCGCATGGCCATCTTCGAAGCTGTATTCAAGGAGTCGAGTCATTTCACAGCAGAAGAGCTTCTAGACAAAGCTCGGGCCATCGATCGAACCGTATCAAGGGCAACTGTCTACAGGACGCTCCCGATTCTCGTCGAGAGCAGTCTCGTTCGCGAAGTAGACATCGGTACAAACCTGAAGTACTACATGCCCAACAAGGAGCAGGACACTCACAAAGCTCAGGTTATCTGCAACGACTGCCAAAAAATCTTCGAAATCCCGGCTCCTTTCATGGAGTGGTACGCCAGCACCGTTTCATCAAATCTTGGACTGACTCCAATCAGCCAACGCCTGCAAGTAACGGCATCCTGCGAAAAGCTTCAAACAACTGGCATTTGCTCGAAAAGCAAAAGCGAAGCAGCCGTTTAAATAGACTGCTCCGCCCTATAAAAGCGATAGGTCGGTTCGAAAACCGCCCTATGCTAACCTCATACAAACAACAGGCTGCTGTCTAGACAGCCCGCACCTACCATTTACAAAATCCTACCAATCCAACTGCAATTTCAGCAGTCGTTTTTGAGATGAATTGTGACCTTGGCGGGCCGCATCCTGGTACCATGCGATCGCCGCATCTTTATCCCTGTCGATGCCTTGCCCCTTTTCGAGCATGACGGCCAAATTGAATTGAGACGAAGCATCGCCCTTGTCGGCTGCCTTGCGATAAAACGCTACCGCTAGATCGTAGTCCTTCTTCACTATTTCTCCTTGAAGATAAACATTGGCCAATTGGCGCATCGCTTCCGCATTTCCTTTTTCCGAAGCATCGTTAAATAATTCTAGAGCCACATTTGAATCCTTATCGATTCCGCGACCTTCCAAGTAGAAACCTCCCAAAGAAACGATCGCATCGAGATTGCCGCGCTCAGCCGCCTTACCGTACCAATCAAAAGCAGTGCGCTCATTAACCGTTACGCCGATCCCCTGTTCGAATACGCGTCCGAGATTCCACATCGCCGGAGCGTGATCCAGCTCCGCAGAGCTACGGTACCAAAGCAACGCCTTGCGGATATCCTGCTCGATGCCCCAAGAATTCTCGAAGCATTGAGCCAATGCATTTTGCGAGTACGGATTTCCTTTGCTCGCGGCAATCTGAAACCAATGTACCGCCGCTGCGTAGTCGCGATCTCCTCCAGATGCGTCGCGGCTCATAGAACCGATAACCGGCATAGACGCATCGAACTCCAATTCAGCTGCTCGACGGAAAAGCGAACGCGAGGCTTCAAGATCCCTCAACTCCTCAGGACCGAAAAATCGCAGCGACGCTAGCTTGTGCAGAGCAACCGGATAATCAGGCTCCAACTCTAAAGCTCTTTCATAAGTCAAAATCGCGCTAGCTGGCTTTTCCAACACTTCGAGCAAGCGGCCCAATTGCGCATGGAAACGTGGTTCCTCGGGAAACTCATTCAATGCCGAACGACAAGCCGCCAATGAAGCCCGCCGATCCAGTTGCTCATCCTCGATAGCGTCCGACTGAGAAAACTTGTCATTCGGAATAGACGCCAAAATGTCAGCCTCGATCATAGGAGCTGTCGGAATGAACCGGGCGCTCTCACCCACTTCGAGACGCGAAGAATCGATCCGAACCAAAGCGTCCGTCTCAAGTACTTCGAGAACTTCTCCGCGAATCGTTTCGACCTCGTCTTTACTCGTAATCTTGTCGACCCGGACGCGATCTCCTTCCTTAACGCTTCCAGCAACTTCCAACGAAACGGTAGCTTTATCCTGTTCCAACGACAGAATGATTCCTTTTACTTCTGGAGTTTCCTCTGAGTAGCCCAAAACGGCAGTGAGAAAAAAAGAAGCGGCGAGTATTAATTTATTTCGAGCCTTTGTCATAATAATAATTCTAGTTTTATCGTTCTCACCCTTCGCCGTGAACATTCGGCTATTAATTCGGATGTAATCCTACGCTTTCAAACGGCTCTCGTCATCCTCTCATCAAGCGATAATCAAAGAAATTTGCGCCTCTTGCGGTCCACGCATAAGGGGCCCTAGTGCGATCAACTCCCCAAGTGGATTCTTCATCTATCGCCCTAGGCGCTTCGCTTATCCACCTAACCAGCAACAGTGCCTATTGCCCCTAAGTCATCCTCTTTTCTACCTTCCGCGATTCCCCCGAATCATCCGAAAACGAGCACTTGCAGCCGCCCATTCCATCTCTAAAGTATTCACCGATATGGAAATCGACGAGCAAGACGCCTTCGACATTAACTTCTTTGAGAACGCGCTCAAGCGAGACCCCAAGAATCCCGAAATCCTAGAGCTACTCGGCAGCCTATATTCCAAATACGACATGGCCCAACAGACCCTTCGCATAGATCGCCGCCTTACCCGAATTAGTCCCAAAGACCCGAGGATCCACTACAATCTAGCATGTAGCCTAAGCCTGTTAGGCCGCAAACGAGAAGCCGTAGCAACTCTCTCACGCGCAATCGATTTAGGCTACAATGACATGGCTTGGCTACTTCAAGATCCCGATTTGCTACCGATCAAAAGTCACCCTGGGTTCCAAAAGCTTATAGCCGAGCAAACGTGTTCATTTTAGAACCGACGCCCATATCCCAACCCACTCTTAATAGACACAATCGAGCATTGTCTTGATTCGCCCCTCCTTACGCGCAACGTGTCCTGCGTATGAGCAACGTCCGCGTCAGATTCGCACCCAGCCCAACCGGCTCCACACACATCGGCACGGCCCGCACAGCCTTATTCAATTGGCTCTACGCACGGCGTACGGGCGGCGTTTTCGTCTTGCGAATCGAGGATACCGACAAGGAACGAAACACCCAAGAAGCCCTAGACGAGCTGATCGACGGCCTTAAGTGGCTCGGCATCGATTGGGACGAAGGCCCAGGTGCAGAAGGTGAACACGGCCCCTATTTCCAAAGCCAACGAAACGAACTCTACGCTTCATACTTAAAGAAGCTCGAAGAAGCTGGCCGGACTTACGAAAAAGACGGAGCCATCTACTTCAAACTAGAAGGAGAACGCTACACCGAGTTCGACAAATACGTCGGAGCCGAAGTCGAGAAGGTCAAAACTCAACCCGTCGTAATCGACGACCTTATACGGGGAAACGTAACCCGCCGCGAAGAACGCGACTTTGTGATTCAACGCTCCAACGGCGACCCAAGCTTCCATTTCGTCAATGTAGTGGACGACATAGCGATGAAAATCACTCACGTAATACGCGGCGAAGACCACCTTTCCAACACATCGAAACACGTTGAGCTCTTCAACGCATTCGGCGTCGAGCCTCCTAAGTTCGCTCACTTGCCGATGATTCTCAAAAATCCGAAAGACGGCAAAGGCAAGATGTCCAAACGCGACAAGGGAGCGCTGATCGCCGAATATAAGGATCGCGATTTTCTGCCCGAAGCCGTCCGGAACTTCATCGCCCTTCTGGGTTGGTCTCCAAAAGATGATCAGGAAATCCTCTCGATCGAAGAGCTCGTAGAACGTTTCAGTCTCGATGACGTGCAAAAAGGCGGCGCTCGATTCGATGAGAAGAAAATGTCGCACATAAACTTCGAATACATGAAAGCCATGCCGGTCGAAGCCTATGCCAACAGCGCTAGTTCCGCATTGCGAAAGGCCGGCCTCATCGATGATGCCACAGACCAGGACTACCTCGTTTCTTGCTTGAAGGTTTGCCAAGAGAAGATCGATAGCTTCGAAAACCTTCCCGGATTCGCTGCCTATTTCTTTAGCGACGACTACGCGATCAACGAAAAAGCCGAAGGCAAGGTCTTCAAGAAAGGTGACGCCATCACGCGTATCCAAGAGATCACTCCTGTCCTTGCAGCCTTGGAAGATTGGACCGAAGCCTCTCTCGAAGGGGCCTTCAATCAACTAGCAGAATCGCTGGAAACCAAACCTTTCGCCTGGTTCCCCGTCGTCCGTTTCGCAGTTAGTGGCACCAATTCCGGTCCAGACTTCCTTCCAATGCTAGAGATTCTCGGAAAAGAACGCGTACTTGAACGCCTGAAAAAAACCGAAGAAAAATACGCCTAAATCCAAGTAACCAAACTTTCAAAACATTCCCATGACCGAAGAAACACCCTCAAATTTCATCCGCGACTTCATAGACGAAGAGCTCGCCTCTGGCGTTCGCGACACTGTAGTGACACGCTTTCCTCCCGAGCCAAACGGGTATTTACATATTGGGCACGCCCTCGCAATCCAAGTCTCCCACGGAATCGCGACCGACTACAAAGGCCAATTCAATCTAAGATTTGACGATACCAATCCTGCAAAGGAAGAAGACGAATACGTCCAGGCAATTAAGAAGGATCTCCAGTGGCTTGGCGCTGATTGGGGAGAAAATCTCTTTTTCGCCTCCGACTACTTCGATCAACTCTACGATTGGGCAGTCTTTCTAATAAAAGAAGGCCTTGCCTACGTCGACGACCTAACCCCGGAAGAAATGCGAACTTATCGTGGTTCTCTCACCGAAGCAGGAAAAGATTCTCCATTCCGTGATCGGTCAGTTGAGGAGAACCTCGAAATCTTCCAGCAAATGCGTGATGGAAAATTCGACGAAGGGAAGCGCGTACTTCGAGCGAAGATCGATATGGCTCATCCGAACCTCAATCTTCGCGACCCGGTCCTCTACCGCATACTGCATGCGCGCCACCATAGAACTGGCGATAAATGGAAGATCTACCCTTCCTACGATTTTACCCATGGCCAAAGCGATGCTATCGAAGGCATTACTCATAGCCTGTGCTCCTTGGAATTCGAATCCCACCGCCCTCTCTACAACTGGTTTCTCGAAAATCTCCCCGTACCAAGTAAACCAAGGCAAATCGAATTCGCTCGTTTAAACGTCGAATACATACTCACCAGCAAACGTAAATTGCTTCAGCTCGTAACCGAAGGTCACGTACGCGGCTGGGATGATCCACGAATGCCAACCGTATCCGGATTTCGAAGACTCGGATACACCGCAAGTGCTCTCAATGAATTTTGCCACCGAGCCGGCATCGCCAAGCGCGAGCGGGTAAACGAGTATTCGCTTCTCGAGTACTGTTTACGTCAAGACTTAGAAGGATCGGCCTATCGCCGTATGGCAGTCCTCAACCCCATCAAAGTCGTCATCGAGAACTTCCCTGAAGGCGAAACCGAATGGTTCGAAGGCCCCAACCACCCAGGAAACCCGGAACTCGGAACGCGCAAAGTCGCTCTGACAAAAGAAATCTTTATCGAACGCGAAGACTTTATGGAGGAGCCTCCTAAGAAGTTTTTTCGCCTCGGCCCAGGCCGCGAGGTCCGCCTTCGCTACACCTGCTACATTACCTGCACCGATTTCGTGAAAGACGACGCGGGCAACATCACTGAAATACGAGCGACCTTCGACCCTGAGTCCAGAGGAGGTTCAACTCCCGACGGACGTAAGATCAAGGGAACCATACATTGGGTGAGCACAACCAAGAACACGCCTTTGGAAGTTCGAGTTTACGAGCCGCTTTTCACAAAGCCCAATCCTGAGGACGTGCAAGAAGGTCAAACCTTCATCGACAATCTAAACCCTAACTCGGAAACAGTGCTCACCGCCTACGGCGAGACCGAACTATCCAAAGTGAAACCAGGAGATCGATTTCAGTTCGAGCGCAAAGGTTACTTCGCTGTCGATCCAGATTCGAACGCAAAGCAAATCGTGTTCAATCGATCGACCGGCTTGCGCGACAGTTGGGGCAAGAAGCAAGCAAAATAAGCTTTGAGATTTCACAGAAAAGCCCGCTCGGTAAGACAAGCGGGCTTCTTTCATTGAAAGATTGTATTTAACCTAGAGCGAGCTTCGAGCAGCTTCGACCAACACGCTAAGGCTTTGCACCAACGGTTGCGTGGCGCCCAAGAGCTCAAGCCCTTCATTCTGAAAAACTGGCCACGGCCGACTCAAAACCTGATGCGAACAAGCGTTCCACTGCTTTTCAAGAAGCGGTTGCTGCCCCAAGAGCTCAGACACAATCTGAGCAACCTTGCCTTCACGGCTAATCGAAAACGCTTCGATTTTACGATACGTCCTCGAATCCGATTCTCCCGAAGGCGCCCAATCCTCGCCATCGACTTGCATACGATCGACGAACAATCCCGATTGTCCGAGAAATTGCTCCACTAAAGTCCACACTTCAATAGCCGCCGCCGGCGCAGGTCCCTGAAAATCCACATTCTCGCCGTTTAAGGTGACCTCGCTCATACTCTCATTCAAATAATCACCTTCAATTGAGATTCGCCAAGCCTTAAAGTACCCGAACTCAGAATACGGCAACGCAATCCGCCGCGACCTTTCAACAACGACTCCACCCCTGGACCCAGCGCTTCGTTCATCCAATAACAAGGCGAACACTCCTCGCTTCCGAAAAATGCTACGCCATTTACCTCGAAACGCTTTCCGATCAAATCATTTAAACTAATCCCCGACACGATCACATTTCGCCGCAACTGAGAGAGTTCGAAATCCACAAGCCCAAGTTTTCGTTCCACCGCCTCAGCAACAGCCAAATCGAAGAATGTCATCTGACCCTTGAAATCATCTCGATAGTCAAAGAACCGATCTCCTTCCAAACCGCGACCGGCTACGCATTCAACTGAGTCCACACTTTGGGAACCGTGATCCAACCGTTCTTTGCCATGCCGGCCTTTGAAGTCGTGGCCAGGCGAAATGAAAATTCGCAAAATTTCTAAGTTAAGCATCACGCTAGGGATTCTCGGGTTATCGAGATAAACGTTTTCGAGCCACTTCAACATCTTCAAAGGTATTCACGCTCGCAAGCAATTGCGGTTCGTTAAACGTAATTAACTCCACATCCACATTTTCTAGAAAACGTCTCAAACTAAAGTTCCCATCCCCAACCCACTCTTCAAGAACTGACAGACAAGCCGTTTCGTACACAGTGCACATCGGTTCAGGTTTCCCGTCGTCCGCGATAAAACAGGTTGCCAGCTTTTCTGGATTTCGAAGGCTCAGAAGTTTCAACAAAGCTGCTGCATCAAGCAAAGGCATGTCGCACGCTACAGCCAATACAGCACGCCCCTCGGCATGCTTCAATCCGCCTACCACGCCAGCCACTGGACCCACCAGTCCTTCTGCATCCAAAATCAAAGCAGCATCAAAACGCGAAGATCGTTCTTCGAACTGCGAACTGCGACAAGAAATGGCCAAGCTTTCGCAGAACGCATCCAACAAGCCCAACATATAATCCAATTGGTTCGTCCCCTCATGAAACGAGAGCTGCGCCTTGTCTTGGCCGAGCCTTCGACTCTTTCCTCCTGATAGTACCATTCCCAGGATCGATCGCTTCATTAATCACTAGCCTAAGTATATCTGAAGAGATGCAAGCCTCGAAGATTCAAAAGCTCGTATAAGTAATGCACTCCATAGGCAATGAGCGTTTTCAGCAGAAAAAGAGCGCTTTCCTCTAAAGTTATCCATAGAGGGCCGATACTAGAGAGGTAACCAAAAGTTATTCGTGCAGTTGACACGATTCAAAAACAACTCGTAGCGACAAGGACGTCGCGGAAATCAAAACAAGGAAGTTGTCATGTCAGTAGTAATTAATACTAATAGTGCAGCTACGCTTGCGTCTAATAATCTAGCATCAAGTAATGCTATGCTCCAGAAAAGCCTTGCGAGGCTTTCTAGCGTACCGACGCCACCAATACAAACATCGCGAACGCCCAATCCTTCCTTCAAACGTAGGACGGCGCTCTATCGACCGCAGGAAAGGTATTGGATCGCATGTCCGAGCTCAAGACGATGTCTACCGACGTCACCAAGAACGCGACCGATATCGCCAACTACGACACCGAGTTCACCGCTCTTAAAGCGCAGCTCACCT
>JAPKDW010000153.1 GCA_028822375.1 Opitutaceae bacterium | reverse complement strand
TTGAGCCAAAGGGTAGGGCAACGACGTCCCGGCGTGCCGCATAAGAAGATCATTGCATTGCGGCACGTCGGTACGTCGCTGCCCTACCTGATAGCCCTAGCGCTCGTTTTACTGAGTAGAGCTAAGACTAGCCCCGAGGGCAGTTTGGATCTTGAGAGCCGTCGGTTCGCTGACTTTGGCTTGTTCGGCGAATTGAGGCCATTTGCGAATCGATTGGGCGACCTGTTCGATGATCGATTTGATTTTGGGAAGCGTCGCTAGAGAATGATCTTTGGCGAATTGATGAAATCCGAGAGTTCGATTTTTCTCGTTTGCCGCGAAGAGACATTTGCTGAGTGGCAGTCCATTTTCCTGGGCCGGGGTTGTGGGCGTCCCAATAAACGGCGGCGACACGACGAGATTTGTAGAAAACTTCTGCGAGATCGTGAGCCATGACTAGCGAACGCGCTGGCGGGTTTTGCCTTCCAATTTAATGAGATCCAAGGGATTGGGGGCTACATCTGGAATGATCTGCTCAAATGCATCGAGGCAATCGAGTTGAGCGAGAATCTTTACCAGATTGGTAACATTGATTGATTTCCCCGACTCAAAAGCCTTGAGAGTGCTGAGGCTTATGCCAGCGTTTTGGGCAAGCTCTTCCTGCTTTTGACCAAGATCGATGCGAAGTTGTTTCCCCCTTGCTCCGAGGTTTGTGATCGCTGATTTTTGTTTTTTAATAGTTTAAAATTAAACCTTTGAGGGATTAAATCCTTTTAATAGTTAAAAATGCACCTATTAAATATTCAAATATATTCAACGATTAGCAGCCCATATTCCTGTAATGGCGGGACCATCGGGAGATGCTACCGTTCAGCAGCCACGACAAAAGTGGCCGCTCGGAGATCGGCCGCTACCATGTGCGACTTCGCGGCGCTAAACCGTTAGGTAGAATCGAAATCCCTGGAGCACGCTTATAACAGTTCGATTTCGAAGCCGTCTTTGCTGTCTAGGATTTTCCAGCCTTTTGATGTGAGCTCGTTTCGGAATTCGTCGGCTTTGGCCCAGTCTTTGGCTTGCTTGGCGTCCCAGCGTTGTTGGGCGAGGGCTTTGATTTCTTCAGGAGCCTCGACTTTGGGCTTCTCGATGACGACTTGAGTGAGATCGTAGCCGAGGGCGTATACGAGTTTGTGATACGCGATAGCGAGCTCTTGAGCGGCTTCAGCGCTGAGCTCCGTAGTTTTGGTTTCTTTGATCGTGGTGAAAATGGCTCCGAGCGCTCCGGCGATGTTTAGATCGTTGGAGAGCGTCTGCCAGGCTTTGGCGAGAGGACCCCAGCTGTCTTTGCTGTGTTTACCTTTGTCGATCGCCTTTAGGAGGGCAGCACGTTTGAGGCCGGCAGCAGAGAGGGTTTCGTCCGAGAATTTCTTGAGACGGACGAGGGCGCTTTGGGCAGCGTGTAGCGAGTCCATCGTGAAGTTGATGGTCTGGCGGTAGGCGCTGCTGGTGAGAGCGTAGCGTAGCGCGACGGGAGTAAACCCTTTGGCTTCGATATCGTCGACGGAGTAGAAATTGTTGAGGCTTTTGGACATTTTTCCACCTTCGACGAGAAGGTGAGCGCAGTGTATCCAGTATTTGAAGAACTGGGTGTGGTCGCTGCAGGAGCATTCGCTTTGGGCAATCTCGTTTTCGTGGTGGGGGAAGACGAGGTCTTCGCCGCCGGAGTGAATGTCGAGATTGTTGCCGAGGTACTTCATTGCCATGGCGGAGCACTCGAGGTGCCAACCGGGGCGGCCTTCGCCCCATGGGCTGTCCCAGAATACGTCGCCATCGTTTTCTTTGCGGCTTTTCCACATGACGAAATCGGCCATGGAGTCGCGTTCGTATTCATCGCTGTCGTTGGGCGATGCATCGGCGGCGGTCGTGGTGAGCTCACGTTCTTTTAGGCGAGAGAGTTTCCCGTATCCGTCAAATGATGACACACGAAAGTATACGCTGCCGTCTTCAGTTGCGTAGGCGTGGTCCTTCTCCAAGAGGGCGACGATCATGTTGATTTGCTCTTGGATATGATCGGTCGCCTTGGGCTCGATCTGAGGGGAGAGCATATTGAAGCGTTCGCAATCGGCGTGAAATACGCGGGTCCAGTGTTCGGTGACTTCTCTGAGCGCTTTGCCTTCTTCGAAGGCGCGTTTGATGGTTTTGTCGTCGACGTCGGTCAGGTTGCGTACGTGGAGGACTTTATAGCCGGCGACTTGTAATGTCCGCCTCATTACATCTTGAGAGAGGAATGTGCGGAAGTTGCCGATGTGGGCCTGGGCGTAGACAGTCGGGCCGCAGCAGTACATGCCAACTAATTTGCCTTTGGTTGGTTCGATGGGCTCGCGTTGACGAGTTAGCGTATTGTGAAAAGTGACTTCGGACATAGCGATAATTGGAAAATCGGTGGACGATAGGTGTCCTATTCATTTTTTTACGAAAGGGCGACGTTTGTTGTTTAGCCCTCGAATCAACAGGCGGTTGGGGTACAGCTTAGACAATCTCTCGTGGATTGGAGCGATTCGGAATTGCGTGTCTTTGTGATAGCCTGCATGTTTGCTTCGATTTTTATGAACGATTCGGATAACCAAGAAGATTTCAAGCTCGATTTAGCTCGTCGCCCAAGACGATTACGCCGCACTGCGGCTGTGCGTTCGTTAGTCGAAGAAACACGTCTGACGGTGGACGACCTGATCGCCCCGCTTTTCGCAATCGATGGCGATGGCGAGAAGGAAGCAGTTGGCAGCATGCCGGGCGTTTTTCGCCGAAACTTGAAGGACCTGGCGTTGGAATGCCGCGAATTGTGGGATTTGGGTGTCAAAGCTGTGGCTTTGTTTCCGAGTATCGATCCCTCGTTGAAGGATGCTGTGGGCAACGAAGCCAATAATCCTGACAATCTAGGCCTGCGGGCGATTAAGGCAATTAAGGACGCGGCTCCGGGATTGTTGGTCATGGCTGACGTGGCTCTGGATCCTTATACCACTCATGGTCACGACGGCGTATTAAACGAGGCAGGCGATTATGTGCTGAATGATGAAACGGTGGAGCGCTTGTGCGCAATGTCGGTTTTACAAGCGGAAGCGGGTGCGGATATCGTGGCTCCTTCCGACATGATGGACGGTCGTATTGGAGCGATCCGCGAGTTTCTGGATGATGCTGGTTTCGATGACACGGCGATCATGGCTTATTCGGCTAAGTTCGCTTCGGCTTATTACGGACCATTTCGCGAAGCGGTTGGCAGCGCGAGCGCGGCTGGCACTTCTTTGCTCGATAAAAAAACGTATCAGCTTAATCCGGCGAATCGACGCGAAGCGATTGCGGATGCCTTATTGGATGAGGAAGAAGGCGCGGATTTCGTGATGGTTAAACCTGCTGGTCCTTATTTGGATATCGTGCGGGAGTTGCGTAATGCGACTTCGCTTCCCGTTGCAGCTTATCAAGTGTCAGGCGAGTACGCTCAAATTCATGCAGCCTCGCAGTTGGGCTGGTTGGATTACGAAAAGAGCCGAGACGAATCTTTGTTGGCTATCAAAAGAGCAGGAGCCGATATGATCTTGAGCTACTTCTCTCGTGAGGTGGCTGAGGGTTTGAGGGGTTAGGTGTTCGCGGTTTGTTGCTTCTGGGGATGATTAACAGGATACTCGGCTTTGCCGCTGCATGATATCTTCGATAGCAATGGCCGCTCGGAGATCGGCCGCTACCTTTTGAATGCTTTGGGTTCCTACGCGGCGCGGCGCGAGGGCCGGCCCTACGATTCGATCTGACTTTAAAGGCGAACGGGTAGGTTAGCTTTGGCTAGGTGACGTTTGGCTTGTTCGATGGTGTAGGTGCCGAAGTGAAAGATGCTGGCGGCGAGAACTGCGTCGGCTTTGCCTTTTTCGAGGACGTCAACCATGTGGTCGAGGTTTCCGGCGCCGCCAGAGGCGATCACTGGGACTTCGACCGATTCCGAAATTCGACGCGTTAGTTCAACATCGTATCCCGCGAGGGTTCCGTCGGCATCCATGCTGGTTAGAAGGATTTCGCCAGCTCCGAGAGAGACCGCTTTTTTGGCCCATTCAATCGCGTCGAGCGGAGTGGGATTGCGCCCCCCGTGAGTGAATACGCGCCAACTGTCGCCGTCACGTTTCGCGTCGATCGCTAAAACGATACATTGGTTTCCGAATTTGCGAGCGGCTTGGAGAATGAGATCGGGATCATCGATCGCCGCAGTGTTGAGGCTGACTTTGTCGGCCCCTGAGTGCAGCATATGAGTGATGTTGTCCAGATTACGAAGGCCGCCGCCAACAGTGAGCGGCATGAAACACTCGGAAGCGGTTTGTTCGACAACGTTATGCATGATTTCCCGTTTGTCGCTGGACGCAGTGATATCGAGAAAAACAAGCTCGTCGGCCCCTTGTTCGTCGTAGGCTTTCGCGCAGGCCACTGGGTCGCCCGCGTCGCGAAGTTCTTTGAACTTTATGCCTTTGACTACGCGACCTCCGTGGACGTCGAGGCAGGGAATGATTCGTTTTGCGAGCATTCTTTAAATTGCATCGAAGCGTCTGTTTAGAGAGCGCTTCGTCACTATTTTGGCTTAACTAGGCTACTAAACCGATTCGCTGATAGAGATGATGTCAGGATCAAAGGAAACAGACAATTTGTAAGTTTGCCCCGGGCGCATTATGAGCGGGTGCTCGCGTTCCAAGGTTTGCAGATAATGTATGTTGCCGTAGTTGGTGCGATAGGTAGAGTCGTTCGTGACAACGTCAGTATTTTTCCAAGTACCTTGGAAATCATCCTTAATGACTTGGCAGCGCAGTCCTTCTTGACCGAGCATTGGAGTCGAGTCGATGCGGTGACGCGAGTGAGGCGCGCCAATTGCCAGCGTGTAGCGGAAGTGGTCCAGAGTAATCTGGCTCTTTACCGTGTAGCTGAATTCGCTCGTGATCTTGTTGCCGGCGAAAGTCCAGCTGACTTTGCAGGAGCCGATATCGGTAACCATTTTCTCGTCGGTATTGATGAGATCTGGCTGCTCGTAACGGAAGTAGAATGAACGCTTAAAGCCGAGTCCGGTCGTGCATTTCTTGCCGTAGAATGCAGGGATGAACTTTTCGCCGCGGAAGGTGAGTTCCGGTATCATGATCGGCAAGTACTCGTTATTCGGCCAATCGAAGATTCCTGGCGAATGCGGGAAAGGCAAACAATCGGAAGTGGTCTTCGAACCGCAAGATACGAGCGGCATTTGAATTTGGAGACCGGAATCGACGTTGCGGTAAAGGAGGAGACCTTGCTCCTTCTTGTTCGATTTGTCGAAAATGACAAAGCGGCAACCGGACTTGAAAGGTTCGCTGCCAACGCCTGGAGGAGCTTTGATGTCTTTCGACAAGCGGGACCATTGGCTGAGGAAACGAGCGCCGTCGAAGTTCGAAAGGCGTGTCGTGTGGCTCGTCAATGCGGTGCGCTCTTCGTCGCGAACGACGAGGTAGCCATGCTCTTGATCGAGGTAGGTCGCGTAAAAGAAGTAGAAGAGGCGACGCAAGAGATCGAAGTATTTCGGTTTGCGATCTTCTGGAACCCATCCGTCGCGGAATCCTTGAAGCAACAAGCTGATCAGGTGCATCTGTCCATAGGCTCCAGAGCCTTTGGAGAATGCCCAGCCGAGTCCGTCTTCGCGGACGAGGTCGGGTAGCATTTTGATGTATTTCTCAGCGTATGTGCGCAAGCTAGGCAGTTTGCGTTCGCGGAGTCCGGGGTTCGAGTGAAGCTGAAGCGACTGGCGGGTGAAAACGAAGGCCATAACTCCTTGAAGGGAGAAATCGCCGCCGATGCCGTCGTTAACATCGTCGAAGTAACCGCTCGAGCTGGTTTCGTCGATACGATCGAGGAAACGTTCGATGAGGCGTCCGGTCTCGTCTTTCTTGGAAAGGCCGAGGCTGAAGCGACATACCGCTTTGGCGATGTTGAAAGTCTGCCAGTGATTGTCGTAGTCGCTTCGATTGAGTAGAAGTTTGTCGAGACGTTCGCGCGTTTCGTCGACGAGACGTTCCCAGACGGGGTTACGTTCTTTCGAAGGTCCGAAGGAAAGAAGGGCAAGCGCTGCGTAGGCTAGGCCGTTCTCCTGTGGAGGATCCCGAAATACCTGGGCTGTGATGCAGCGTGCGGCGAGATCGATCAGGTCTTTACCCTCGAGCTCGGTTTCGCCGGTAGCCCGGTAAAATTCGCCAATGGCGAGTGCAGCATGACCCGACTCGTCCAAGCGAGGAGCTTCGCCCTCGACCGGCGTAATCGTTCCATCTTGATTGATGGATTCCATATTGTGGCTGAGCATGGAGCGAGCCATGTCTAGACACTGTTCTGAGAAACTTTCCATAGAGGGTCCTGTGTAAGGAGGGACTCCTCGCTAGCTATCGAGGAGAAACCGTCTTTTCTGCCAGCAGATTTTGCTAGATCAAGCAGTAAGTGGGCAGAATTCGATTTAATTTTGAAAGACTAGTGACTGATTAAGTCGAGAAGGTCTTGATTACTGTCAGTTTTACCGAGTCGAGTCAGCATAGTCTCGGTAGCGTCCTCGGTCTTTTGCTGAACGAGAGCGCGGCGGAAGAAGTTAATTCCATCGAGAACATCTTCGGGAATGAGGAGTTCTTCGCGACGCGTTCCGGATGAAGCGATGTTCATGGCTGGGTAGAGACGCATTTCGGCGCATTTACGATCGAGCACCATCTCCATGTTGCCCGTTCCCTTGAATTCCTGGAAGATCATGTCGTCCATGCGACTGCCGGTTTCGATCAAAGCGGAAGCGACGATCGTTAGGCTGCCTTCTTCTTCGGTATTCCGCGCGGCTGCAAATAGCTGACGCGGTTTTTCGAGGGCGCGGATATCGAGACCGCCGGACATTGTTCGCCCGGACTTTTTTGAGGCATTGTGAGCTCGGGCGAGACGAGTGATCGAATCCAACAAGATGATAACGTCTCTGCCGGTTTCGGCGAGTCGCTTGCCACGTTCGATACATAGATCCGCGATACGAAGATGGTTGTGAAGTTCCTCGTCATTGGATGAAGCCCAGACCTCGCCATCTATATTGCGGCGAAAATCGGTGACTTCTTCAGGTCGCTCGTCCACCAGCAGGATCATCAAGTGAATTTCCGGATGGTTGGCTGCAACACCTTGGGCGATATGCGTGAGCAAGGTTGTCTTCCCTGTACGAGGAGGGGCAACGATGAGACCGCGAGTTCCTTTGCCGAGTGGGCAGAAAAGGTCCATTGCCCGAGTGGTTAGGCGCTTTTGGTCGGTTTCGAGTTTGATCTGCTCTTCCGGCGTAATTGTCGTGAGCTGAGTGAATTCCAGTTTCTTGCGACGTTCGTCTACGGACATCCCATCCACGGAGTCGATGTATCGAATCTTTGGATTTTGAAAACGCGGGTCTACAGTCGCTTGCGCTACTACGTAGTTGCCGTTCTTCAGCTTAAATCGCCGAATAAGTTCTTTGGGGATGAACGGGTCAGTCGGGCGTTGACGGCCGTTCTTGGTGAGGTCGAGCAGCTGTCCGGTCTTCTTGTTAGTGATTTCCAGGACGCCTTCGACGGTCACTGTCTCTTCTTTTGGTTGGTCTTTTTCGTCGGCCATACGCTTAGCGTTTGAAAGCGGGTGTTGGTTGTGTGATGTTAGTTTTTGTAATTAATTGTGGATACGAACATGGCAAAATGCCATGCAAGAATGATACCGCGTTTTCAAAAGCTCTAAAAAAAGAGATTCTGATCACAGATCCGAAGCTTGACCCTTGTTGGCGATCTTGCTGGTATTCGGCGTTTTAACCCCCCGTTGATTTACTAATATAAACCAAGGAAAATTTGTGGCAAACAAGATTACTTCAGTAGCAAGAGATGGAGAAAAGTATCCGCCTTCTCAGGAATTCAGAAAACAGGCTGCCGTTCAAAGTATGGCCGAATACAAGAGGCTTTACTTGGAATCAGTGAACAATCCAGAAAAGTTTTGGAATACTCAAGCAAAAGATTTGCTACAATGGAGGAAGCCGTGGAAAGAGACCGTTAAGTGGAAGGCGCCTCATGCCAAGTGGTTTGTAGGCGGCAAGCTCAATGTATGCGAAAATTGCGTGGATCGTCACTTGGGAACGCATCGTGAAAACAAGGCAGCGTTGATCTTCGAAGGGGAGCCTGGTGACCAGAAGACTCTCACTTACAGGCAGTTGCATGTTGAGATCTGCAAGTTCTCGAACGCTCTTGAAGGCTTAGGAGTTAAGAAGGGGGATCGGGTAGCGATTTATATGCCGATGGTTGCGGAAGCGGTTGTGGCTATGTTGTCCTGCGCTCGGATCGGAGCGGTGCATACGGTGATTTTCGGCGGATTTAGCGCTGAATCGATCAAGGATCGCGTAAATGATTGCTCGGCTAAGGTCGTAATTACGGCAGATGGAGGCTGGCGTCGCGGCAAAATTATCGATCTGAAGAAAAACGTGAATGCGGCTCTCAAGGGCTGCGCGTCGGTGGAAAGCGTGATAACGCTCAAGCGCGCTGGCAATCGCGTAAACATGAAGGCTGGTCGCGATTTGTGGTGGCACGACCTGATCGCGGATGCTTCTCACGTTCACAAAGCGAAGGCATTCGATAGTGAAACGCCTCTTTTCGTTCTATATACTAGTGGCAGCACGGGAAAGCCCAAAGGCGTCCTGCATACGAGCGGTGGATATTTGCTCGGAACGGCTATCACTTCGAAATACGTTTTCGATTTGAAGGAGAGCGACACGTATTGGTGCACGGCGGATGTCGGCTGGGTAACGGGGCATAGCTACGTTGTTTACGGAATCCTAGCCAATGGCGCGACGAACGTAATTTACGAAGGCGCTCCGAATGAGCCGGGCCCCGATCGGTTTTGGTCGATCGTGGATCGGCATAAGGTGACGATTTTCTATACGGCTCCGACTGCCATTCGCGCATTCATGAAATGGGGTGAGCAGCACATTAAGAAACACGATTTGAGTTCCTTGCGTTTGCTAGGGTCGGTTGGCGAGCCGATCAATCCGGAAGTCTGGAAATGGTATCATAAGACTATTGGCGGCGGACGTTGTCCGATCGTGGATACCTGGTGGCAGACTGAAACGGGGAGTATTATGATTACGACATTGCCCGGAGCGGTAGCTTCGAAGCCCGGTTCGGCGGGTTTGCCGTTCTTTGGGGTTGTCGCGAAAGTATTCAATGACGAGGGCAAGGAAGTTCGTAGAGGAGAGAGCGGTAAGCTCGTGCTCACGCAACCTTGGCCTTCGATGCTTCGATCGCTTTACGGAGACAATAAGCGCTACAAAGATACTTACTGGAGCGAGTACAAGGGCGTTTACTTCTGCGGCGATGGATGCCGAGAGGATAAAGATGGCTATTTCTGGATCGTCGGAAGAATCGATGACGTATTGAATGTTTCGGGACACCGTTTAGGGACTGCCGAAATCGAAAGCGCGTTGGTGAGTCATCACTCGGTTGCGGAAGCAGCGATTGTCGGACGGCCTCATGAGGTGAAAGGCAGCGCTATCGTTGCATTCGTTACCCTAAAGGAAGGGATTGAAGGCGACGACAAGCTGAAAGCGATTTTGCGGAATCACGTTGGTGGTGAAATTGGCGCTTTCGCCAAGCCGGACGAAATTCGTTACGCTCCCGCTCTACCAAAGACTCGAAGCGGCAAAATTATGCGCCGCTTGCTCAAGGACATTGCCGCAGGCAAAGAGATTCACGGCGACACGACTACGCTTGAGGATGCCTCGGTCGTGAAGGCGCTTCAGGAAAATAAGGCTTAAGGTGTAAGGTGTAAGGCGTAAGGTTTTAGGGCGATTCGAATGGTTGATCTTTGTAGGAGCGGGTTTACCCCGCGATAGTGCAGTTTGTTATCGGATGGAATGAAGGAATCGCGGGATAAACCCGCTCCTACAATCTTTTGAAAGCAATTCATCCTTCAACCTTCATCCTTAAACACCGGGTGCGCGGTTTGTTTGAAGGTGATAAGGAGTGGATAGATGCGAGTCTTGAGGGAACAAGCTAGATTACGACAGGGCTTTACGCTCCTGGAGTTAGTGGGGACGATTTCGATTATCGTTATCCTCACCGGTATCTTGGCGATCGGCTTTGGTGATTTATTGCCTGCTTCGAAAGGAAAGCGGGCGAGCGCGGATATGGTGCGAATCCAGCAAGCGCTTGAGGACTACAAGCTTCGTTTTGGCGAGTATCCAAAACAAATGACAGTGACGGGACTTTCCACAATGGAAGATATTCTTTTTAATGCATTGGCTGGTCGACTTGCGCCTAACGGAAGTTTCGGGAATTTTAAAATACTGATCGATCGGAACGCGATGGAGTTTACCAACGGAAATTTTCCGATTGTGGGAGAAACGCCTGCAGCTTTGTTGAATGCCATAGTCGATCCGTGGGGCAATCCGTTCCGATATCGTTTTGATCCGGATAGCGTCGATTGGAAGAATTTCAACTACGTGCTGTTTTCGGTCGGGCCCGATGGTGAGTTCGCGG
>JAPKDW010000152.1 GCA_028822375.1 Opitutaceae bacterium | reverse complement strand
TTTTAACCACTGATAACACTGATGGACACTGATGTTGATTTGGTTGTGCGGCTCGTTTGATGATCGAGCCCTACCTTTTGAATGGGTTGGGTTTGAGTTGTGCGGCAGGCCGGGACGTCCTTGCCCTACCTTACTTGGGGAATGGGGACCGGGCAAGGGAGCGACGAGGGAGAGGGCGTGGCTTTGTTGATCGATCTGTCTATTGAGGAAGCGGGCCTGGCTTTACGTGGTTCATTAGGTACCAGGTTTTGGTTTTCAAATTGTGAGCGGTGCCTTGTCCGTCGCCGGCTGTGCTGATGTTGTGGGAGCCTCGGGTGTAGGGGACTGCGGTAAACAGTTTATTGTGGCGGATCAGTTCCTGTACGAGGTTTTCGAAGTTCTGATAGTGGCAATTGTCGTCTAAGGTGCCGTGGTAGATGAGGAGATTGCCTTTTAGCTTTTCAACGTGAGTCATGGGCGAGCCTTCGCGGTAGTTATCGGCATTGTCATCAGGCAAGCCCATGAAACGTTCCTGGTAGATGCTGTCGTAGAGGAGCTGATTGCTGATAAATCCCCCTGCCATGGCGGTGCTGTACAACTCCGGGTAACGGAATAGCAGATTCAAACTCATCGATCCGCCTCCACTAAAACCAGTAACGGCGATCCGGTCGCCATCGATGTATGGATACATTTCCTTTAATTTTCGAACGGCGGCAGCTTGATCGAAGCAAGCGAGTATTCCGATCTTTCGATAAATGAAGTGACGCCAATCTCGACCAAGCGGTCCGGCTGTGCCACGATTGTCGATCGATATAACGATGTAGCCTTGTTGGGCGAGGTATTGGAGCCACAGATTTTTGTCGTTCCAGCTATCTCTGACGGTTTGGCCCATAGGTTCACCGTAGATGCTGAACAGCACGGGGTACTTCTTGGAAGGATCGAAGTGGTACGGTTTTATTGCATAGGCCGGCAGCTTGACGCCTTCCTCGATTTCGATGTCGAAGAAAACGGTTTCTTGGAAATTGAGCGTCTCCATCTTGGCTATGGCCTCGGCATTGTCTTCGTTGGTTTGGATGATCTTGTGGCTCGGCAATTCGACAAGCTCGTATAACGGAGGCGTATTCGCGTTTGAGAATGTGTGGAATGCGCGTTCCGCGTTTCCAGAAAGTCGATACGAATGCGTTCCCGACTGATTCGCTGGGCTGAGCTGTTCAGCATTTCCTGTACCGTCTAGCTTTTCGCGGAAGAGATAGCTTTGGGATGGGTCATCGGGTGATGCCATGAAATAGATCCAACCGGATTCATGGTCGAGCTTTACGAGTTTAATGACATCGTAGTCGCCTTTCGTAATGAGCTGCTTTTGCTTCCCGTCGCGCGAAATACGATAGAAGTGCCGCCATCCATCGGCTTCGGTTTGCCAAAGGAACGACTTGCCTTCGTCGAACCAAGTCAAGTGATTATGTATATAGATCCAGGTGTCTGCTTTCTCTTCGAAGAATGAATCCAATTTGCGGGACTTCAGGTTGGCCATCCAAAGCGTGCTTGTGTTTTGCAAACGATTCAGGCGTTGGAAGACCACTTCTTCCGAATTGCCAGCCCAATAGAATCGAGGGATGTAGTGTTGGCGCGGATCTCCAGGGAGGTCGTCGAACCATTTGGTCTTTCCTCCTTTAGCGTTCACTACGCCGATGCGAACGGATGAATTGGTCGTGCCGACTTTCGGGTAGGGGAGTCGAATTACCTCTGAGTAGATGCCCGCGAGGTAGTCGGCCATTTGAAAGGTGCCGACGCCTTCGGTATCGAATTGAAAGTAGGCGATGGACTTGCCGTCGGGACTCCACTGGAAACCGTCGCGAATTTGGAATTCTTCTTCGTACGCCCAATCAGTCGTTCCGTTGACGTGCGTGTCTTTCTTTCGAGTAGTCAGCTTTTTGATACGTCCGCTGTTGAGATTCTCGACGTAGACGTCGCGATCCTGGACGTAAGCGACGGATTGGGAATCGGGAGAGAACTTGGCGAACATCAAGGTGGAAGGATCGAATTGTTCGCCCAGTTGCCTGAGGCGATTGGTGTCGAGGTCCAGAATCCAGTAGTCGCCGCGCGAATTAACCCGCCAGACTTTCTTGGTGTTCGTGTAGATGAGAAGTTTCTTTTGATCGCTCGACCATACGAGCGTGTCCCGGCCACCCAGCTTGAGAGGTTTCTCAGCGCCGTCCGGGATAAATCTATCAGCAGAGATTAGGAGCTTTTTTTCGTCGGTTTCCGGATTCCAATCGAAGACGTCCTTACCCTCATCGATAGTATCGGACTTTTCGAACAAAAGACAGCTGGCGTCGGTTTCTCGCCAGGCGATCTGGGCCTCTTTTTTCGTCGGGAGAGCTTTCTTGTCGATGATGTCTTGGAGAGAGAATAGGGCGGGGTCGTTTAAGGCATCCGCATTTTCCTCCCATTGAAGCATATTGCCTCTGGTTAGAGTATTGGTCGTCATGGTAAGGGCTATCGCGAGAATCGATAGGGATTTGATTTGGGCGGGTTTAAACATAAAATCTAGAGTCGGAAAATATTTAAAGACTCGAATGAGTAAAGATAAATTGACTTTGTGTGCAAAATAAAAAAGTTTCAACTTTTATTGCTTAGAATAGGTTGAATGATCAAGCGCAATGCAGCTATCTGGCCTATTTATAAATTGAATTATCAAGACTGACGTAATGACGAGTCCACAAGAAAGTAAAACCGAAGGTCGTTGGACTGGGGTGTTCCCGGCGACGACTACTCAATTTGGATCGGATGGTTCGCTCGATACCGAGGCGACGTTAAGGCATTTGGATGTGATGCTTAATGCAGGGGTCCATGGGTTTGTCATGCTGGGAACGGTAGGGGAGAATTCTTCTCTTGATACAGCGGAGAAATTCGAACTTTTGCAAGCGACGGTGAATCATATTGGGGGAAGAGTTCCAGTGCTCGCGGGAGTTGCGGAATACACGACGGCCCAGGCTTGTCGTTCGGCCGAGGCGGCAAAGCGGGCAGGCGTTGACGGTTTGATGGCGCTTCCGGCCATGGTTTACAAAACCGATGTTCGCGAAACGGTGGTCCATTTCCGCGAAGTTGCGAAAGCGACTGATTTGCCGATCATGATTTACAATAATCCGGTTTCTTACGGGGTGGACATCAAGCCCGAGACTTTCGCTGAATTGGCGGACGAGCCGCGCTTTACGACGATCAAGGAATCGTCGAATGATCCGCGACGCATTACGGATTTGCGAAACCTCTGCGGCGATCGGTATCAGCTTTTTGCAGGCGTCGACGATCTGATATTGGAAAGCTTGGTTTTGGGCGTTGATGGCTGGGTCTCTGGATTGGTGAACGCCTTTCCGGTTGAGAATCGGCTTATTTGGGATCTTGTAGAAGCGGATCGGTTTAAGGAGGCGAGAGAGGTTTACCGGTGGTATACGCCGCTCCTTCACTTGGATACGCTTCCCAAGCTAGTGCAGTACATCAAGCTGGCAGTTGCCGAGTGCGGTTATGGGTCGGAGCTCACGCGGGCGCCGCGATTGCGGATTGAAGGAGAAGAGCGGGAGCGGATTTTGGCAATAATCAGGCAGGGGATTGAGACGAGGCCGAATCCGGCTGATTATCGGATTTAACAAGTAGAGCTAAAAGGCCTTTTCATTTGGGCCATGTAGTGTCAGAAACGCTGAATCCCGCGATATCCTGAATGAGTGAATCCAATCACATCCCTAGCATTTTCAATGACGTTCTTGGCCCCGTCATGCGCGGACCATCGAGCTCTCACAGCGCGGCAGCCAATCGTATCGGGCGACTTTGTCGCGACTTGGTCGAGGGGGATTTACGGCGAGCGGATATTTATTACGATCCCAATGGCGCTCTCGTTACGACGCATAAGTCCCAGGGTACCGATATGGGGCTCTATGGTGGATTTTTGGGTTGGGAGCCAGACGACTCACGGCTTCCGGATCACGCCCAGCACACTCAATCGGCTGGGCTGGAAATCGAGGTGCATTACGAGTCCTACGGGGCAACGCATCCGAATAATTACAAGTTGGCGATAGAGGGAGTGAATGGTTACTGTAACACCCTACAGGCGATCTCGACCGGTGGTGGCATGATCGAAGTAACTGAAATCGACGGCACTGCTTTGTTGATGGCAGGCGACTATTTCGAAACCCTCGTGTATTTGAAAGTTGGAGCAGACCGCGAAGGCGTTCAGATGGAGCTGTTCAATTTGTTGAAATGCGAAGATAGTCAGGCTCTCGGTGGAGAAGCCAATCTGCTGCGGTTTTCATCGGTCGAAGAACCGGAGGCGCGTATGCTTTCAATTGTTCGAGAGAACGCAGCGGTTCGCGCCGTGAGGGTTTTGAAGCCGGTTTTGCCGATTATGTCCCGCAGGGATTTGTCGGTTCCTTTCCAAACCGTTGAGGCCATGATGGCTTTCAATGAAGGGAAAGACTGGCCGCTTTGGGAACTGGCTCTCGAATACGAAAGCGTTCGGGGAGGGATCTCTCGCGAGGCGGTAATCGAAAAGGGCCGAGCTATTCTGAAGCTAATGGAAGACGCGGTGAAAACCGGCTTGGCAGGCACGCAGTATGCGGATCGGATTTTGCCATGTCAGTCGGTGACTTTCGTTAAGCGCGAAGCTGAGGGGCTACTGATTCCTGGCGACGTGATGAATCGGGTCATTGCTTACGTATCGGCGATATTGGAAGTGAAGTCGTCGATGGGAGTCATCGTGGCGGCTCCCACCGCGGGCTCTTGCGGCGCTATGCCGGGATCGATGTTGGCGGTTGCTGACACGATGGGCACCGATGAGGAAGGACGAATTCAAGCACTGCTCGTTGCCGGATTGATTGGAGTTTTTATTACGACCCATGCGACCTTCGCGGCCGAAGTTGGCGGTTGCATGGCGGAGTGTGGGTCGGGCGCGGGAATGTCGGCCGCGGCCATGGTTGGGCTGGCAAACGGTTCTTTGGAACAGCAACTCGCTGCGGCATCGGTGGCCTTGCAAAATTCATTTGGAATGACCTGCGATCCCGTGGCCAATCGCGTCGAAGCGCCATGTCTCGGCAAAAATGTATTGGCCGGATCGAATGCATTGGCCTGCGCCAATATGGCCTTGGCCGATTATAAGCACCTTATTCCTTTGGATGAAGTGATCTATGCCATGAATGAAGTCGCGAAGGCTATCCCGCATGAACTTTGCTGTACCGCTAAAGGCGGTTTGTCCATCACGCCTAGCTCGAAAGCTATCGAGCGGAAATTGGCTAGTATTGAAAAAAACGCATAACTGAATGACAGAAGAAACGAGAGCTCCAAAATCCTGGTTTGGTCACCCCGCCGGACTATCGACACTATTTTTCACCGAGCTTTGGGAGCGCTTCAGCTATTATGGCATGAGGGCCTTGCTCGTGCTCTTCATGGTCGATGCGGTGCAGACCGGGGGAATGGGGCTCGATGATAAGACGGCTAGCGCCGTTTACGGTTTGTATACGGCATTTGCGTACCTGGTCTGTTTGCCAGGCGGGTGGATTGCCGATCGACTCTTGGGGGCTCAGCGTTCCGTATGGATTGGAGGACTGATCATTGCGGCTGGTCACTTCACGTTGGCGATTCCATCGACTGCAGCGTTTTTCCTGGGATTGGTTTTGGTGGTTATTGGTACGGGTTTCTTGAAGCCGAATATCAGCGCGATCGTCGGACAGCTTTATCCGGAAGGCGGGGCTCGTCGCGATGCGGGTTTCACGATTTTCTACATGGGCATCAATATGGGAGCTTTTCTGGGACCTTTGATTTGCGGTTACCTGGGGCAGCAAGTAAACTGGCATGCGGGTTTCGGCATCGCGGGCGTAGGCATGTTGGCGGGCGTTATTCAATATCGATTCTCAGTTGGCCGCTTGGGCGATGCGGGTCTTCACTCTTCCGCTCCAAAGCGCGAAGGAGGCGGAATGGACAAGGCCTGGTATCCCGTTATTGGAGGGTTTTTGGCCATCGCGGTGGTCGTGGCTCTTGGGCTATCTGGGGTTATCCAATTTAACGCCTTGGCGCTCGCTAAAAATACGACCTTTGTGATCGTCGGTTTGGCCATCGCTTTTTTCGTCTACATATTCGCGTTTGGAAAATTGAATCCAACAGAGCGAAAGCATACGATCGTGATCATTGTACTGTTCATCGCTTCAGCGATCTTCTGGTCGGGCTTCGAGCAAGCGGGTTCCTCGTTGAACTTGTTCGCGGATCGGCATACGGATAAATTTGTATTTGGGTTTGAAATACCGGCACCTTGGTTTCAGTCGTTGAATCCGTTTTACATCGTCGTTTTGGCGCCTATCTTCGCTACTTTTTGGGTTCGCCTGGCGAGGAGAAATATGGATCCATCGATGCCGGCCAAGTTTGCGATTGGGATGATAATCCTTGGGCTTGGGTTTCTCGTGATGGTCGGAGCGGCTAAGCTCGTGACAGCTGGTAGTCAAGCAGCTCCTTATTGGCTTATCCTCACTTACCTGCTCCATACGATGGGCGAGCTTTGTTTGAGTCCCGTAGGCTTGAGCTCGGTGACTAAGCTAGCTCCCAAGCGCTTTGTTGGGCAAATGATGGGTATTTGGTTTCTGGCGGCATCGCTTGGAAACTTGATGGCAGGGCTCATGGCAGGACGATTCGACCCTGAGTCGTTGAATGAAATGCCCGGTCTCTTTATGCAGATCGTTCTGACCACGGTAGGCAGCGGATTACTGCTGCTAATGTTTACCAAGCCTATCAAACGATTGATTGGCAAACTGGAGTAGGAGTGTGGGCTTGATGGGTTCTTGCCCACAGATGTGCGCAGATGTTGAATAGTGTTTGGTTTTGAACCACGAAGGACACGGATGTACGAAGAATTAGAATACAAGATTCAAGGTGGAACGCGTCGGGACGCCACGTTCCACCGTTTAGTTATTTAATGTAGGAGCGGGTTTATCCCGCGATTGCGCGAATCAACTTGGAAATCGCGGGGTAAACCCACTCCTACAGTTAGAATGAAACCACCACGTGGAAGGTAAGTTGACTCTTTTTACGATTATGCGGAAATTATCGAAACTCTATCTTGTCCCGTTTGCTGCTCTGATCTTCGCTAGGCGTTGTTTCATGGCTTGGGCGATTTCAGGGTGGTCTTGGATGACGTTGGTGGATTGCGATAAATCGGTTCGTAGATTGTAGAGCTGTTCTTTTGGGGCGTCGGGCTTAAGCTTTCCGTCTGCCATGTCGCTGTTGGTTTCGCCTGTGAAGTGAATGGCTGCTGGGCCGCCGAAGGGGTGAGTTCCTAATTCGGGGCTTGAGAAGCCGCCGCCGGCTTGGGCGGGAATGTACATCCAGTCGCCTTCGCGGAGGGATAGGTGCGTTTCGCGAAATGCAGCCAGTACGAGGTGATCTCGGATGGGATCCTGCAGCTTATCGGTCAAGGCGGGCAGGATATTGAAACTGTCAGGGCCTTCGTCCTTCTTGAGGTCTTGTCCGGTAAGGGCGGCCATTGAGGCGAGTAGGTCGACGTTGGAGACGAGTTGATCGGAGGTTGATCCGGCTGGGATTTTGCCTGGCCAGCGGGCGATGAAGGGTACGCGGTGACCGCCTTCCCAGGCATCGAATTTGAAACCGAGGAGTTCGCCGTTTTGATTATGACCGAGTCGCCAGGACTCTTGTCCACCGAGGTTGATCATACCGCCGTTGTCGCTGGTGAAAATGAGCAGAGTGTTATCTGCGAGTCCTTCTTCTTCGAGCGTATCCATGACTTCGCCTACAATCCAGTCGAGCTCGTGAATGAAGTCGCCGTAAGGTCCGGCTTGGCTAGTGCCTTGGAATTGCGGGTGAGGGGTGAAGGGGTGATGTATGTTGGTGGTCGCGAAGTAGAGGAAGAAGGGATTGTCTTTGTGTTCGCGTATCCAATCGGTGGATCGATTGGCTAGCGTGGTTCCGACGTACTCGTCGTCATAGAGGGCATGGGCTGCTTTGGCGCCGCCGATTTCGTCGATCCGCATCTTCTCTTCGAAGATACGCGTTTCGGCGGTTGCTCCGTAGACGAATGGATCGTTGGGCTCGAGTCCGACTACGTGATGATCTTCTACATAAACAAAGGGCGGATGGCTATTGACGACGGGCATGCCGAAGTAGGAATCGAAGCCGAGTTCGAGGGGACCGGGTTTCAGTTCGCCATTCCAGTCGGGAGTATCCGTTCCGAATCCCAAGTGCCATTTCCCGATGCAGGCAGTGTCGTAGCCGGCATTCTTCATTACATCGGCGATGGTTGTTCGTTCGGGATCGATGATCAATCCGACTTTGAGGAATACCGGTGGCCAAATGTCCTCCCTGAATGCGTATTGGCCGGTTATGAGAGCGTAGCGCGAGGGCGTGCAGACTGCGGAAGCCGCGTGCGCGTCGGTGAAACGTCGGCCTTGGCCAGCGAGTCGGTCGATGTTCGGCGTCTTGACCTTGGTGGCTCCGTAGCAGCCGAGATCGCCGTAGCCAAGATCGTCGGCGAATATGACGACTACGTTGGGCGGCGGCGGCGAAGTGCCGAATAGTGTTCTGAGGAGCAAAGCGGCGACAAGACCGGTTCTGAAAAAAACCGGAACAATGTGAAGGGCGAGAAGGGTCGTTGGAGAGTGTCTCATTGGGTTGTGGGAGTATTGATAATTTAGTTACGTTCGGGCGCTGTGCGTCTTGCGCTTTGGTATTCGGCGAGAAGGGATTTTAATTCTCGGACGATCTCGGGGTGTTGATGGTAAAGATTGGTAGTCTGCGATGGGTCTGCATCTAGGTCGTAGAGCTGCGCTGGCGAAGCGTTTGGTTTGAGCTTCCCGTCGGCGATGTCGCTGTTGATCTGTTTTGTCAGCAAGTGAGCGCCGGGACCGCCTCGTTCGAAATCGGTTTCGAGTTTTCCTCGGAAACCGCCACTTCCTTGCGCGCCGATATATACCCACTTGCCTTTGCGAAGGGTGAGATGCGTTTCCCTTAAGGGACTCAGGACCAAGTGATCGCGTATTTGCGTATTCGGCGATCCAGTTAGGGCGGGGAGTACGTTGAAGCTGTCAGGTCCCTCCTTTTCGTTTAGAGGTTGCTCGACCAGAGCCGCCATCGTCGCTAGGAGATCGACGTTGCTGACTAGTTGGTCGGAGACCGATCCAGCGGGCACATTGCCCGGCCAACGCGCTATGAAGGGAACGCGATGCCCGCCTTCCCATGCGCCGAATTTGAATCCTAATAAATCGCCGTTCATTCGGTGACCATCCTTCCAGGAATCTTGTCCCCCAACATTGAACATACCGCCATTGTCGCTGGTGAAAATAACGAGGGTGTTATCTGAGAGTCCCTCTTCTTCCAGGGTATTCATGATTTCGCCGACGATCCAATCGAGCTCGTGAACAAAGTCTCCATAGCGACCGGATTCGCTGGTGCCTTGGAAGCGGGGAGCCGGGGTGAAGGGGTGGTGGATGTTGGTGGTCGCTAGGTAGAGAAAGAACGGATCGTTTTTATTGGCCTTGATCCACTCGACCGATTTTTCGGCCAGGCGCGTTCCGACTTCGCGATCCTTGTAGAGCGCGTGGGCGGCTTCGGCACCGCCAATATCGTCTAGTTTTCGCTTTTCGGGAAACACCTGTGTATTGGCTCGCTCGCCATATACGAATGGATCTTGCGGGACCAAGCCAACGACTCGATGGTTTTCGACGTATACGAAAGGCGGGTGACTATTCACTACCGGCACGCCAAAGTAGGTGTCGAATCCGAGTTCTAGAGGACCAGGCTTTAGGTCGCCATTCCAGTTGGGCGTTTCTTCCCCGAATCCCAAATGCCACTTCCCAATACAAGCGGTTGCGTAGCCAGCTCGTTTCATAACGTCCGCAATGGTCGTTTGGTTAGGATCGATGAGAAGACCGACTTTGAGAAATACAGGCGACCAATGATCTCCTCGAAAGGCGTATTCCCCGGTGATTAGATTGTAGCGCGAAGGCGTGCAAACAGCGGATGCCGAGTGGGCATCGGTGAACCGGCGACCTTCCGTGGCTAGGCGATCGATGTTGGGCGTTTTGATTTTGGTAGAGCCGTAGCAACCTGTGTCGCCGTAACCGAGATCGTCGGCGAATATGATGACGACGTTTGGCGGCGCGCCGGTGGCGAATAGTGTTCCGAGGAGCGAAGCGACGACAAGACCGGCTCTGAAAGAAACCGGAACATGGGAACGAAGCGTCTTGAGGAGCGTTTTCATGGAGGGGTGGAGCTGCGAACGGGGGAATGTTCGATGCGTTTATTGAGAGTGATAAAAGGTGATTCCGCAACAACAGAAGGTTGGGTGTTTAATTCTCTCAGGTTCTTGCTGAAAATGGGGAATATCTCTTCGAATTAGATAGTAGCACGGGCACCTTGCCTGTGAATAAACAGGCTGGAAGCCTGTTTTGCTTTCAACGGATAATGACTTATTGGATGTGCTCTTAAGCCAATAACGAGCGGAATTGATTAAGCGGAAATTGCAGGCGAGTGAATATCTGCGCCCTTTGTTTGCCACCCCGGGGCAAGCCCTCGACTCCGTC
>JAPKDW010000014.1 GCA_028822375.1 Opitutaceae bacterium | reverse complement strand
TACACGTTCGTTTAGAATGCGCTTTATGTCCGGTAGTCTAATTGGCTTTGGCAACAGGATAGGGTGGGTTTGAAGAGTTTTTGTTCAATAGAGGTAGACGCTCTGCGTATTTGATTATTGAAGTAGCTCGTGGCTTAAGCACCCTTTCAAGGTAGCCGGAACTTGGATCCCTCTGATTCACGCAGGCGCTTAAATCTATTAAAGCTTTAGTTTCATTTTAGATAACCTGTGATTCTCACGTCTGAAAAATCCGTATTCACCAGCAAACTCTCTCCGCTTTTTT
Organism: Opitutaceae bacterium; assembly: GCA_028822375.1. Classification (GTDB taxonomy): domain Bacteria; phylum Verrucomicrobiota; class Verrucomicrobiia; order Opitutales; family Opitutaceae; genus Pelagisphaera. Next base: position 34,785 of record JAPKDW010000014.1, on the reverse strand, counting down.
GTCTGACGATTCCGCGCTCGGGGTATCATCTGTTGATCAAGCGGATGGATTTCTACTATGGGGACGAGTTGCAGCATGTTGAATTGACGCGCTATTTGCCCTTGGGTTTTCCAACCTCTAAACTCGCCAATCATGGCATCTCGCTTAATCACGATTCCGGAATCAATAGAGCCTGGCCGTGGTCGCAGCTTTATAGCTTCCCGAAGCGAGACGCCTCCAAATACATGATTCTTTTCCGGAATCCGCTGTTGAGTATGATTTCCGATTTTCAGCTTCATGAGCGCAACGGACTAAAGCGTGGAGGCAGTGTCGGCGAATGGAAGCATTACGCGATCAAAGGGATACGCTACCGGAAACGTTTTATTCGAAAATGGCTGATCGGATACAATGGCGACAACGTTCTAAAGCTTAGCTATGAGCAGTGCGCGAAAGATCCGAAGGATTGCTTGAGACGAGCGATTAAGCATGCGCAGCGAGTGGAGGAGCCTTTGAATGAAGATCGCTTGCAAGCTTGTCTTGATCGCTTCCCGTTCGATGGTCATCGGGCGTATGAAGACCACAAATACTATGACAAAGCTTTCTTCGAGGAATTGAGGTCTCGGCTGGAGGAAACCGCAGCGTATTTGGAGGAAAATGAGGAATACGGAATTGATCTTTCGTTACCATAAAACGCTTACGTAGCCGTGGAGACGAGGCTGCGAATTGATCGCTTGCAAGATCCAGGTTAGCGGGTAAATTCGGTTTTCCTGATGATCGTCTTACCCGGTTGCTTTAACCCCCTGAATATTTGATATGTGTGATTTCTTGCGTAGGCCGAAAGGCGTTCTCTGGTGTTTTATCGGTTTAATTTGCTTGGCTGGAGTCTCGGTTGGGGCGAAGCCAAATGTGCTTTTGATTCTGGTGGATGATCTTAAACCGGCCTTGGGCTGCTATGGCGATCCGATCGCGGTTAGCCCGAATATCGATCGTTTGGCGGCTATGGGAACACGTTTTGAGATGGCCTATTGCAATCAGTCGGTTTGCATGGCTTCTCGTTACAATTTGATGCTGGGTAGTCGTTCGAGTTCGAGCGGGTTCTATTCGTTCGGTTCGCAATTTCGCGATGTTTATCCGAATGCAGTGACTTTGCCGCAGCATTTCATGAATTATGGCTACGTGGCCCATTCCATGGGCAAAGTGTTTCACATCGGGCACGGCAATACGAATGACGAAGCTTCTTGGAGCGTGCCTCATCTCAAGGACAAAGTGATTGAGTACGTTCTGCCCGAAAGCACGAATCGCCAATTAACGCGTGAGGAAGCGTTGTTCACGAATGAATTCAGCAAACCCATAAAAAGTCTGCCTCGCGGCGCAGCTTGGGAGAATGCAGATGTATTGGACGAGGCATACGCGGATGGGCGTATTGCGTCGCATGCAGTTGATCGCTTGCGCTCTCTTTCGTCGAATCCGGACCAGCCATTCTTTCTTGCGGTAGGATTCGTCCGTCCGCACTTACCTTTTTCGGCTCCCAGAAAGTATTGGGAAATGTATGACAGGGATAAACTTCCAATGCCGGAATTCGAAAAGGCCCCGGAAGGCGCGCCGAAATATGCGGTGAAACGTCAGGGGGAGATAACGGCATTCAAGCCGGTACCGGTCGAAGATGTGATTTATCAGGATGATCTAAAGCGCGATCTTATCCATGGTTACTACGCGAGCATGAGCTATATGGATACGCAAGTGGGTAAAGTCCTAGACGAAGTAGAGAAGCTCGGGCTTGATGAGAATACAATTATCGTTCTTTGGGGAGATCATGGATGGCACCTAGGCGATCATGGTTCGTGGACCAAGCATTCGAATCACGAACAAGCGAATCGGATTCCGATTATCGTTTATGCGCCAGGAGTGACCCAAGCAGGGCGGAGCACGCGTCAACTTGCGGAGACTGTGGATATTTACACGACCTTGGCGTCGCTGGCAGGCTTGCCGCGCCCGACAGGACCTCAGCCGATCGATGGGATTGACTTGACGCCAGTGCTTCGGGAGCCGGATGAACGTATTCGAGATCATGCGTATCATGCCTACCGAAAGGGCAGCCATATGGGACGAGCGATTCGCACGGAACGCTATCGCTTGGTCGAATGGCAGTCGAGTGATCCCCAAGCAAAACCCGAGTATGAACTTTACGACTACGCTGAAGATCCACTTGAGACCAAGAATGGTGCGAAATCGCAACCGAAGGTTTTAGCGCGAATGATCAAAATCTTAGAGCAAGAGCCGCCAGCGAAAGCACAGGTGGCCAAGACTAGGTGAGGCTCGATAAAATAAGTTTGGATTTATTCCCACCGGATAAATACCTCGAAGCTTGCTTCGTATCTAATTAAGGTAGCGGCTCGATCTCCGAGCGGTCACTGATCCCGCTCAGCGGGATCAGCACCTTCAACAATAATGGTCCCGCTGAGCGCATACGCGTCAACTTAACTCTATTTGAAAGAATTATTGCAGACTCCACACCGAATTCTCGGTGTAGCTACCTCGACACGTCGGGGTGGTTTTTAGACGATTTCAGATAAGTTGACGCCAATGCGCTGAGCGGGAAGATCGGCCGCTACCTTTTGAATAACCCGGGGATGCTTTATTTCCGAACGTAGTGGCGTATTTGAAATTCGGATTCGTCGCGTAGAATGGCTTCTAGGCGGAATTGGTCTTCGAATTCGGGAAAGAAGGCATCACCTTCTACTTCGCGTTTTACGAGGGTAAGAAAGAGTTCTTGGCAGCGAGGCAGGGTTTGGCGATAGATCTCGCCGCCGCCGCATATCCAGATGGGAGCTTCGTAGCCTTTTGTTTCGATAGCGTCGAGGCTATCGAGGAGTTCGACGCCTTTTGGGAGTTGAGGCTGGGAACGGCTAACGACCGCGGTCGTGCGTCCGGGAAGAGCACGGCCAATGCTGTCCCAGGTTTTGCGGCCCATTATCAGGACGCCGCCCATGGTTTTGGCTTTGAACCATTTGAAATCTTCGGAGATCCGCCAGGGAATGTCGGGGCCATTGCCGATAACCCGGTTTTGGCTCATCGCAGCGATTGCACGCCAGGGTGTTACTTCATTCATAAGACGATCTAGACGGAAATCGGAGCTTTGATGATGGGATAGGGGGCGTAGTCGAGGAGCTCGAAGTCTTCGAAAGTGAAGTCGGCGATGTTCTTGATATCGGGATTGATCCGCATTGTCGGGAGGGCTCGAGGCTCGCGGCTGAGCTGAAGATTCGTTTGCTCGATATGATTCTTGTAGAGGTGAAGGTCTCCAAATGTGTGGACGAAGTCGCCGGGTTTGAGTCCACAGACTTGGGCGATCATCATGGTTAGCAACGCGTAGCTGGCGATGTTGAAGGGAACTCCGAGAAAGAGGTCGGCACTGCGCTGGTAGAGCTGGCAAGAGAGTTCGCCACGTTCGGTGTTGACGTAAAATTGGAAAAGGCTGTGGCAGGGCGGGAGGGCCATGAGGTGGAGTTCGCCTGGATTCCATGCGCTGACCATGAGTCGGCGGCTGGTAGGATTATTCTTAATCTGTTCGATTACTTGCTCGATCTGATTGATGCTACCACCTTCCGGCGTTTTCCAATCAGTCCACTGAGCGCCGTAGACCCGGCCGAGATCCCCGTTTTCGTCGGCCCATTCGTCCCAGATCCGAACTTTGTTTTCCTTTAGGTAACCTACGTTGGTGTCGCCTTTGAGAAACCAGAGCAGCTCGTGGATGATGGAGCGTAGGTGGAGTTTCTTGGTCGTAAGACAGGGAAATCCTTTGCGAAGGTCGAAGCGCGTTTGGGCGCCGAAAACGGAGTAGGTACCGGTGCCGGTGCGGTCGTCGCGAAATTGGCCCTGGTCGAGAACGTGTTGTAGCAGGTCGAGATATTGCTTCATGGAAAGGGGTGAGTGTTCCGATTGACGACGCGGCTGTCAGCTAAAAATTTCGCTAGTTAGACTTAAAAACCGAAAAAAGAAGGCCTAGGCATTAGGACCGGCGATCACGTAAGTGTCGCCCTGGAATTTGAAGGTGTCGCCGGCACGGATCTTGGCCCGTTTGCGCGTTTCGATGTTGCCGTTGACCGAGACTTGGCCACCGGCGATGACGATTTTACCTTCGCCGCCACTGCCGACGAGGCCTTGGAATTTCAGGACTTGGCAGAGTTCGATAAAGTCGGAATTGATGGTGATGCTTTTAGGCGATTCGGCGGACATGGTGGGCAGGAGAGACGCTTCGATCAGATCTGTCGATGCGAATTCCCTGCAAATGTCATTTCTGGTCGTCGAGAATCAGGAGGTCGACTTCTCGTATTCCGGTCGACTCCAGGGCTCCTCCTAATCTGGACGGCTTGGTGCTCATCGATCTGCTTGAGCATTTTTGTCAACGGCCGTTGGCCTTGAGTCCCCGCTTCGCGTCGCCAAAAGGTTTCCGCTGTGCGGGAAATGGGTTTTCGAATTGATGTTAGGAAGGTCTTGTCGTTTCGAATCTATTGGCTCGAAGAGACACCTATTTGTTCCCTAGGAACAACAAGCGAAGCGTTGAAAGAAATCGGTTCGGTTGAGGATTATCTATTCTCCCGCTTCGCAGTTTAGGGTATGGGAGGTCATGCGGTATTCCTTGCGTGCTTAAAGTGTCGTATGGAGTCTTGAAATGAGGAATAAGGGGTGTTGGGTTGGATTGAATCAAATTTCGAACCTCATAGTTTCCTCCGTTTTTTTATTATGCTCCGATTTACGACCTTCATTGCCGCGCTATTGCTAGTTTCCGTGTCAATGGCTCAAAAGCCGAACATCATTTGGATTAGCGCAGAGGATATCAGCGCTCATTTAGGATGCTACGACGACCCGCATGCGATTACGCCGCATTTGGATAAACTGGCGACCGAAGGTATGCGGTATACGCATGCATTTACGACCGCGGGTGTTTGCGCTCCCTGTCGCAGCGGAATTATTACGGGGATGTACCAGACGACTTTAGGGACGCAGCATATGCGTGGTTCCGCTCAATTGCCGGACGAAGTACTACCGTTTCCGACCTACCTTCGCCAAGCGGGTTACTACACCACGAACAACAGCAAACAGGATTACCAGTTCGAAACGCCGGAGGGGAGTTGGGACGAGTCTAGTAAAAACGCTCATTGGCGGAATCGGGGAAACAAGGATCAGCCTTTCTTTTCCGTATTCAATTTTACGGGATGTCACGAAAGCGGCATCGCGAGCGAGAAGAAGTATATCGAAGTGACCAAGGATCTGACCCCGGAACAGCGTCAGGATGCGAATGCATTGACCACTTTCCCTCCGTATTACCCGGATACGCCTGCGGCCCGCGAAGATTGGAAACGCAACTACGAGCTGATTACGGCTATGGATGCCTGGGCGGGTGATTTGATCGCTCAGCTGAAAGAAGACGGGCTCTACGAAAATACGATTATCTTTTACTGGTCGGATCATGGAGTGGGTCTGCCGAGGGCGAAACGTTGGCTTTACGATTCGGGAACACGCGTACCGTTGATTGTTCGGATACCTGAAAACCTGAGAGAATCAGGGCAAGGCGTTCCGGGAACGGTTACGGATCGTTTGGTGAGTTCGATTGATTTCGGCCCGACGGTATTAAACCTAGCGGGTGTCGGCGTTCCTGGCCACGTGCAAGGCAAGCCCTTTCTTGGAGGCAAAGCCGCTGATCCGCGCGAATACGTTTTCGGAGCCCGCGATCGAATGGACGAGCGTTACGATATTATCCGCATGGCGAGGGACAAACGCTATAAGTACATTCGTAACTACGAGCCACTCAAAACGTACTACCAGTATATGAATACGCCGGAGAAGGGCGCAACAATGGCTGATCTGAGGCGTTTGCATGATGCGGGTGAATTGCCTCCTGCGGCAGAGTACTATTTCTCGCCTACCAAACCCGTCGAAGAGCTTTACGATACATGGTCCGATAAGCATGAGATAAAGAACATTGCAGCGGATCCCCAGCATGCGGATACGCTTTCGCGCTTGAGAGACGCTCATTTGGACTGGGTGAAACGGACGCGCGATACGGGATTGATTGCCGAGCCGATTATTATAGAGCGCGAGAAAACGATCGGACATCGATACGGTATTTTGCGTCAGAGTAGCGATGCAACGTTCAGCGGTCGTTTAGCGGATATCGCCGTGCAGGCGTCCGAGGGGCCAAAGGCATTGCCTAAGCTTTTGAATGCGATGAAGGATCAGGACGCTGCGATTCGCTATTGGGGAGCGGTAGGAATTGGTAATATCGGCAAACCTGCGAAATCCGCGGCGAAGCAAATGCGCGCTGCTCTGAAGGACGAGTCAGCCGTCGTTCGAATCGCAGCGGCTAGAGCATTGTGTCGACTCGATATGCCGAAGGCTGCCTTGCCTGTGCTTGCTCGCGAATTAGATAAAGGCGAGCAGTGGGAACGCTTGCACGCGGCGATAGTGCTCGACCAGATTGATGAAATGGCTCGTCCGGTTATTGGCGAGATGCATGCTCAGCTCAAGCCAAGGGAAAAATTGTATGCAAAAGGAAAATACACGGTTAGGGTTCTCAATCGCGCCTTGAACCAACTCGAAGGAACGAGTCGAAAAGTGCCTTGATCCGTCTCTTCCTGTTCTATACGCTCTTCGAGGGCTGAGGAAATCTCTGGAAGATTTTGATAGGTAATGCCTCGCTCTTAGATAATAGACTGTGTCTTTATTCTTTTTATGAGAAGGTTTTCCACTGCTTTTGCCCTTGTTTCGGTTTTGATCGCTTCTTTTTCTCTGTTTGCGGAAGAAAGCGATCGTTGGTTTAGGGGAAACACTCATACGCATACGTTGTGGTCGGATGGAGATGATCTGCCGGAGTCGGTTGCCGATTGGTACAAGAGACATGGCTATCATTTCTTGGTGTTGTCGGATCACAATATTCTGTCTCGGGGAGAACGCTGGAAGGAATTACGTGCGGATGAAGCTTTGCCTGTTTTGAAGAAAGCGGAGCAGCGCTGGGGTAAGGGTCACGTGAAGACGCGCGTCGCGGATGGGAAGAAGCAGGTTCGATTGATGCCGCTTTCGGAAGTGCGCGAACTTCTGGAGGAGCCGGGTAAGTTTATCATGATCGAGGGGGTCGAGTTGTCATCCAATCCGAGCGGTTTTGCAGTGCATTCGAATCCCTTGAATGTGAGCGAGCATCTTGAGGTGCATCGCAAAACGAATCGGTCCGTTGTCGAGGATTTGACGGATCACGAACGTGTTGTTCACGCCCATGAGGAGAAGACCGGCAATCCGGTTTTCTGGCAGGTGAATCATCCGAATTTCAAATTCTCGGTTACGGGTGAGATGTTGGCGGGTATTGAAGGTTTGGATGGAGTGGAGATTATGAATTCAAGTTCCAAATGCTTCAATCTTGGCGATGGTCGTCGGCCTTCCTTGGAGCGTATTTGGGACATTGCCAATACTCTGCGCTTGAAACGCGATGCTTTGCCGCCCATCTACGGTACTGCGACTGATGATACTCATGACTACCATATCGGAGACTATGTGATGAACTCGCCGGGCACTTCATGGGTGATGGTAAATGCGCCCGAATTGACGCCCAATGCGATTGCAAAAGCGATGCAGCAGGGAGCGTTTTATTCGACCACAGGGGTGATACTCAAGAAGTTGGAGTTCGACTCGACGCGGAGGACTTTGACGGTAGTGGTGGATGAAAAGAAAGGCTTGAATTATCGTATTGAATTCATCGGTACGCATAAGAACGCCTCGTTGAAGCATGAAGATGTTGAAGCGATTGTGGACGAAAAGGGGCTTCCCCATCCCGTGACCGCGAATTACGTAGATGAACGCATTGGCATGTCGTTGAAAATTATAGATGGAGCAAAGGCGGTTTATCGGATGACTGGCGATGAACTTTATGTGAGGGCGGTCGTTCACTGTGACGCGCCTCCGTATTTCAAATACGACGCGTATAGCGATTTGGTTCAGAAGGCCTGGACTCAGCCAGTTGGGTGGGACGGGAATTAAGGATTAAGGTTGAAGGAATAAGGCTAAAGGAATTTGAAGATTTAGGAGATTTATTATGAAAACAATATTAGTGAGTTTGGCAGTTTTATTAGGATGCGGTTTGACTTGGGCAGTAGAGCCTTTGGCGTTTAAGCCTTTGTTTAACGGAAAGAATTTGGATGGGTGGGTAGATGTTAATACCAGCCCGGACACGTGGTCGGTCAACGATGGAATGATTGTTTGCAAGGGCCTGCCGATTGGGGTCATGCGTACGGATCGGCAGTACGAGAATTTCATTTTGGAAATCGAGTGGATGCATTTGGAGGCTGGTGGAAACTCGGGCGTGTTCGTTTGGAGCGAGGGAGAGGTTACCAGCAAGAATCGGTTGCCGAGCGGAATGGAGGTGCAGATGCTCGAGCTTGAGTATCCGAAGATGCATAATCGAGTTATGGAGTACGTGAGCGGAGAACTTTTTGGAGCGGGAACGGTGACGGCCATCCCAGATCACCCGCGCGGCAAGCGTAGTTCGTCGGTGGAGTACCGTTGCAAGGGGAAAGGCGAGTGGAACAAATACACGGTCGTTTGCGTGGATGGAACGGTTAAATTGTCGATCAATGGGAAGTTCGTGAACGGTATTCGCGAGTCTTCCGTCAAGAAGGGATATCTTTGTTTGGAGTCGGAGGGAGCTCAGGTTCGTTTCCGCAATATTCGGATCATGGAGTTGCCGGGCGGAATGGCAACGGGGGCTGAGATCGTTCGGGTAGTTGACTGAGAAGGCGGGGCGAGCCGACTGCGGGGGGAGCCTCTGAGGGCAAATGCTAGAAGGCGCATCCGAAAGGAGATTGAAAACGTTCTTTTCTTGGCGCGTGTCGATATAAGCGCTCGAATGGGCGCCTTGTCCCAACGCTGTTCCGCATGTCTACTTCTTTCGTCCCGCAATCTCGTTTTACGTTTGGTAAGGGCGCCTTCTTAGGCGTTGGAATTCTATTGTGGTTAGCGCTTCTTCCGAGTTTGTGGGGACAGGAGACTGATGGAGACTCGAGCGTAGAGGTAGAGACTGAACGGGAGTATGTGGAAGCGTTGATTTTGTTGTCGAAAGGCGATGTTGAGAGTTTAAAAAAGGCTCCACGGCTTTTGAAGAAATTGGCGGTTTCGGGGCATGCTCGTTCGCAAGATACTTTGGGGTCGCTATATCGGCAGGGCTTGGGGGTCATTCAAAATGATGAGCAAGCGGTGCGTTGGTTTACAGAGGCTGCCGAGCAGCGCTATCCGAATTCCATGATGAGTTTGGCCGAATCCTATATGGAGGGATTGGGGACGAAGGAGGATTATGTAAAAGCGCGCGCCTTGCTAGAGGCGTTGTTGGATCCTGGCGCGAAGTTCGAGGTCCGAATCGAGGAATATGGCGTGATGCGGCGGGCGAAGGCGCGGGCAAGCTATTTACTCGGCGTAATTTATTCGAATGGATTCGATGTTGAAGTGGATATGGGGCGATCGATCGAATTGTTCGAGACGGCAGCGCATATGGGAGACCAGGATGCGACGATGTATTTGGCGATTACCTACGCGGAAGGTAAGAAGGTAGAAAAGAGCATCGATAAAGCGAAGGAGTACTTCGAATTGTTGGATTTGCAATCGTCGGACGCTTTAAGGCGTTCGCTTGACCCGTCGCATATCGCTAGCGGAGATATAACCGATGCCGAAAATTTGCGCGAATACGGGGAAATTTTGAATGCGGAAATTTCGCAGGGGATCCTAGAAATGCAGACGCAATTCGCCAAGAAGATTCTTTATTCCGAGGGAGAGGATTTCGATGCTGAATTCGCTGCTGGATTGTTAAAGCTGGCAGCGAATGGAGAGTATGCTGAAGCTCAATCCGAGTTGGGCGTTCTCTATTATCGAGGTTCGGGTGTGGAGCAGGATTTGGAGAACGCTGTTAGCCTAGTCGCGGATGCCGCGGCTCAGGGATGGGTTATCGCTCAGTACAATCTTGCGGTCATTATGGGGGCAGATGATCGCTTCGTGGACGATCGGTTTGACGTGGGCGATTTGCTGGAGCTTTCGGCCGGTCAAGGACTCTACGCAGCGCAGGTTGTGTTGGATGGCGAAAATGGTCCGGGGGTTTTGAATTCGGAGGAGGCGAAGGATTTGTGTTTGGAAAAGGCGAATGAAAAAGACGCACGCGCTCTTTTTAGCTTAGCTCGTCGAAAGATGGTTGGATGGATGCTCGATCGGGAAGAGGATAGGAGCAAGCTTGTAGAGTTAATTGAAGCGTCTTCGAATTCCGGGTATTCGCGTGCTCAATATACGATGGGGATGCTTTATATGACGGGTGAGATTGTACCTCAGAATGTTCAAGCTGGGTTTTGGCTTTTGAAGAGCGCTGCCGCTCAAGATCATTCGATGGCGCTTCATCATATGGGAACTTGCTACGCTCAAGGGATTGGAGTTGAGCCAAATGTGGAACAGGCGTTTCGCTACTTTTCGCGTAGCGCTGAGTTGGGCTTGGATGCGTCTAAGAATAGTTTGGCTGTCTTTTACAATGCTGGGATTTATGTGATTCAAAACGAGTGGAGAGCGAGCGAACTGTATCTGGAAGCTGCGGACGAAGGAGACCCTACTGCGGCTTTCAATATAGGGAACTGCTATTTGGAAGGAAAAGGCGTTAAACGGAATGTGAGTAAAGGGCTCGAGTGGATTGGCCGATCGGCGGAGCAAGGGAACCTTGTGGCGTGCAGTCAAATGTCTCGCGTTTACGAAGAAGGTTTTTTGGCCGATTTCGATGCGGTAGAAGTCGCCTATTGGCGAGAAAAGGCAGCGGATTTGGGAAATCGTTATTCGATGAAATTGACGGCTTTGAATTATTTCTACGGGAAAGGCATTCCGAAGAATCGAGGCAAGGCGACGTTTTGGATTTCCGAATACATGAATCAGTCAGGGCCGATCGATACGTCGCGGCTGACTATCGAAGGGGAATACGAGCCACATGAATTAGTCCAGAGCTTATTGCCGCAGGATTATTCGGCTTTGATTGTGCATGCGGATTTATTGGCGGATCCGAGTTGGTCAGGTTATGACCCGGATCAGGCATATCGAATTCTTGAGAAGTTGTCTTCGAAGGGATTCTTGGGCGCTCGCTATCGCTTGGCTAATTTGCATGCGAATCAGGTTTTTTCGAAAGCGAACCCTAAAAAGGCCTACAGTCTTTATAAGTCTTTGTACGATGAAAATCGTAATGCCGATCTGGCCGTACGTCGCGTTTATGCTGCTCTGGCGTCGTATGAACTTTCGGGATACGTTTTGGAGGGTGTTGGTACGCGTCCTAGCGAGTCGAAGGGACTAAAATGGTTGGAGGTCTCAGCAGAAAGTGGGTATTTAGTTTCTCAGTACGAGTGGGGAAAACGCCTGGTGGAGGGCGATGGAGTCCACGAGAATCTTGGCGAAGGGATAAGATGGCTAATTGAAGCAGCGAAGCAGGGCCATTTGGAAGCGCGTGGCGAATTGGCGCGATTGAACCTCGATCGACCGATTGCGAATTTGGACGAAGATACGATTATCGCTTGGCTTAAGGAGTGGGTGGATGCGGGGTCGGGCGAAGCCCGTTTGCTGCTTAGAGAGTATGGAATTGAATACAAAGTGCCTGTGAGGGCGCCGAGGGCTCCGGATGATGGAAATAAGCCGGACCTCGACCCGTACGCGCCGATTGAGGCAGCGTAGGACCTGTGGCTAGTTTTCCTCGGGGATGTATTTGTAGCGCATCCGAAGTTCGTTTTCGGAGGGCATGTCGACAGTTATTTTCCGATCAAGGGCAGATTCGATTCGGTTGGTCTGAGTCTCGTCGAATTCACCGTAATCGAGAGGCTTGCCCTTCGAGTCGACAGCGAAAGTGATTTCATTGTCAATCCGTGAGACCTTGAGTTTCACGGAGCCTTCTTTCCACTGATAGATTGCGATTTCGAGCAGATTGCTGAGTACGCTTTCAAGAAGTTCTTCATCGACTTCCAGATCGACGTTACCTTGGAAATCGGCGTCGATGCTAACGCCTTCGACTTCTTTGGAGTAGTCGTTTACCAGTTCGAAGACTAACGACTGCAGGGCTGTGAGCGATTCGACTTCTTCGAGTGCTTTCGGCTTTGGGGCTTCTTCGATGAATTCGTCTGCAGGAATTTCGAACGATGGAGTTTCTTCTGCAATAGGCTCAGGTTCGAAAACGGGTTTTGGAGCTTCGATCGTGGGAGCAGGTTCGATTTCCGCTTCGGGCTCGAGGATAGGAGCGATTTCGGGAACGGATGCGAGTAATTCTTCGGGTGAAAGGTTGTCGAGGAGCTCGCGCTGAAGGGCGCTTTGTAGGCGAATTTCAGCGATTTCTTCGGAAATTCGTTCGATTGAGGTTTTCTGCCAATTGGATTCGAGGTCTTGCGATAGGTTGGCAATCGCGGCGGTAGGCGCTTTGAGCTGTCCTATTAAATTAGGGATCCAAATCGAACGAGCAGATGCTTGGGCGACTGCGCGTTCCATTTGGGAGTAAATTTCTTCGGCTCGCATCTTCACTTCACGGCCAACCTTGCTCTTGCGTTCGGTGTCGAGGGAAGATTGGAGGGTTTCGTTTTCTGCGGAAAGGGATTGGTTGATGACGCGTAGTTCGTATTGCGATTGTTCGAATTGTTCGATTTCGCGTGATTGGCGTTCGCTTTGAGAAGTATGAGTGGCGACTTGTTCGTTCGCTTGTTTTAGCGAAGATGTTAGGTCTTCGAATAATTCTTCGACTCCCTTGACTTTGCTCGCTTGCTTTTCGAAAACACGTTTGAGGGTGTTTTCCTCGTCGAGAACGCTCTTTTTCTGGAAAACGTAGTCTGCCGATTCTCCATCTCTAACATGACGCGCCAGGTTTTCGATAGGTTTGGCTACGACGAAGCCGAGTCTTTTCAGAACGCCGAAGAAGGCGATTGCGAGCAGAGCTGTAATTGGTAGCCAAAGCAGGTTCGTCGAGAGCCCTAGACTTTCCGCTAAACTGGTTCGAATTTCCTCGAGTTGAGGGATGGTCATGAAAATGACTGCAGCGATTTGAAAAGCGATGCAGAGCGAGAAAGCTCGTTGAAGTTGTGTTTGGATCGATTTCACGGCGTTTGAACCTTGGGTTAAAGGAATTCTACTAACCGAGAGAATCGTCGGAAATGGGCGAAACTGTATTTTACGGGGAAATATTCGGAGGGAGGTTTCGCTTCCTGGTCAAAGTTGGCTCTAGCCTCTACGAATTCGGCTGAACCTACCGATTTTGGTGTGCGGTTCAAACGCTTTGCAGCTGCATTGATCCTAAAGGCCTTTAGGTATTCGTTTTCGGTTCGCGGAAAACGAACCATTTCTGGCCAGCGAAGTTCCAGCAGGCCCAGGCGAAAGTGGCTAGGAGAAAGGCTGGTTTGGCTGATTGGTCCAGCGCGATCGTGCCATCGTAAACAAGACTATTGAGCACCCAGCCCGTGAGGTAGATGCATGCGAAACGAATGGGCTCGCTCCGATTGAAGGCTCGATGGCGAAAGGTGAAGTGCTTGTGGGCGAAGAAACCCCAGACAGAAACGCAGGCGAAGCTGATTCGTTTTGCCCAGGAACCGTCAATGTCGAGCTGTGTAGTTAGTCCTAGGTATACTCCTGCATCGATACTGAATGAGATTCCGCTCACGAGGATGAAGCGAAAGATCTCTGATAGGAGTTTACGACGATCGAGCATTGGGAAAACCGGAATTGGCTTGGGATGGAGAAAGAGAAGGCCCTGGGTGGCAAATGTTTTTTTTGAGGAGTGTCTATTGGCTTCGAAGCGGAGTGTTTCAAGCTTGCGGCTAGGTTGAAGAAAACGAGTATCGTTTAACCCATTTACCCATATTCCAATCAATTGGATTCTATTATGAGCAAGAAAATACTGATTATGACCGGCGACGGCGGTGAAAGCTATGAAGTCCTCTATGGATTGCATCGTTTTCAAGAGGCAAACTACGAAGTCGATATTGCGGCTCCGTCCAAGCGGCCTTTGAATTTGGTCCTCCACGACTTTGCGCCAGGATGGGATACTTACATCGAGAAACCGGGATACGTCGCGGAGTCCAATGTAGATTTCTCGGAAGTGGTGGTCGACGATTACGAGGCGATCCTGCTAATAGGCGGACGCGCTCCCGAGTACTTGAGGAATGACCCCAAGGTTCTTGAGATCGTACGTGAATTTCATGCCAAGGATAAATGGATCTACAGTATCTGCCATGGTATCCAAATATTGGCGACGGCAGGGTTGTTGAACGAAGTCAACCTGACCTGCTATGAGCATTGCCGTCCGGAAGCGGAAGCGGCTGGCGGAAAATGGAAAACGCCCGAGGCGGTGATCGACGGTAAGATCATTAGCGGGCAAACCTGGATTTCGCATCCCGATTTCTACCGGCTTATTTTCCAGAACCTCTAGAAAGCGGCCTGCTCGCAAGCGAATCGCTTATTGATTATTTTCTGGCGACGGATCTTCGGATTCGTCGTCTTCTTTGTTTTCAAAGGCCATGCCATCGTAAGAATAGGCTGGGCGAGTCCGTTCGTACCGACGTTTCGGTTTTAGAAAACGCCCCACGATAGCTCCTATAACGAGCCCGAAAACGGTGCCGATTGCGAGTCCCACGAAAGGATCGGAATTGGTTGTCGAGGCAAATGCCAGGCCAAGTCCAATGCCTAAGATAAGTCCGAAGTGCATCCCGATCGGGGCGTTTGCGGCTCGGGCTTTTCGGGAAAACCGCTCTTTGGAGCGATCGGCCATTCGAACTATGAGTAGGTCATCCATCTGTTATGCGTTTACGAGATTTTTACAATAGCGCAGAAGCGGGGAATGTCCATCGGGATATTGCCGCACGATTGGGTAGGGGGAAGCCTCGGGTAGGATTGACTATTTGCGTTGCCGCCTATGTTTGTGTTTAGGCTCGACTTTTTAAGGTAAGAAAATTCTTTAGAAACATGCGATTGGATCTCGGAGAGGAATGCGGCGAATCCAGAATCTCAACCCTAGAAGCAACGAGTGAAAGACGGTAAGTACAAGGGAGCCCATTGGGAAACGCGCCGCGAAATCCTCAACAAGCTTAAGATGCGAGGTGCCTTGTCGAGCAATGTCATGGCTGAGGAGTTAGGGATTTCGTCGATGGCCGTACGTCAGCATCTTCGAGAGTTGCGTGAGGTTGGAGACGTTACTTCGGAGGACTTGTCTAAGGGGAAAGGTCGTCCGACCAAGTACTGGGAGCTCACTGAGAAAGCGAATCGCCACTTTTCGGATCGCCACCGCGATTTGATTCTCGATCTGCTGAGTGGATTGAGCGAGACGGTTGGCCAGGAAGGGATGGATGGGTTGTTACGCCGTCGTGGAGCCGCTCAGATTGACTTTTATGCGAAGAAAATGGATCGATCAGCGTCCTTGTTTCGGCAGACTAAAGCTCTCGCGAAGATGCGTTCGGAGGAAGGGTATATGGCCGATGTCGAGCGGGGAGAAGCGGGAGTTTGTTATCTCGTGGAGAATCACTGCCCGATTTGCGCTGCGGCGGAAAGTTGCGCTGGACTTTGCGCTGCGGAATTAAGCGTATTCCAGCAGGTTTTTGGGAATGAGGTGAGCGTCGAGCGAACTGAGCATTTGATGACGAATTCGCGTCGCTGCGTGTATCGGATCACTCCGAAACAAGATCAGCGCATTGCCTAGCCGAAGATTGGGTATCTTTGCGGGCCAGGTGGCAGAAGCCGTTTAGCTGCCCGAGAGAAGCAGGTCAGCAAAGATGGGGAATCCGTCGACTTCGAAAGAAAAGCGGAATTGATCGTTGGTTCCTGCTGTGTTGATCGCCATGCGTTTGCCTTGCATGACAGTCGGAATGGTCGAGGTGGACGGCAGTCCGAGGTCGGCCAAGCAATTCTTGAACGTTCCGGCGAACATATTGGTGAGTTCTCCGCAAACGTCGCGTACGGTGTCTTCGTCGAGCTCGGCGCCTTCGATGCCGGTAACCTTTTTAGCGGCGTGGAAGGCGAATCGATTGCCCATAAAAAGGTAGCAAACGCCGTTGATTTCTCCCGCAAAGGCTACGCAGGACGCTAAAATGTGGGTGTTAGGATCGCGGCTAGGGTCGATCGCGGGGCTGAGAGTTTGACTGCCGTTGTAGGCTTTTTCCCCGAGGAATTCACATTTGGCGTGGGCTATCGTCTTAAAGACTTTGATGAGCGAGTGACTCAGATATTTATGAATTTGCTCTACAGGTACGGAGACGGACATGGGAAAAGAAATAAAATCAGCGCAAAAGGCTCGTATTGGGTCGCTTGAGTGCGTCCCAATTGATGGAAGCTGTTATAGTGCGCTGAGTTAGGAGAGTTATCGGAGTAATGGAATACAACTGAGGTTAGGCG
This sequence comes from Opitutaceae bacterium, assembly GCA_028822375.1. Lineage (GTDB taxonomy): Bacteria > Verrucomicrobiota > Verrucomicrobiia > Opitutales > Opitutaceae > Pelagisphaera. The sequence continues at coordinate 18,399 of JAPKDW010000014.1, read as the reverse complement.
CGTCCGATTTTATCGAATATTTACGCGCTGGTAATCACTGAGTAGTCCTAATGTCCTAAACGCTTGGTGAAAAGCCTAATAACGGCACTCTCGTTGATTGGTTTTCTAAAGACTGAATGCATTGATCGCCAAGGTCGCGAGGCTTAGGAATATAAAAAAGCCAATAACGTCCGTGGCGGTTGTCACCATGATCGATGAAGCGAGAGCGGGATCGATTTTTAATGAACGAAGGGCGAAAGGGACTAATACTCCGGCAAGGGCTGCGGCGATCATATTAAGCAGCATCGCTAGGAACACCACTAATCCCAGGATAGGTTTGCCTATCCAAAGCCATGAGGCGAGTCCTGCGAGGGTTCCGATTGCGAAGCCAGTTATGCAGCCGGTGATGACTTCTTTTAGAAGAAGGGGTTTCCATTCGTCGTCGTCGATTTCGCCTAGCGCGAGAGAACGTACGACGATGGTAAGCGTTTGGTTGCCTGCATTGCCGCCGAGCAGTCCGACGATGGGCAGGAAGAAGGCTAGAATTGCGTATTGTTCGATAGCCGGCTCGAACATCGAAACGACCCAAGCGATGCAGAATCCGGTACACAGGTTGACGCAGAGCCAAGGTAAACGGTTGCGGACGGATTTTCTCCAAGGCGTATTTACGGATTCGTCGCCCGAGATGCCAACCATGCGTTGCATGTCTTCGGTGGCTTCCTCTTGGATGACATCCAGTACGTCATCGGAGGTCACGCGGCCTACGAGCTTGCCGAAATCATCGACTACGGGCAATGAGCTGTAGTTGTATTTTTGAAAGAGATTAGCGATTTCTTCTTGGTCCGCATTGACGCTGATAGAGCGGACTTCGGTAACCATCACTTTGCTGGCCTGGAGACGAAGATCGCGAAAGAGTAGGTCGCGCAAACGCAAAACTCCCTTCAGGCGCTCGGAATCGTCAATGACATAGACGTAGATCGAACTTACGTCCTCTTGGTCCTCGTCCTCGTCTCTGCGAATAGCTTCTCGGGCTTCGGCCAATGTGAGAGAGTCTCTAATTGCGTGGACCTCTTTTTGCATGATCCCGCCCGCAGAGTCTTCGGGATACTCCATCAAATCGGAGATTTCCTCGTACTCTTCGTTTGGGAGCTTCTCCATGATGTCCTGGAGTCGCTCGGGCGAGACGTTGCTTAGGGCATCGGCCGCTTCGTCGGAGAGCATCTCGGGAATGATCTCGGTGACGCGTTCGAGGCGCATGTTTTCCATGAGCTCGGTCTGGAGCTCTTGGGGCAGTTCGGGAATGACGTCTGCAGTTTTTTCGTCATCCAAGTCCCGAAAAATTTTGCGGATTTCGTCGAGTTCTAGGTCTTCGATCTCAGCGGCGATATCACTTGGATGCATCTCTACCAGACGCGCACGCTTCCGGGCGTACGCTTCGGACTCTGTCGGATTCTGCATTTCCCGCTCCTGCATGTGGGTAGTTGTAGGGCTTAGCGTCTGGGCTTCAAGTAGCCTATTCGACAATTTGTAAAAAAATGCTGATTCTTGCTCTCTTGAGACCATGAAATCGTTGGAGGGCGAAGTATGACCTAGCGATTATTGAGATAGAACCGAGGCATTGGCGGGAATCGGTGCTTGCGAGGGGGGCGGTTGATTCGTTTCTTCACAAGTTGTGCCATTAATCTTGGAATCGACGTATCGCTCGCCTTGGTGGATTTCCAATCCGCATTGGCAAACGATTCTGCCGAATGTCACCAGGAGGCGACTACGGATCGAATATCGTCGCGAGCGATTCGAATTGGCCGACAAGGATTTCGTGGACGTCGATTGGGTGAAGTCAAAGGACCGGACCCCCCGGTCGCGTTGCTGTATCGTGATTCACGGTTTGGAAGGAAACAGTCAGGCGCCTTATGTAAAGGCAATGGCCCGGGCATTCGACCGTTCACATTATGCGGTAGGGGCTTTGAACTTGAGAGGTTGTAGCGGCGAGCCGAATAGACTAGAGAAGTTCTATCATAGCGGGGACACCGTGGGACTGAGCGAGGTGTTGGAACGCGTGGCGGAGCGATATAGTGAAGTTTATGTAGTTGGTTTTAGCTTGGGGGCTAATGTTGCTCTGAAGTATTTTGGAGAAGCGGCATTGCGACTTCCCGAGTCGGTCCGCGCAGTCGCGGCGTTTAGCGTTCCTTGCGAATTGAAGGGAGCTTCGGATCGTTTAGCGGAACGAGGCAATCGATTCTATATGAAACGTTTTATTCGGCTTTTGTGCTCTAAGCTTCAAGATAAGAAATCTCGGTATCCAGATTTTAGGTATGCTAAAGGTTGTTCGGAAATGAAGACCTTCTACGATTTTGACGGAACATACACAGCGCCGCTCAATGGGTTTCGCGATGCGGTTGATTATTGGACGCAATCAAGCTGCACGCGATTCCTGGATAAAATCGATCGGCCGGCATTGATAGTGAATGCGAAGAACGATCCGTTTCTGTCGGAGGATTGCTACCCCATCGAGATTGCCCTTGCCCATAAGTGGTTACATTTGGAAACTCCAGAAAGCGGCGGTCATTGCGGCTTCCCTGGGAAAGGAAACTCTGGTGGGTATTGGCATGAGCTTAGGGCCTTGGCGTTTTTCGAATCTGTTAGGGCTCAATTCTAGCGGAAACGCTTGGTTTTGAACGATTTCGGCATTTAATTGTCTAACATTTCTGTTGGTGCGAATGCCCTCGGATTTAGCGCGATCCTCAATTTATATAGATCGCCGCTTGACAGAGGATTACGTTTGTAGTCTATTAAGTCCTACTTTTGTAAGAGATGTCGAATGCCCCAAGAATATCGGATGCGGAATGGGAGGTTATGAAAGCCTTGTGGGACCACGAGCCCATGACCGCCGTGGATGTGTTGGCTCGTTTGGCGCACGACCTTTGGAAGCAAAAAACGGTTAATACGTTTTTGGTTCGTTTGGAGGCGAAGGGAGTTGTTGAGTCGAAGCGCGAAGGTCGGGCGAATGTTTATCGCTCCTTGCTGAGCGAGAGCGAATGCCGTCGGGTGGAGGGAAGCCAATTCCTTTCTAAAGTATTTCGCGGCGAAGTGGCTCCAATGATGCTCCACTTTATAGAGAATGAGGAATTGTCGGGAGACGATATAGACGAGTTGAGGCGCATATTAGAGGAGAAGGGTAAGTAAGGTGGCGGATCTATTCTGGGCATATTGGGATGCGACTATACGATTCGCTCTTCTCGCGTTGATTCTCCTCGTGATCACGCCACTCCTTAAACGGATGATTTCGCCGAGGCTGCTCTGTTGGGCTTGGGCTATATTGCTTCTGAGGTTGGCCCTCCCGTTTTCATTGCCCTTTAGTGGCAGCATCTTCAATGCCCATTAAAACTTGCAACCTTCGACCTGGACGGAAACGATTCGTCGCGGTGTCGTGAACGCGGGTTTGGGCGAGACGATTTTGCCTGATATGCGTGACGAGGATCATCTTGTCATTGCCACGCGAATACCGGTTTCGTGGGAGTCGGCTTTGATGGGCGTGTGGTTGCTTGGGGTTGCCGTGATGGGAACTCGGCTATTAATAAACGTTTTGCAGCTTAAGCGTTTCTTCGCTCGAGCCGAGCGATGCAACGGTGGTGTATTGCACCAGTTGTTCAAGGATACCCGTCAACGAATGGGCATATATGCCAATGTGCCTTTACTGGTTTCGGATAGCGTGAAGACACCTGGAATCGCGGGTGTATTCAATCCTCGGATAATCGTTCCTCGTCAATGCGCTGAGAAACTTAGCGAACAGGAATTACGCTGCGTGTTTATGCATGAGTTAACGCATTACCGTCGCGGCGATTTATTTTTGCATCATGCTTTGCTCATCCTGTGTTATGTTCACTGGTACAATCCACTGGCTTGGCTGGTGTTGAAGCAATTCAAGGACGAGATGGAAAAGGCATGCGACCTAGAGGTCGTAGAGAGTGTTTGTGGTGGATCGGCCCAGGCATATGGATACACTTTGCTACAGGTGCTTCAGTTCTCGAAAGGCGCTCATTATGCTCCCGGAGGAGCGCTTTCCCTTTTGGGCAGTCGTAAATCGGGAGCTTTGAAGGAGCGTATTATGTTGATCGCCCATCAGCGCCGTCCAAGCGCGATTTTAACAGGTATTGGTTTAGCGGTATTCGGTTCGTCTTTCATTTTTGCGATGACCGGGGAAGTTGACGGAGTGGATGAGGCGGAGCGACTGGTTAAGCTGACTCGAGTTTCAAGGCCATTTGCGGAACAAGAGACGTTCTCGCAGGGGATTGTCGATTTCGAGAAAAACTCAGATGAACGGTTTACCTTGTCGAGCGAGCGTCGCGAGTGGGTACAAATCGTAGATGCGTCGAAATACGAAGGCCGAAGGATTCGAGTGAGAGCGCGAGCGTTTTTTGATCAGGAGATAGGATTGGTCGACCTTTGGGCGAGCGTTAACGACATGCGTGATCGTGCGTTGGAGACGGAATCGGAACCGATTTCAAGTGGAACAGGCAGTCGGGAGTTTACCCTTTATATCGATGTTCCTAAGCACGCGGCTAAATTGAGATATGGTTTAAGCTTTCGTGGAGAGGGAATGGTTCTGGTTGATCAATTCGAATTTGAGATTGTTGACAGCGACCTATTGGGGTTCTGATTGAGACAGGCTTCGCTGGCGGGTATGGGAGAGACATAGGCTTGGTGGGGTCTGTCTGTTTATGGATCAAAGAGCCTCGACGAAATCGATGAGGATTTTGCGCTGAGCAGCGCTAAGATGCATGAAAACGCGCTTGCTGGATTCAGCTTCGCCTCCGTGCCAAAGAATCGCTTCTTCGACATTGCGGGCCCGTCCGTCGTGAAGCAGTCGGCTGTGTCCGTTGACTTTTTGGATCATTCCGAGTCCCCAAAGCGGCGGCGTGCGCCACTCATTGCCCTTGGCTTCGAAGTCAGGGCGATTGTCGGCTAGCTGCTCGCCCATGTCGTGGAGTAGCAAATCAGTATAGGGATAAATCCGTTGGTTCGCGAGAGCAGGGATCTCGGTTTGTATTCCGGTTGTGAACTCGGGTGTGTGACAACTTGAGCACTGACTTTGAACGAAGAGTCGACGGCCATTCTCGTAAGCGTTGTCATCTTTGAATCGGCTGGCAGGGGGCGCGAGAGTCTTGAGGTAGAATACGATATCTTCCAGGTCGCGCGCGTTCAGTTCAGGCGATCCACCGCTTGGGAACGCGAGCGCGTCTACTTGGGTGAGCGAATGGTTTTCTTCGGGGAAGAGCGCCGAGGTGATTCCTAGATCGCCTTGGAAGGCTCCAGCAGTTTGGTCCTCGATGGTGGCCTTGTTCGCTTTCCATCCGTACTTGCCCAATTGGCGATCACCTCTGCTTGGGCTCTTGACCCAATTAGGGCGTCCGGAAATGCCGTCGCCGTTTTGGTCGTTCGGGTCGGCTTGAGCTAGGATGATCTCGTCGGGTATCGCATCTAGTAGACCTAATCCGAATACGCTGGGGGCGACTCGAGGCGACATGAGGAGAGAGGCGTCTGGGGTTCCGTATCCCCAGTCGTCGATAGTGTACTCTGGTTGTTGGATACGGAATTCATTTTCATCGGGATACTTACCGACGATTTCTTTATAGGAAATTTCGATTGTCGCTTCGGGGAGCAGTCCGGGAAGCGCTCTAACGCTTAGTTGATTGCCATAGACCGGATGGGCGCGAGGAGCTGCATTTCGATCGTTTTTAGGCAGACTGATTCGAATGAGAAGTCCATTTGAGATTTCGCCTTTTTCTGGAGGGCGTCCTCGTCCGTCTTTGAAATGACAGGCGGAGCATGAACGCGTATTGAACAAGGGACCGAGTCCGTCCCGACCGTTGACGACCGAAGCCGCGTTGACCCAATTGGTATTGAAAATCGTATCGCCGGAAAAGAATTGGGCGAAACTCCGTGGATTGAGATTGCTTGCTGGCTGAGTGAAGGCTTCGCGTAAGCGTTCGAATGAGGTGGTTGCTCCTCCTGGTAAATTGGGGTCAGCTACGAGTGATGAGCAGCTGAGGACGAGCAGTACCCAAATGCGGGAAAGGTTCATCGTCCTTTAGCGGAAAGCTGCATGGCTTCTTCCGCGTCGGAGAGCGTGTAGACGAATTCCCAAACGGCGGCGACAGCGGTTTGGATGGCTTGGCGCTCGGGTCCGCCTTCCTCAGCCATGATCGACTGATCGAAGGGAGTGGGGATGGCAGAGATCAGCTTTTGAGCGTTATGGAATTGATTCTTAACATTCTCAGCGATTTCGGAATCAGCCGTTGCAATGAGATCGTAGAAGCCCGCTTCCTCGATCACTACTTTGCCGGAGGCGCTCGTGAAGGTTCCGAAGAGGACGGATTCAATACCTTCCATGTTGGATACTAGATCGTTGTGCGTGGTGTCGCTGAAACAGGAGTGTTCGTCTTCTTGGGATCGACTACGCAGGGCAGTCGCGAGACGTTCGCTTGCGATCTCTCGACCAGCAAGGGCGGAGAGTCCGCGGAGAACGGTGCGGATTATTCGAGAAGGACGCCTTAGGAAAAATTCGCCGGGAGTGCCGTCGTAGTTGAATGGACTCCAGGAGTCGGCGATTGCAACCAGGTGAGAGCGCAGCACTTCGGTGATTGTTACCAAATAGGTCATACGTCGATCGGCGTTGGGCGCGGTCGTGTAATCGGTCCAAGATCGTTCGCCGGGGCCATCGGCATTGAAATCCTGCCCCCAGAGAAGAAACTCAATCGCATGCCAGCCGGTCGCAATATTGGCCTCGCCGCCGGCTTCGTTGAGTTTGGGTATGGAAACGCTGTTCAGCTTCGGATATTGCTCAGGGTGATTGATTATGCCGGAGTTTGGATCGGAGCGGGTATAGTCGATATAGCTTTCGTCTACCGGCCAGGCATTGATGAAAATTTCTAGTTCGAGCTCGTCGATCGCGGTTTCGGAGAAGCGAAAGGCTTCGGTTTTACCATAGACTTTGCGAGCTTGGATCCAGAGTCGCTTAGCTTCCTCGAAAGATTCAGGACCGGGATCTTTCCGAAAGGCGTAGATCGCCATGTTAAAACGTATGATTTCGCGGACTGAGTCCGAATACATTTCCCAGGCGAGATCCGAGTAGTTCGACAAGGTCTGATGAGCGACTTCATTTGAGTATGGCTGTCCAGGGGGCGTCGGCGGGAATGGTTCGAAGTCGGCGAAGGTCGTTGAAGATGCTGCGAAGCAAAGAGCCAGGAAACTGATAAAACGGGTATTCATGCTTAAATAAGCGGCCATCATTTGAGGGAAGCGCCTTTCAGGCAATGGAAATTGTTTTGGAGCTCGCGAGCACCCGGCTTTTACAAGGAAGCGAGGAAGGTTTCGGGCGAAAGGGTTGTGGGTATGCTCTTGATTCGGTTTCCGTCGCTATCGAGGGTGAGCAGGTTTGGAAATCCACGGAGTTGGTGTTTTTCCATGAAGGCTTTGCCTTCGTCGGTTTCGTATTCGATTCGGGCAAAAATGTAGTCGCTCTCGATCTTCGCTTTGACGATTTCGTTGGAAAGAACGTGATTGTCGAGTTGGCGGCAGGATGGGCACCAAATAGCCGAAAGGTCGGCTAAAACGGGTTTTCCGGTTTCCTTTGATTTCGCGAGCGCGGTCTCTAGGGACAGGACTTCGAGGCCGGTAGCATCGATCGCTTTTTGACCAAGATGGGTCTGGTAGGCCGTGTTGGCAAAGTAGACAGCGATCGCAATGACGGCGAATGTTACGAGCGAGCGAATGAAGGATTTGTTTTTCTTAGGCATGGTTTGTTGGCGGATTAACGCCTGGTGGGTTAATTTGGTTGCGGATCAATCGCATTCGGAAGGGTCGGCGTTTCCCCATTCATTGCAACAGGATGCGTAGATAGTGTAGCAATCGTTGCAGACGGGAGGATAGTCGGGCTTGGCTTCAATGGGCGTTCCGCAACGTTTGCATTGAGCGGACTTTACGGATTCGTCGGTTTTCATCTGCTTTCCTAATGGAGATTGGTATTTTGTCTGAGATCCCTATGGGGAAGCCAGCGCTATTTTCGAGGTATTGTAAATCGCTCGGCTTACGCAACTCGCGTATTGAAAGCGCGGAGAAATTAAGCAGCGTGATTAGAGTCTCGTTAACTTATGTCTCTACTTTCCTTAAAAAACATTTCGAAACGTTATTTGTCGGATCGAGGCGAATGGACTGAGATCGTTCGTATCTCGTCATTCGAGCTCAATTCAGGGGAGCAGGTATTGCTTCAGGGCGAAAGCGGTTCCGGCAAGTCTACTTTGTTGAACATGATCGCCGGAATCGTGACGGCCGATACCGGGGAAATCTCGCTCGATGGAGCGGATATGCGTTTATTGCGGGAGTCGGCTCGCGATGCTCATCGAGCTCGCTCGCTGGGTTACGTGTTTCAGAACTTCAATTTGCTGGATGCGTATTCGTGTATCGAAAATGTGGAGTTAGGTATGGCCTTTGGAGGGAAGACCGATGTTGAGTTCGCTCGGAAGCTACTTGAACGGGTTGGCTTGAGCGAGCGTTTGAATTATCGCCCGGATCAATTGTCGCAGGGACAAAAGCAGCGAGTGGCGATAGCCCGCGCTTTGGCTAATCGTCCGAAATTGGTTTTGGCGGATGAACCAACGGGTAATTTGGACCCGAGCAATGCGGCGATCGCCCTTGATCTGATCCAGTCGCTGTGTAGGGAAAACGGAACGGCGTTGCTCTTGGTGAGCCACAATCCATCGCTTCGAGATAAGTTTGAGCGGACGATCGATTTAATGGAATTGAATGAGGCAAGCGTATCGCCGACAGAAACGGGAGGACTCTCATGAATTCGGTATCTATTGCAATGCGCGGTATTCGGGAACGGCGAGTTTCCAGCGCGATCACTATCGCAGCAGTGGCGCTTGCCTGCAGTCTCTTGATGTTAGTGTGGGCTTTTAAGAAGGAAGCGGAGCAGAGTTTCGCCGGAGCGAGCGGCGGTTTCGATGCGGTGCTCGGGCCGCGCGGGTCGAAGCTGCAAATCGTCTTGAACGCGCTTTATCATTTGGACGAGTCGCCTGGGTTGATGCGTTGGGCGGATTACGAGCAAGCGACCAAGTTTCCTGCGGTGGAGGCGGCGTATCCTTTGGCGGTGGGCGATAACTATCGCGGTTATCGCTTGGTTGGCTCTATTCCTGAATACTTGCAGAATCATGCTTATGCGGAAGGTCAATCGTTTGAATTGGAAAGCGGCGGTTCGCTGTTCGAACCGCGCTCCATGCAAGCAGTCGTCGGCGCGTTCGCAGCGCGGCGTCTCGGCCTGGGCATTGGCGATACGTTTCATCCGTATCACGGGTTGGTTTACAACGAAGGCGCGAAGCATGAAGAGCTCTATACGGTTACGGGAGTGTTGAAGGCGACAGGAACGCCGGTCGACAAAGTGATTTGGATTCCGATAAGCGGGATTCAAACGATGAGCGGTCACAATCCGAAGGCGGCGACTGACGTGAGCGCCGTTTTGATTAAGCTGAAGCAAGGGGCCAGCATGGCGGGTTTCCAGCTCGATATGATGTATAACAAGCAGGGGGATCGTCTCACTTTGGCTTGGCCGGCAAACCGGACGATTCTTCAGTTTTTCGACAAGATCAGTTGGTTTGACAAGATCTTGCAAGCGGTGGCGGCACTGGTGGCGATTATCGCAGGCGGCTCCATTTTGGCGATCCTCTACAATGCCATGAATGAGCGAAAGCGCGACATCGCGGTATTGCGGGCATTGGGAGCGCGTAAAAGAACGGTATTCATGATTTCGTTACTTGAAGCTGTGGGCATGACATTCGCGGGAGTGATTCTCGGCTTTGTCGTTTATGTCTTTCTAGGCATGGGAATTGGGGAGATCGTGCAGCGCGAAACCGGTGTGGCCTTGAGCCCATTTTCTGGCAATGCAGCGATGGTGTGGGCTCCTTTGGGGATGTTGGGGATTGGTTTGCTTTCGGGCGTACTGCCCGCGATAAAGGCGTATCGGACGGATGTGTCTCGGAATTTATCATGAAACTACGGATATTGAATTTCAAATGGGCGATTGTTGCGGTTATCGCATCGGCGTTGCTCGGTTGCTCGGATTCGGGCGAGAATCAAGCGAGTTCATCGCAGGGCCATTTCCATCCTGCGCCTCATGGAGGGGCTTTGGTAATGCTCGGTGAGCATGCGGCTCAGATCGAGCTAGTGCCGGAAGGTGACGGGAAAACTTGGGCTCTTTACGTACTAGATGGGGGAGCGCAGCGCTTTGCGAGGGTCGAGCAAGCGACGGTGTCTGCGACTTTGGATGGACGGTCTGCGACTTTTCATGCTGTCGAGAACGCCGCGACTGGGGAATCTGTAGGTAATACGTCAAAATTCGCTTTGAAAGCGGATTGGTTGGATCCTGCTGGTCGCTTCCTGGTCAAAATCGATGAAGTCGTTGTTTTTAGTCAGTCGTTCTCAGAGATAGAATTTGGTTTTCCGGAAGGGAAACATTGAGTTTGAGGGAGAATTCGCTAGAGTGATGCGATAGGTAAGGAGCTTTTCGATATGAAATACCGTGTATTAGCAGGTTTAACTGCGTTGATTTTGGGCTTGGTTTCGCCTTTGGCGAACGCCGAGGAGCTTACGATAGAATTGAGCGATTTGAGTGCTTTCGATTATCAACCGGAAGTTCCGGAATCGAGCGATCGAGTGGTGCGGGCTGATAAAGAATACCTTCTCACATTTCTTCCCGAGCCGATTCTTAAGCTGGATCAGAAGAGCATCTCGATCACTGGTTACATGATGCCGATCAAGTCGGACGGTCAGATCGTGCAAGAGTTCTTGCTGGTTCCGAATACGATGGCTTGCTGCTTCGGAGTAATGCCTTCCTACAACGAATTTATTTATGTGAAGATGACCGGTCCAGGGGCTTTGGCTGTTGATAATGTTCCGATCACTTTGTACGGAAAATTGTCGATCGAGGAGACTTGGGAAAACGGATTTTTTAGTCACCTTTATCATATCCGCGGGCAAAAGGTTGAAATCGGGAAGTTCTAGCGAGCGGTTAATCTAGCCGTTTCGAGAGCGTTTCGTGTCCAAGAGGCTGGATCTTCGCGGAATGTCTGAGTAGATTCTTGTTTTCAATCTCGTTCCCCATGAAATCACCCCTTAACAGACGACACTTTTTGCGGGCAGTTGGTATGACGCTCGCTCTGCCGGTTCTCGAATCGTTGCCTGTGGCGGCTTCAGCAGTTTCAGCTAGTCGAAAGCTAGGTTCCGCGAAGCGATTGGTCTGTGTCGGAGCGAATCTCGGGCTTCATGTTGGGTCGCTCTATCCGAAGGAGACAGGCGCGGATTACAGTGTTACCCCTCTGCTGAAGCCGTTGATGCAGCACAAAGACCGACTTACAGTGGTTTCTGGACTGGATCACCGCGCTGGAAATGGTCACAAGAACTGGGATAACTTTCTTTGCGGGAAGAACGTCGGCGATGTTTCGCTCGACCAAATCGCCGCCAAGCATATTGGCGCCGATACGCGGATTCGTTCGCTCCAACTGAGTGCGGGCCGAGGTAGTTTTCGGCAAAAGATGGTATTTAACGAGCAGGGAATTCCTCTGCCGATGACCGAGCGCCCGAGCGTGGTTTATCAAACCTTGTTTGGATTGCCGGATGATGTCGATCGAACCGAGTATTTGATCAAGAGCGGGAAGAGTTCGTTGGATGGCGTTTCAGGCGATGCGAAACGTCTGCAGAAAACGGTGAGCTCTGCGGATAAGGAAAAATTGGGCGAGTATTTCCAATCGGTGCGGGACTTGGAGCAACGAATGGAACGTCAACTGAGAGGATTGCGCGAGCCGCGTCCGAAAGTGGATTATCAGTTGCCTGAATTCGATCCGATCGCGCCGACTTTGATGTTGGAGAATCAAGCGTTGATGTACGATTTGATGGCATTGGCTCTCGAAACGGATTCTACGCGGGTTATTACGATGTTTCTTCCGGGACTTGGAGAAGTCTTTACGATTAATGGAGAAACGCTTTCAGCAGGTTATCATGCCTTGTCTCACCACGGCAACAATCCCGGTTTGGTCGACGATTTGATCAAGGTCGAAAGTCAACATATGGCGCTCTTGTCCGGTTTCTTGGATCAGTTGAAGCGTAAGACGGACATCGAAGGGAAGTCGCTCTTGGATTCGACGCTTGTTTTGTGGGGAGCGGGTATGGGTGATGCGAGCCGTCACTCCAATGCGAATTTGCCAGTATGTCTCGCCGGCGGCGGGTTGAAGCATGGGTCGCACATTGCGATCGATCGTGATGCTCCGGATGCGCCGCTTTTGGGGGACCTTTATGTGACGATGTTACAGCAGCTCGGAATCGAGCAGGATCGCTTTTCGAATGCGAGCCGTAATATGAACCAGTATTTGGTTTAAAGGGTTGTTCGAAGCATGTTGAAGATGACTTCCATGGCATTGGTTTGCAGGGGCGCCGCTTACGGCGATCCGCGCCAGCAGTTACTAGAGCTTATCCGCTGCGGATCGGCGCAAACGACGCCCCTACGTTTGATAGGTCTCTTTGTTTGTATTCTAGGAATAAATACGAACAGCTTTGGAGACTCGTCGCTCCAGCCTATCCCTGATGCGTCCTATGAGTTTCTCGAAACTTATTGTTTGGATTGTCACGATGACTTCGAAAGGAAAGGGGAAATCAGCTTCGAAGACCCCGAAATCGATTGGAGTAATCAGGAGTCGCTGGAATTGTGGGAACGGGCTATTGGCGCTTTGAGATCGGGAGAGATGCCTCCTAAGAAAGAGCGCAAGCCTTCGCCCAATGCTCGAGCCTCGATGGTCGATTGGTTGGATCGATCGCTTAGCGAGCACGCTCCGATAGGAGGGTCGACGCTGAGACGTTTGAATCGGCGAGAGTACGTAAACAGCTTGAACGCGCTGTTGGATACGAAGTATGAGCTGCCCGATGGTTTTCCGGTCGATGGTGAAGCGAACGGTTTCGATAACCAAGCGTCAGCTTTGATGCTTTCCGGTCCGCTTTTGCAGTCATACGCTCGGGTGGCGAACGATCTCGCCGAGAAACTGTTTCCTCCAGCTCGTAAGCCTGTAGAACCAATCACATCGGAAGTGTTGGGGAAGGATTTTACGTATGCCTATTCATCGGGGCTGCTTGTGGGCGATACGATGCGAGTCGTCTCAAGTTCTGATGCTCTATCCGCTAGCGCGACCTGGCCCAGTCGGTTCGAAGCGAGCGCGACGGGACGTTATCAAGTAGAACTTACGCTTTCCGCGTTTAATCCGCCCCCGGGCGAATCGGTCGTTTGCCGTGTTTATGCGGTGAACGCCGTGGAAGCCCCAGGAGAAAAAGTGGATACAGTTCGCCAGTTAGGCGAAGTATCTATTCAATCGGGACCGGTTCAACAATATCGCTTCGAAGGAATTTTGGAGAAAGGGGAAACGATCGCATTACGGTACGATAACGCTTCGCTCGCTGAAGATCAGGAAAAGTTGGCCGCGCATGTGAAACGTCTCTTTCAAGAGGACCCGCTTCTTGCGGCGGCTTACAAGCAAGCTGATGGGAAGGTCGAGCGTGGTCGATTGGGTTGGGACCGGCTCAAGGCTTTGATGAAATCGGACCTGTTGCCCGATCCACCTTCTGAAGAGTCTTTGGATGAATTGGTTTCGGTGGTTATAAAGAACCTGCGTGTCACTACCGAAGTTCTTGAATACAAACATTTCGAAGAAGGACCTGCTCTCGAAGTTAGTAAGGCTACCGTTTTCGGACCTATAGAATTGGTAGACGGTAAGGAAGAGGCCTACTGGAAAGAACGCGCCTCCAAATTGCTCGGTCGAACGAAAGGGAAATCGGATGAGGAAATAGGTCGCGAATTTGTTCGTTCATTTTTGCCAGTGGCATTTCGTCGCCCGGTAAATGACGAAGTTTTCCAAGAATATTGGGAGCTCATGGAGAATGAGATTTCGAAATCGGGTCGACTTGAAGATGGTTTGCATATGGCTCTTCGCACGGCTTTGAAATCGCCTTATTTCTTGTATCGCGGTTTCGAGGAAGGCTCGCTTGATGGGTATGGCTTGGCGGCTCGTCTTTCCTATTTTCTCACATCGGGACCTCCCGATTCGGGATTGATGGTCGCGGCGGCCGATGGATCGATTCTGAAGGAATCGGTTTTGAGGCAACACGCGATTCGGTTGATCGATTCCAAAGCTTCGAAGATGTTTATTCGCAGTTTCTTGGATCAGTGGCTGGATCTAGCCGCTCTAGAAAATTTGACGCCAGACAGTACGCTCTTCGACAAACCTAGGGTGTTTAAGTATACTGACGATGAGCGCTCGGCGTTTGTTGAAGAACCGAATATGTTCTTTAGGGAAATGTTGGATACAAATCGACCAATGGAGGATTTTGTCGATCCGGATTTTACTTACACGAATGTTTCCGTTGGTAAGAATGTGTATGAGCTTCCTATGAAAAGTTCGTCCAAGAAAGATAAAAAGCTGCAACGCGTTTCCTTTGAGCGCGGAGGACGCTTCGGCGGCGTGCTTGGGATGGCTGGCGTGATGACTGCGACCGCTAATGGAGTCGATACGCAACCGGTAGTTCGCGGTGTTTGGGTGCTCGAGAATATTCTGGGAAATCCACCTCCGCCTCCACCAGATGCGGTGCCAGCTTTGACGCCGGATACGAGTAAGTCCGAGACTCCTAAAGAAATGCTGGCGGCCCATATGCAGGAAGAATCTTGTGCGGCTTGCCATAAGAAGATCGATCCTGTTGGATTTGTATTGGAGTCTTTTGATCCGATTGGTCGCTGGCGGACGGAATATCCGAAGAGGTCGGGGAATTCTAAAGACAAGAAATCAAAACTGCTTGCGGTCGAGACTGATGGCGTAATGCCGGATGGAACGAAGCTAAACGACATTCGGGATCTTAAAGCGTATCTAGTTCGAGATATTACCCCGTTCTCGGAATGTCTGTCTGAAAAATTGCTAACGTATGCGACGGGTCGTCACATGAGTTACGGCGATCGGAAATTGATCACTGAAATTGTCGAGGATACCAGCGAAGCGAACGGTGGCTTTCGAGATCTCATGCTTGCGTTGATCCAATCCGAGAGTTTCCGAATGAAGTAGAGTTCATTTAGTTGGGTCATCCCGCAGAACGCATACGCGTCTCTTCGAGACAATAGGTTCGAACTGATTGGAGTGTACCCGATTCGGTGTAGCTTGTCTACGTCGACACTTCGGGTGGTGGAAGAACTTTTGAGTTGATTCGTTAATCTTGCCTGAAGAGTATCCTTAGAGTTAGAATCGCTTTACGATGAATGGAATTTTTAATCTAATAAAAATCGTCGTGATGGCACTGATATTGATAGTGGGAACAAGTGCGTTCGCGAAGCCGATAAACGTTAAGCTCTCGACGACGGTGGGTGATGTTCGATTCGAGCTATACTCAGATAAAGCTCCTGCGACGGTTGCCAATTTTCTTAAATATATCGACGGCGGACATTTTAAGGGTGGTCACTTTTATCGTGTAGTTCGGTTGGATAATCAGGTTCAGAACACGATTAAGATCGAAGTGATTCAGGGCGGTTTGGATCGCGCTGAGAACGCTCAGTCGTTTGCCGCGATAGCGCTAGAACCTACGAATAAGACGAAGATAAAACACCTTGACGGAACGTTGTCGATGGCACGTTCCGCACCGGACTCGGGTACCTCTGAGTTCTTTGTTTGCGTTAACGATCAGCCCAGCCTTGATTTCGGGGGTAAACGCAACCCCGATGGTCAGGGCTTTGCGGCTTTCGGTCGTGTGATCGAAGGAATGGACGTTGTTCGTCGGATACAGAATATGAAAACCGATACGCCAGATCCGGATAAGCTCGCCTATACAAGCGGGCAATCGCTACTGGATCCTGTTAGGTTTATTTCCTTCAGGCGCGAATAAAGGCTAAGCGCGATTATTTATCGCCAAAGTCCATTTTATTCCCTCGTAAGGCGGAGGATAAATGCTTCGTCGATTATCGTTATATTGCGTTCTTGCGCTTCTTTCAATTTGGAGCCGGGGTTGGTCCCGAGAAGGAGATAGTCGGTTTTTTCGGTGATCGTATCGCGGACGATTCCTCCTAAGGACTCAATGACTTGGGTCGCTTTTTGACGGGAGAGAGTTGGAAGTTTTCCGGTGAGGACGAAGTGTTTGTCCGAGAGGATCGATTTTGATGGTTTCGAACTGAGCGAAGGTTGAATACCCGCTAGGATTAATTGCTTTACTAGGGTTCGGTTGTCGGGGACCGAAAAGTAATCGAGAATCGCTCTTCGGGTAACAGCGTCGATTGAATTGTATTCGGAGGCACCATCAAAATCGACTTTGGAGATCTCGCTTAGAGATTCGAGACTGCCGATTGTTTCGGCGAGTATCTTGGCTCTTGCTTTTCCAATACCTGGAATACCGATGCCGCATATGACGCGCCAGAGATCGGCGTGTTTGCTTCGTTTAATCGAATTTAGAAGTTTGTTAGTGGATACAAGGTTGGTTTTCTCCGGCGATAGAAGTTTCGATGATTCGAGTTTATACAGATCTGGAAGGTCTTTCACTACCTTGCTGGCTATGAGCAATTGAATGGTTGCGGGGCCTAGGCCGTCAATGTTCATGCACTGACTGGAAGCGAAGTGTTCGATTCGACGTTGCAGTTGAGCGGGACATTTTGCATTGTAGCAGTAAAGGTTGGCTTCGTTTGAGAGTAAATTGATTGCGGAGGAGCATGAGGGGCAGCGATCGGGGAAAGCGTACGGGGTGCTGTCTGCGTGGCGTTTGGAAGTGTCGACGGATACGATGCGGGGAATGATCTCACCGGCCTTTTCGATGATGATCGTATCGCCAATGTGTAGATCTAGTTTGGAGATGGATCTTCGATTGTGAAGAGTTGCGCGGCTAATCTTGCTTCCTGAAATCGATACGGGAGCGAATTCGGCTAGAGGTGTTAGTAATCCGGTACGTCCTACTTGAATGTTAATTGAGAGGAGACGGGTTTCGGCTTGTTTGGGAGCGAACTTGTAGGCTAATGCCCAGCGAGGCGCTTGATTCGTATACCCGAGTTTGGCTTGCAGGGCGATTAAATCGACTTTCACTACAAGACCATCAGTGGGGTAGGGGTGTTCGGATAGGTTGCTTTTTTCATCATTTATCGCAGTAGATAATCGGTCGATTCCTTTCGCAGTCCGAACGGTTTGCAGAACAGGAAGCCCCCAGGAATGGGCTAGCTGGTAGAATTCGCGCTGTGTTTTAGGCACGATTGAACTGGGGAGAAAATCTCCGTATCCAAAAAACAGAACAGATAGTTTCCGCTGAGCGGTTTGGTTTGAATCAGATAATTTGGCGGAGCCCGCAGCCAACGAGCGAGGGTGGGTGAATCGTGATTCTCCTCGGCTCTCGCGTTGGCGATTGATCGCTTCGAAATCGGAGAAATTCGAGAAAATTTCTCCTCGGATTTCGATTCGATCTGGGATGGTTGTTTTTTGTCCGTCTTCGGTTGTGTCGGTTAGTTTCTTGGGGATTGATGGGATGGTCATGATGTTGGCCGTAATATCATCGCCTTCGAGGCCATTGCCACGGGTTAGAGCCCGGACTAGATTCCCTTGTTCGTAGGTGAGGCTAATCGCGATGCCGTCGATTTTCGGTTCGATTAAGTAGAGTACTGCTTCTTCATTGGATGCATGGGAGACTTGCTTGTGAAATCGTTGCAAAGCTGAATGGGAGTACGCTTTGCGAAGGCTAAGCATAGGGGTTTCGTGACGATCGGTTTGAAATAGACCGTCACGGTCGTCGCCTATTTCCAAAAGAGTAGTGAGGCTTTTTGCAATATTGGGAAAGGAGTATTCGAGATTTCGCAGCTCTTGTTTAAGGCGATCGTATTCAAAATCGCTGATCTCTGGATTCGCTTGCTTGAAATAGAGATCATCGTGCCGCGCTATTTCCGTTCTCAGAAAGGCGATGCGTTCTCTCGCGAAAACGTTTGATGGGTTTGGAGCCGGCGTTTCAGTCGGTTTCAATTCACGAGCGACCTGCGGCGCTAGAGATGGAGGAATGTCTGCGAACGCGGAGCAAAGCAATACGAGCAGGTATGCGCAGCTGGAGCACGCATATGCGATACGAAATGGGTAACAGACCATGGGGAAGGATACTGCGTTTGAATCGGAGATCGCAATACCTTTATTATTCCTTGTTCCACGCAGTGGGCCCCTTGTGACGCGAACGTCATTTCGCGTAAGTTACGAAATATATTCCCTTCGGGTAAATACCTCGAAGCTTGCTTCGTTTCTAATGAAGGTAGCGACCGATCTCCGAGCGGTCATTGAACACGCTGAGCGCATTGGCGTCAACTTAAGCCCATGACGTCAATTATCATTGGAGGTT
>JAPKDW010000435.1 GCA_028822375.1 Opitutaceae bacterium | reverse complement strand
AATTGACGTCATGGGCTTAAGTTGACGCCAATGCGCTAAGCGTGGACCGCGATTTCTCTTCCCATTCCTGTTAAGTCCCAAGCTACGCCCGGTACGCGTCGTTACCCTACCTGTAATCAGCCCACTGCTTTTTCAACTGTTCCTGTTCTTCGGTTGTGACAGCGGTTAGGGGTGGGAACATTGCGGTTCCGCAAATTCCGGATACATTGAGCAGCGCTTTCATGGCGGCTAGGGAATCGCCTAAGGTACGGTTTTCTTGGAATATTTTCGAGAGCTCATTGGTTTTGGTCTGCAGGTGATCTGCGGTTTCTATATCGCCTTCAATTACTGCGTTGTATAAGTCGATGTAGAGCTGAGGCACCCGGTTTGCCGTAACGGGAACCAGTCCATCAGAGCCCCATTGCAGAGCGTTGATGGCTTGAGGCGCCCAGCCTGTCAGGTGGGAGAAGTCTTCGCGGTCTTTGTATTGGGCTGCAGCGGTTTTGAGTCTCTCTAAGTCCCGTTCCGAGTCCTTCAATCCGACGATGTTCGGGTGATGGCTTAAGGCCTCAACGACATCGAGTGGAATGGACATGTGAGTCGTTACGGGAATGTTGTAGATGATCAGCGGAAGTGGAATGGAATCTGCCAATCGCTCGAAGTATTGCCGCATTTGGTCTGGGCGCAGGGCAAGATAGCACGGCAGAGTGACCACGGCTACATGAGCTCCCTGGTCGGAAAACGCTTTCGCCAAATCCACGGACTCTTCGAAACAGTTGCTAGAGATGCCCATGTAGACGGTTGTTCGTTCGATAAACGGGGGACATAGCAGGGAGCCTGTCCGGATTTTCTCCTTTTTGGAAATGGAAGAAGCTTCTCCTGAAGTCCCGAAGAGAAAGGGATAGGCGCCCGCGGCGACAACGTGTTCGGTCAGGCGTAGTGTGGACGCTTCGTCTACATGACCGTCTTCGGTGGCTGGAGTGACCATGGGGACGACAACACCGTGAAACCGCTTGTTTGAAACTTTGGATACAGACTCTGATTCTTGAATTGTGGGGGCCATTGTCTTTCTATTAATCTATCAATTTCGGAAAGTATCAACCTAAACTTAGAATAGGCGCGATGGCATTTCCTGATTGCCCTACCATATTCGTGGACACAAAAAAACCGGGATCCGCTTTCGCGGGATCCCGGCTTCAATGAACTAACTACTAATCCGTTTCTAGAATCTGAAGGAATTACTAATTTCCCAGGTTCTCTCGACTGGGATGCGGACTACCGAAATGCCGCCGTCAGGATCGGCTCTGACCGGAATGAGATCATTTTCGTCCAAAAGGTTGCGGACATTCAGCTGGACGCGCCAGTTGAGATCTTGACCGCCAAGCGTAATCGGGCGCTGAAATCCTACCCAGGCGTCGACCTTGGTTTGGGTTGGGCCAAAGAAGGGGCTGGATATATCGGGAATGGGTCCGCCAAGAGCATCGGTGGTGAGAGGCCGTCCTATACCGACTTTATCCTGCCAGCGCAAAGCCCCGCCCACGTTCCATCCTTTCAGAGCGGAATCCTGAGCAAAGGTGTAGTTGGTCACCATGTTAAAGCGCCACTCGCGAACTTCATTGGTCAATTTCCCGCCGTCCGTCGCAAGCGCTAGGTTGATGGCTGTGATAGCGTTACGATCGAGCCAGTTAAAGAGCGACTCAGATCCACCTTCGCTCAAGGGGAAAGCGCCAAATTGAGCCAAATTAGGATTCACCTCTTCTTCGATAAACTGTTTAAACAAGCCGCCTGTGTTCGTGGCAGTCACCTGCTGTTGAGACGCATTGAACATGAGCCGCCAATTCTCGCTTAAATTCATGACCGCTTCGATTTCCTTCCCCTCGGACAGCAGGTCCGAAGTGAAGGCCAAGCCAGCGGGGTTATCATGTATTTCTTCTCCATTTGAGTCTAATCGGCTGTTTATCGTACTCGCTACTATTTGTCCCAAGCTTGAGCTATACGGACTGAACGC
>JAPKDW010000013.1 GCA_028822375.1 Opitutaceae bacterium | reverse complement strand
TTCGCTTCCAATGATGCGCATCGGAGCTGGGACAACCAATGGGAACGCGCTTATGGCCCGAAAACACGTGCGGAAGATGTGATTGTGCCTCCATTTCTCATGGATACACTTGAGACACGCGAGGATCTTGCTTCTTACTATGATGAGATTACGCGATTCGATTTTCATATTGGTCAGGTTGTGGAAGAGCTGAAGAGCCAAGGAGAGTTGGAAAATACGCTTATTTTCGTATTGGCGGATAATGGGCGTCCGTTCCCTCGAGCGAAGACACGTTTGCACGATTCAGGTATGAAGACGGCATTGGTCGCTCATTGGCCAAAAGGGATTCGAGATCCAGGTACGAGTTCGAGTTTGGTTAGCGTGATCGACCTCGCTCCGACCATTATCGAAGCAGTTGGAGGGAAAGTGGGTCCGACGTTCCAGGGACTGAGCCTGTCGCCGATTTTCAAGGATCATTCTGCTGCACCGCGACGTTACGCATTTTCGGAACACAATTGGCATGATTACGAGGCTCTTGGCCGAAGTATCAGGGCGAAGGGATTTCTCTATCTGGTAAACGATCGACCGGAGGCGGCATGGCAGGGCCCGGCTGATTCGGTGCGTTCGGATTCGCACAAGGATTTGGTAGCGGCTGAGAAAACGGGGGTCTTGAACGCCGCTCAGAAGGATGTCTTCCTGGCGCCGCGTCCGAAGGTCGAACTCTACGATGTAGCGAAAGATCCGCATCAATTGAAGAATTTGGCGGGCGATCCGGAGCATTCGAAAATCCAGAAGCAGTTGGCGAAATTGCTGGGACAGTGGCGGAAGGAAACGGGTGATAGCGTTCCGGAGCGAATTTCAGTGGATGAGTTTAGTCGAAAGACTGGAGAGCGGGTGGTAAAGGGAGATTCGTTTAGAGGTGAAACGCCGGGCGAGTCGAATGATGCGTCGGATATCGATCGTTCGGGTCCGCGTTAAGGTTTATAAGAGTCCAAGAATTTCACGTCCGGAGATAGATAGAGTACGATGATCAAAATACTTTCAAAGATAGCGGTTTGCCTTTTGTTGGGAACTGGGTTTTCCGCCTCGCCGTATGTGGAGCGTGGTGGATTGCCCCTTTATACTGAGTTTCTGGATACCGAGTTTCCATTTATTGAGGCGTCGGTGGATATGCGTGGATTAGCTCCAGCGGGTACCGAAGAGAATTTGGTGCCTCGAGCAGTGATACTTCCGTTGGAGCATGACGTTTATGTATGCTTCGATACAGAGCTGCTTCGCGTTGCGGGTATTTGGCAGGGCGGTTTTATTACGCCAAGAGGTTTGGCAATGCTCTCCTATGATGTGCCGCTCAAAAAAATGGGGAGTGGACAAAAGGATTTGCCCAAGCCGATTGGCGAGGTGGCATTTTCAACGGGCTTGTATCCAGGGTGGCAACGCCCGGGAGATTATACCTTTGAGGACCCGCGTTCGAAGTGGGTTGATGAAAATGAATTGGGTAGAGGTCCGTTGGATTCGTCGATTGGCGAATGGCTGGGTATGGAAGATCTAGGCTCTGCAGCGGAATTGAGATACACCTTGTTTGGCGGAGAGGCGCGGGAGCGTTTTGCGGCTCGTATGGTTGACGGGAAAGTTGTGGTGACTCGCTCGATTCGGTTTGATGGAGTCGAAGGTAAGGTTAGTTTGATTGCTAGCGATCTGGGTAAGGAAGAACGAAAGAATTCAACTTCGAAAAAGAATTTGGATTTGGTGAAAGAACGGTATTCGGTCTACGAGTTCGAAGGGTTGAGCTCCTTAGCTCTCGACTACGAAATATGCGAGGGAGTGGTATCGTTGAAGGGCGAAACTTCGGGGGATGCCCATGGGTTTGACGTCGCGTCGAAGTCCTCTGCTCATTGGCTCATTACAGCGGAGTCTACGATCGAGATGGGCAAGCCGCAAGGATCCTATGCGGTCGACGAAGCGGTGATACCGTATCCAAATCCTTGGGAACGTCGGATTCGTCCGGTTTCAATCGACTTTCTGCCAAATGCGGATGCGTTCGTTTTGACCTTCGATGGCGATGTGTATCGCGTAACGGGATTGGGGAGCGCAGATAATTCAGTGCGTTGGCGGCGAATCGCGGCGGGGTTCAACGAAGCGCAGTCTCTGCGGATTCGTGGGGATGAATTGTTTGTCTTTAGTCGTTTGGGCGTAACGCGTCTAGTCGATCGCGACGGGGATGGGGAAACGGATTTTTACGAGATGTTCTGCAATCGTTTTACCCAGAGCGCGGATACGCGGGATTATCCGTTGAGTTTGGCTCTTAGGCCGAATGGTAGCTTTGTTATCTCCAAGGGAGGTCAGCAAAACACGGCGGATTCGCCCCACAGTGGACGGGCGCTTTCGATTTCAGCTGATGGAGAGGATGTTGATTTTTTTGCATTCGGATTGCGCAATGGTTACCTGTCGGGTCATCCGACGCGGGACTTGATTACAGCAAGCGACCAGCAGGGTAATTGGGTGCCTTCGACGCCGTTTCATATCGTACGTCCGGATCGTTTTCTTGGGTACGAGCCAGGAGCTCCGGCGAAGGAAGCGGAAACTCAATCACCAGCTCTGTGGATACCTCACCGTGTAGCGCAATCGGGTATTGAGCAAGTATGGGTTACCGATAAGCGGATGGGCGCGTTGGCGGGTTCGATCCTTTATATCGAATACAAGAAGCCGAGTCTCTTTCGGATCTATGCTGACGAAACCGATCGCTTGATTCAAACAGGCGGTACGCAGCTTCCTGTCGAGTTTGAGACGCCGTTGTTAAAGGGCGCGATGAATCCCTCTGACGGGCGACCCTATTTTGTTGGGTTTCAGATATGGGATTCGACGGCGAAGCGTTTGGAAGGACTGTGCCGACTGCGCGTTATTGACGAAGTTGACGGCCTTCCCGAAAGTATTGAAGTTTTGCGCGATGGAGTGCGTTTGACCTTTTCTGAAAAACTGGATCCGGAAAAGGCTTTGAACCCAGCCAATTATCAAGCGAGTAGTTGGGAGTACGTTCGGACGCCAGATTACGGGTCGGCCCAATACCAAATGGGCGGAGCTCCGGGCGTTGACCCATGGTTCGTGCATTCGGTTTTGATGTCGGAGGATAGTCGATCGGTCTTTCTGGCGATCGACGACGTTCGCGAAACGATGCAGTTGGAAGTTCAATACAATCTCTTCGATAAATGGACGCCGGTATACTTCACTGTAAACGAGATCAGGTACGAGAAGCTTTCGAAGCACGGTTTTCAAAATGTGAATTTCAAGAAACTTTTTGCAAGTGAACCAATGCCGCGCGAAATTGTAGCTGAGCAATCAATCGTATCGATTTTCCGGGGACAGGAATTGTATGCCCAAATGGGCTGCGTGGGATGTCACTCGACCGATGGGACTACGGAAGGGCGTAGCGGTCCGACCTGGTTTCGAGCGTTCAAAAGCAAGCGAACTCTAGAGGATGGTTCGACGGTTAAGGTGGATGAAGAATATTTGAGGACTTCGATCCTCGATCCAGCGGCGGTCATCACAAAAGGCTACGATGGAGCAGAAGCCGGAATGCCATCCTATAGCGGCATTTTGAAAGACGAGGATGTGGAATCTCTCGTGATGTTCATTCGCTCCCTTCGATAAGGAGCGAGTTTATCCTTTCGGGTAAATATCTCGAAGTTTGTCGAAGCCCCCGACTTGTCGGTAGCTTCGTTGCCGAATTTGGTAGCGGCCGATCTTCCCGCTCAGCGGGACCATTGTGTTGAAGGTGCCACCGGCAATTCGGGGAGAATGTCTGGACGAATACATCGTTCAGTGGCCGCTCGGAGATCGGCCGCTACCTTTTGAATCGCTCGGGGTTCGGTCCTCCGTTTTGGATCGGAAGAGGGCCGGCTCTGGACCGGGCCTCCCTACCTTCAAGAATGCCCCGCTTGCCCGAAGCGCAAGTCGACCGCTTGCTGCGGGGGTCTCTTCTGTCAAGATATGCTGGAGAGGGTCGACATGCTAGATTTCTCCTTAAGGGGACATCGTAGACGTTACTTTGGGTTGATCCTTGCTCGCTAGTGCGCAAGCCTTGTCCTGTGTTCCGATTATTCCCCTCACTTCGACGATCCCTCCTCAATGATAGCAAGACGACTAAGTACCTGAAGTATGCGTTCGGAGACGTGCGAAGCTCTGTAGCGAAGCAGGGCCAATAGGGCCGGATACAGCGATAACCCCATATCAACCTATATAGTTTAATGAACAGTCGATTTGGAAAAGATGTTTCAATCCAGCTCCCCGAGCTGCGCGAGCTGGTGTTTCAATACTTGGATGAAGCGGATCAGCCGCTGAACAAGGTTTTGCTGTTGCCGCCTGATCATACTCGATTGAATTCAATGGCGGGGACGATAACGGCCATGGTTTACGGAAAGTTAGTGGGCGAGGGGAGCGAAGTTGATATTCTTCCCGCTCTTGGTACTCATAATCCGATGACGGAAGCGCAGTTGCGTATGATGTTTGGCGATACGATTCCGCTTGAGGTTTTCAAGGTCCATGATTGGCGCAATGAGGTGGTTTGCAAGGGAACGATTGGAGGGGATGCGCTTTCCGAGCTTTCCGACGGTAAACTAGACTACGCAGTGGACGTGGAAGTGAACAAGCGATTGTTCGAGGGCTATGATATGATTCTGTCGATCGGACAGGTCGTGCCGCATGAGGTGGTTGGCATGGCCAATTATACCAAGAACATCGTTGTTGGGGTCGGTGGTTCGGACCTCATAAACAAGTCGCATTTTCTTGGAGCGGTAAGCGGGATCGAAGCTACTATGGGCCGGACCGATACGCCTGTGCGCAAACTGTTCAACCGAGCGGCGGACACCTGTCTCTCTGAATTGCCGATCCACTACATCCTAACCGTGATGGAACTGGACTACGAATCTGGTGAAATACACCAACGCGGATTCTACGCCGGCGAAGACGTCTCGGTTTTCGAGGAGGCTTGTAAGTTGTCGCGGGCAGTGAATATTACGCTGCTTGATCGAGAGCCGAAGAAAGTGGTGGTCTATCTTGATCCGCACGAGTTTCAGAGCACATGGCTTGGTAATAAATCGGTCTACCGGACCCGCATGGCAATTGCAGACGACGGAGATTTGATAGTGTTGGCTCCGGCTTTGAATGAATTTGGCGAAGATCCGGTCATTGATCGATTGATACGCAAGTTTGGCTATTGCGGGACGCCTGGTGCCCTTAAAGCGGTAGAGGAGGACGAAGAACTGCGCGATAATCTTGGTGCGGCCGCGCACTTGATGGCTGGCTCTTCAGATGGGCGTTTCAGGATAACCTATTGTCCAGGCGAGGGTGGTGTGACGCTTGATGAGATACGCTCCGTTGGGTATGAGGCAGAGCCCTATGATGAAGTCGTAAAGCGCTATGATCCAAAATTGCTAAAAGATGGTTTCAATATCTTGCCTGATGGGGAGGAGATATTCTTTGTCAGCAATCCCGCCTTGGGCCTTTGGGCTTTCAAGGAAAAATTCAAGGAAGCCGAATGATGGGCCTTACGATAGCCTTGAGCTAACTAGCTAACTAATCGTCAGATTCACAAATACATAGCTACCTATGATTGGATTTCAATCGTAGTGTTCATTCCGACTTATTTATCAGTCTCTGAGATGCCTGGCCTTCTCGCCCACTCGTGAACGATTCGCGGTGTAGGGTGAAGTCTGGATTTCGCCGTATTGAGTTATTGTTTTTTAACCATTTGACTGAAGTCTTCGCTTCAGCGCAAACTTCGGAATGATCATCGATTTCCAAGAACTGGATTTTCGCCCGACTCCGATCGGCGATCTTGTGTTGCGACGACGTCGGATCCCCCAATTGCCGGATCGCGATATCTATGAAGTGAAACTTGGCGACGATTTCTTGATGTCGAGTTTGTTTCACGAAGCGGAACGTCAACTGGCGAAACTGGGCTTGGCTGCTTCGGAGGGAGAAGAACTCGACGTAGTCGTAGGCGGCCTCGGCTTGGGATACACCGCCGTTTCCGCTTTGGAGGATACTCGGGTATCTTCTCTCGTCGTCGTGGAATACCTCGAAGGCGTGATCGCGTGGCATCGGGATGGACTGGTTCCTCTAGGCGAGACATTGTCGAGCGATCCTCGCTGCCGCTTGGAACAAGCTGATTTTTTCGCATTGGCTCGCGATATAGAGCAAAGTTTCGATCCGAAGTATCCAGATAAAAAGTACGATGCCATTTTGTTGGACATCGATCACACGCCAACGAATGTGCTGTGTCAGACCAATGCCCGCTTCTACACTGAGCAGGGACTGGCGGAACTTGCCCGGCATTTGAAACCTAAGGGCGTTTTCGCCATCTGGGCGGACGGCCTGCCCGAAACGTTTTTCACCGATCGCTTGGCCAAGGTATTCGCCGGTGCCGAATCTTACATCATTGAATTTGATAACCCCATAACTGGCGGTACATCTACCGGCGCAGTCTACGTGGCTCGAATGAACGGATAAGATTGTGGGGCAAGATATTTCGGAGCCCGACAAGGACGGTTTTTCCAATTTCTTCGAATACGCTTTGGACTTGAATCCGTGGGTTAGCAGCGCCAATCCCGTGGAAATAGAGATTATCGAAAACTAGAGCCTGTTTAATAAGTCCAATTTCTTCGAACAAATCAACTGTAGGGCGGGTCGCTGACCCGCCAGCAGACGAAAAAGTGTCGCCTCAGCGAGACGACCTACAAAACTGAATTGTTCAGAATCCACCGTATTGGGTTTCAATTGTAGTATTCATTCCGATCTATTTAATAGTCTTTTTGATCCGGTCAGATTGCGCTTCCCATGGGCCAAGGAAATGACCGATGTGTAGTACGTCGTTCAGATCTCATCCGACTTGCTTGCATGGACAGGCTTGTTCACCGAACGTGTCGATTCCGTCGACAATGGTACCCATGATTTGCTTACAGTAGAAGCGCTATCGATCCTGCCCCAACAGACTGCCTCCTATTTGGATGCGACCAAGGAAGACCCCGCCTACAGCCGAATTGGAATGCTTTCCGAAACAATCCCAAATACAACGCAGCGAAGGGGAATCCCAAATACAACGCTGGCGGCGTATCCGACAGAACCGTATTCATGCTAGAACCCTTAAACGGTTCGCAGATCTAAGGATTCCTATTCGATTGGCCAAATCGCGACGAAGGAAGCGTGCAATCCTTCAGCCTTTGCTCAGTGTCCGCCCTCGAGCTTCGCTCTGTAGCAAGACTGTGGCTCGTGTTGCGAGGTTTATCTCGGCACAGTCCGCAGGACGGCGGCGGATGGAGTAGGGGCGCAATGGGCTACTTCTCTAATCCCACAACTGCGAGATGGTAGGGTTCGTTGTCCCTAACGAACCGTGGATGTTGTGTCTTTCAAGCACAGATTCCACGCCGAGGTCTCGTCGTAGCTACGTCGCAAGGCGGCGTGGTTTCAGATGCAACACTCGCATGCGCTTTCAAATAAATATCAGTGTTAATCAGTGTCATCAGTGGTATATTTAAGTCTCAAGCCTTCTCCGGGTGATTATCAATATGATTTCTCCTACCGCATACTTGAGATACTTCAGGGTTTTGTTCTCATCGAGAAGCTTCATGCGGGAAATATGCTAAGGAAAGACAAGCCCATTGCGAATTTGTGAAAAAACTCTCGAAATTGACTATTGTCCCCTGACTCTTTGGTTTCTTTCCGCAATGCTCGCATACGCTTTTGGCGGTCTGATATCAGCGTAACCGATGTCTCTGGTCAGACTGTTCGTGGCGTCACTGCGACTGAGGGTTGCACTTTTCGTACAGCCCTGAAGGGTATGGGAAAACCAGTCCTAAAAATATGTCAGAACAAGCGAATATCGAGAGAGGGGAAGTTATTGTTGAACGGATACGGTCGGCACGGGTGCAGATTTTTGCCGAATTGCACAAGGTTATCATTGGTCAGGACGAGGTGCTTGAGCAGATGGTCATTGGCTTGTTGAGCGGGGGGCATTGTTTGCTTACGGGGGTTCCTGGCTTGGGGAAGACGCTGCTGGTTCGCAGTATCGCTGAAACGTTTTCGCTGGCTTTTAAGCGTATCCAATTTACGCCGGACTTGATGCCGGCGGATATCATCGGTTCGGAAATCGTGGATGAGGATCCGGTGACGGGTAAGAGGACGTTTCGTTTTGTCGAGGGGCCTGTTTTTGCGAATATCGTGCTGGCGGATGAGATCAATCGAACCCCGCCTAAGACGCAGGCAGCGCTACTGGAGGCCATGGAGGAGCGCCAGTTGACGGCTGCAGGGGAAACGCATTCGCTGCCGCCCCCGTTTTTCGTGTTGGCGACTCAGAACCCTATCGAGTTGGAGGGCACCTATCCATTGCCGGAGGCTCAGCTGGACCGCTTTTTGTTGAATGTCTACATGGATTATCTGCCGAAGGAGGACGAGGTCACTATGGTCGCTTCGACTACGTCCTTGAAAAGGGAGCGGCCTCAAGCGGTTTTCTCTGGGGAGGAGATTATTGAGCTGCAGAAACTGACCTTGCAGGTGCCAGTGGCGATGGAAGTGGTTCGCTATGCGGTGAATCTGGTTTCGGCGACACGTCCTACGCTCGCGGATGCGAGTCCTTTGGCTAAGGAGAAGATCAAGTGGGGCGCGGGTTCACGAGCGTCTCAGGCTTTGGTGTTGGCGGCGAAAGCTCGGGCCTTGCTGGAGGGGCGGTACACGGTGGCGATCGAAGATATTCAGGCTTTGGCTTTGCCGGTTTTGCGTCATCGAATTATCCCGAGCTTTAATGCGGTGGCCGAAGGAATCACTTCGAAGGAGATTGTCGAGGAGTTGCTGACGTTGGTGAAGGTGTAATTTTATCATGGCCGTTCCCCCAAAGGACTTACTGAATCCAGCTTACTTGGCGTCTTTGAATGACTTTCAATTGATGTCGCGGGTGGCCGTGGAGGGTTTTATGGCGGGGATTCACCGCAGCATTACCCATGGATCGGGCATGGAGTTCCTGCAGTACCGAAACTATTCTCAAGGCGAAGACTTGAAATACCTGGATTGGAAGGTGCTGGCGAAGTCGGACAAGCTCTACACGAAGGTCTTTCAGGAAGAGACCAATATGAATTGCTACATCGTCTTGGATACAAGCGCGTCGATGCATTATCAAGGAAGTCGAGCGGCGTGTTCGAAACACTACTATGCCTGTATGGTGGCGGCTTGTATTGCAAAATCGGCCTCGAGGCAGGGGGATAATGTCGGGCTTTTCGCGTACAGCGATCACTTGAGCGAAAGTGTCGAAATCGGGGGGCGTTTGGGTCAGGCTGATCGTATTCTGCAGGCATTGACGCGTTTGAATCCAAGCGGGAAGGCGCAGCACGAATCGATGCTGCAGATGTTTCTGCACCATTTCAAAACCCGAGGGACGGTGATCTATATCTCTGACATGTTGGAGGGAGAGGCCGTTCTGCCGAAGTTGTTGAGGAACTTTCGAGTCAATCGGAGCGATTGCCTGGCAATCCAGATTTTGGATCCGGACGAGCTGGACCTTCCTCAAAACCGAGTGACGCGCTATTTGGATAGCGAGCTGGAAGGGGAGGTGACGACTTATCCGGAAACGGCTCGCGTTGCTTACGAGGAGCAGATGGGGGCGTTTCTTGAGCGTTTGAAAAATGGCTTGGCCCAGTCTCAAGTGGATTTTCTTCCGTTGGTGACCACTGATTCACTGGGGGTGAGTTTGGCTAAATATTTTGATCATCGGAGTCCGCGCTAGATCATGTTGACGTTTTTAAATCCAGCGCTGCTTTTCGCCTTAGCGGGTCTTGTGGTTCCGATAGCGATTCATTTGGTGAATCGTCAAAGGGCGGTGCCGCTTCGTTTTTCCAGTATCCGTTTTATCACGCGCACGACCTTGCGGCAGAAAAGCCGGCGGTCTTTGACTGATCTGTTGTTGCTGTTGCTTCGCCTCGCGTTTTTGGCGGCGGTGCTGACAGCCTTGGCAGGCCCTCAGTGGGAGCTGAAATCCGAGGGGCTGAAAGCGGATGATGAGACTGCGGAGACGGTCATCTTTTTGGTTGATGCATCGAGCAGTCTTTCGGGTTGGGGAGGTTGGGAAGAAACGGTGCAGGTCTTTCGAACCCGATTGAGCGAGCTTCCCGGCGACACTGCGGCGGGACTCGTGGTGTTCGGAAAGGATGTGCTTGAAGAGGTCGCTCCGACGCGCAATCGGTCCCTGGTCGAGAATACCCTTTTGACGACGTATCCAGAGCAGAGGGCAGGAGCCCCTGCGGCGGGACTTAAGCGTGCGTCGGAATTGCTGGGTTCGATCCCCGGGCCACGCATTGTCGTCCTATCGGATTTTCAGCTTTCCACATGGCAGTCGGATTTGTTGCCGGATATCGATCCTGACATTCGTATTGAATTTGTGAAGGTTGGGGATTTCGAGCGTGCTAATTTTTCGATTCTCTCGGTCGATTCTTTCGCGAGTCGCGCCGGTGGGACCCGCGTGATTGCTCGGGTGAAGAACGACAGTTCGGAGGCGGCGGAGATTTCAGTTGGCTTACAGGTGGGTAGGGTTCAATTGGAGGAAGTGGCGAGCTTTTCGCCCGGGCAGATCCAACCGGTGGCATTTTCAGTTCCTGAAGGCAACGGATCGGTTGGTCGGGTTTTCTTGCCCGAGGATACTTATGTAGAGGATAACGAATACAGGGTTTGGGTGGGACCGTCTTCCCCGATTAATGTAGGCCTGGTGATCCCACTCGAAGCGGAACCCGAAAAGCTGAATGAAGCGGAGTTCGTTTCTAAGGCCTTGAGTGTCGAGATTCCAGGAGGCGGAAACCATTATTTTGCTCAGCTCTTCGATGCCACGGTGGATATAGGAGGGTTGATTGGGGGGATGGATGCTCTGTATCTGGCGGGTAGCGTTTCTTATTTGAGCGAGGAGCAGATGGGAGATCTTCAGCGTTTTCTCGAAGAGGGAGGCGTGGTGTTCGTCAGTCCGGGAAATATGGCGGCGAAGCAGTTCCGGAAACTGAGTGATCAGGGCCTGAGCGCTTTGACTTATGTCGGGCGGACGAAAAGCGCTGTCGAGAGGGGCGTGCCTTATCACGTCGGCTGGATAAATCCTGATTCTAATTTGGGGAAACTTTTTGATGAGGAAGCAGCGGTGGATCTTTATCAGATGGGCATCTATAGTTACATACGTCTTCGAGCAGGGGAAGGGACCGACGTTTTGTTGCGATCCGAGGATGGCGATCCGCTCTTCGCGCGTGAGCGTATTGGAAAAGGAACGTTGCTGACGACTGCTTGGCCTTGGGGTGGGCGTTCCAGCGACTTGCCTCTACGCTTTTCGTTTTTGCCTTTGCTGCGAGAAAGCTTGGCGGAGGCGATTGCCGAGAAAGAAGGCACGAAGCGGCTTCACTGCGGGGATTTACTGTCTCTTGCTGATCTCCCGGAAGGCGCATCGCCATCTGATTCGGAATATTATACGCTAACGTTGGAACCGAACGTGTTTGTATTGAATAACAAGCCGTATGAGGTGAATGTCTCGCGAGCGGAATCCCTTTCGCAACGTGTGGTATTGAGCGATTTGCGAGCCCAGCTTTTTGAAGATGAAAAAACGGTTTCGATGGCGGAGACCGATAGCGCTCTCGGTTCCACTACGCGTTCGCTTTGGCCTTTTTTCGTTTTGGCGGCGGTTCTCTTCTACTTGATGGAAACAGTATTATCTGGATACAAAGACTCTCGATCTTCCGATGAAATCCACGCCTGAATTCTATAAGCGGCTTTGTCGCCAACGTTCTCTGCTGCTTCTTGCGGTCGAGTGCTGGTTTGTTTTGATCGTATCGGGGAGCGGCGCTTTTGGCGTATTGCTTTTGGAGGGTGTCAATTCGTTGAAACCCTTGCAGGAGCAGAGCGTTTTTTATACTCTGCTCGGGTTGTCGTTTTTCTTGGTCGGGCTTTTTGCGGTGGGGCTTGCGATCATTTTGCGTCGCCGGCCGACAGTGGTGGCCTTGACGCGGACGATCGAGGAGCGATTTCCTAACTTGATGGAGATGCTGACCTGTTCGGTGGAAATTGTAGAGCGGAAGACGGCTCTAGAAGGGCCATTCGAATCGAGCTTGATCGCGAAAACCGAGGAGCGTACGCGCTCTATGTCGTTCTTTTCCATCATAGTATTCAAGCGGGTACATCCGGTTTGGATGGGGGTATTGGCCGTGATCTGGGGGGGACTTCTCTTCTCAGCGATTCAGTCGGAAGTGGCGCAAAAGGCGGACTTCTATTTTCAGGAGCTGAGGGGATTGGGATCGAGCGGGATCGTAGTGGCGCCGGGAAATGTCGAGTCGCCGCTTGGAGCAGATTTGGCGGTTACGGCTCAGGTCGAACGTTGGCAGGAGGATGCCTATATCGTCTACAAGCAGGGATCCGAGACGGAGCGTTATAGTCTGTCGCTTGATGGCGAAGGGGGTTTAGCGTTCACTTTTTACGGTTTGACGGGCGCCATCGATTACCAAGTGCGGACTGCTTCGCTCCAGTCTGAATGGTATCGGATCGACACCTACCAGCCGCCTGCCATAGATCGTGTTTCGATCGATGTGGAACCTCCTGCGTACACGGGGGCGGAAGCGACTCATCTGGATGCCTTCTCGGATTTGCTCGCGCAGGAGGGAAGCCGAATCACGTTTCAGATCGAGGCTGAACCTGAGATAAGCGTTCGTCTGGAATGGAACGCGCAAGACATTCCCGTCGATGGAGCGGTTGTGATTTCTCCGAAGGAAGATGGCTTCTATCAATTTTTGATGGTGAACCAGGATGGGCGAAAGAGCGCTGCCGAGGTTTATCAGATCGAAACGATTCCCGATGAAGTACCCGTGGTGGAGATCGTACTGCCTAGGGATGACATAAAAGCGATCGCATCGGAGTCCGTGTTAATCGAGCTGTATTCGGGTGACGACTACGGGATTACTCAGGTTGAAATGCATTGGTCCGTGTCGGGAAAAAAACAGCCGTCGATTCTCGTTTACGAAAAGCAAGAGATTGATTCTCCGCTTCGTGAAATCAGCAACGAATTTTTAATAACGCTTGAAGAGCTGCTTGTGCAAGAGTCGGATGTAATTTCCTACTACGCAACGGTGTGGGACAATAAGGAACCGGTTCGCCAGATGGGAAAAACGGAGTTGTTTTTTGTCGAGGTGAGCGGCGATGAAGAGGAGCCGGAGGAGTCGGAGATGCCAGGCGCCCCGCCGCCTGAGAAGAACGAAATCGATTTGCGGGCGGTGATAGTGGAGTTGAAGCGATTGATCCGTCTAAGCAACGAGAGTTTGTTTCTCGTTGGCGATGAATTTGAGTTGAACGTGCAGGAGATTGGGGCAGGCCTGTCGGCTCTGCAAAAAGAGGGTGTCAGTATCCTTGAAGAGGTGAGGGCAGGAATAGGCGATCCGAAGGTAGAGGAGGCGTTTACTGTTCTGGAGGAGGCATTCGAGCAAGTCGTCACGGCGGAACGCGCGATGAATGATGAGAACGTCGAGGATTCGCTGTTCAGTCAGTACCAGGCGTATCGTGGGCTTTTGGTGGCTGAAGACCTACTAAAGAGGCCGCCGCAGTCCGGAGAAGGAGAGTCCGGAGAAGGGGAGCCAGGAGAAAAGTCTGACGACGAGAACGAGGATTCGGAATCGGAGGGCGATTCGGATTCGGGGTCAATGTCCATGGCGGAGATGAAGCGAGCGTTGGAAGATCTCAATCGATTGGTGGACGCTCAGTCGAATATGAATACGCGTTTTCGGCGGGCAGAACGCTTGAAATCCAGTCGAGAAGAGCTGAGGGAGTTGTCGGATTTGCAGGAAGAGATCGAGACGAAGGTGGCTCGACTGGATCATGAACTATTGCAGAGCGAGGGGCTGGAGCAGGTTCGCGGCAATTTGAAACAGGCCCAAAAGGAAATGGATTTTGCGGCTTCCGGCGCCAGGCGTGGAGATCCAGGAAAGTCGAAACGCTCAGGGGATCGGGCGAAGCAAGCATTGCTGAATGCCTCGGATCGAATGAGCGCGCGTTTGGAACAAATGGCTTCCGGAGCTTTGAGGTCCCTCGAGAAGACGGCTCGAAGCTTGGCTGCGCGTGAGGCTGCTGCGGCAGCTGAGAGTCGTGAACAGCAGGCCAACGGAGGGGAAAGCGGATCTACTGAAGCGCTGCGGGATGAGCAAAAGGCAATTTCCGAGGACTTGAATGCGCTGCTTGCGGAATTCGATAAGGCTGGGGTGGAGTTGGAGGACCATTACTCCGAATTGAGCCAAGAGTTGTTTGAATTAGCTCAGAAGACGCGTGAGGCTCGTATTGATAAACCAATGACGCGAGCGACGAATGCCTTGTTGTACGAACGATTTGACCGGGCAGCGAAAGAACAGGAGCGCGCTGCGGATCAGTTGGGGGCGCTGGCCCGAGATATGACTGATATTTCAGGGAAGGTGCCGTCTATGACGCAGGAGCAATTGAATAATTTGATGGAGCGCATAGAGGATGCTCGTAGAGAGTTTGCGGAAGCTGTGTCTCCTGGCGAAGGAGAGGGAGAGAGTGAGGGAGAGGGAGATAGAGAGAGTGAGGGCAAAGGAGAAGGAGAGAGAGAGGGCGAAGGCGAAGGAGATGGAGAGAGTGAGGGAGAAGGAAAGGGAGAAGGCAAAGAAGGACAGACGGAAGGCCAGGGAAACGCCGGTGGTCAGGGGCTCTCGAGAGAAGATGGCTCAAGCCAGCGACAGAGCGAGTTGGAGGGAATTCTCCAAGAAATAGGCGGACGTCTCATGCAAGCCGGTGGGAAGATGAAGAATGAGACCTTAACGAAACTTGGCCAAGATATGCAGGCTCCTGAGGGCAGTACAGATGTGATGGACGCAGGCAATGGCAACGTCGAAGATTATTTGGATACAGCCAAGCGGCTGGTGCAGCGCTTGATCAATGAGAATCAGATCTCGATAAAATCCCGGGTAATCAAGCAATCCTCACAAGCTCCCGAAAAATATAAAAGCTTGGTCGAAGAGTATTTTAAGGAGCTTGCGGAAGAGGAATAGGTATGGGATTTGAAACATATATACCTGGGAGCTGGATTTTGGCTGGGGCGACAGTCGGCCTGATCGTTATTGGCTGGTTCTCATGGAAGACGCGCGCGTTTATTTCGCAAAGACATCGATACGTTTTATTAGCCCTGCGCGTTCTCGCGGTAGTCTTGCTCGGATTGGTGGCATGGAATCCTTCGGTCGTGGAGAACTATCCCGATCGAGACGCTTTTCAGGTGGCCTTGCTGACTGACCTTTCGGCGAGTATGCATTTGAAGGATACGGAGGGAGACGTTTCGCGTCTCTCTGTGGTGGAACAAATGTTGGCGACGGATTCGGACGAATCGCTTCGCGGTCGGCTAGCGAAACGCTACGATTTCGTTCAACGCGGTTTCTCGGGTGGTTTGTTGCCTGGGAAACTGGATGCGTTCGAGCTGAAACCCGGGGTAACGGCGATTGGCGATTCCTTGGAGGAACTATTGGAGAACCGCTCTACTAGAGCGACCAGCCTTGGTGGGGTGGTCCTTTTTTCGGATGGGATATCATTGGAAGGGCAGTCGATTTTCGAGGTGGCAAAGCGCTATCGCAGCGCGGGGATTCCTATTACGGTCGTGGGCGTTGGCGAACCATCGTCGGGTAAGGATCTGAAAATCGAATTTAGCAAGACGCCTAAGAAGGCTGTGTTTGGCGAGGCCTTCGAAGTAAGCGTTGTGGCGCGCAATGAGTTCGGGTTTGAGGTGGAGAATGAAATCCTGCTGCTCGATGGCGACGAAGTTTTAGATCAGAAGCCCTTTAAGGTCGACGGGGAATCCGAGAAGGAGATTCGCTTTGCAGTCGTTCCGAGCCGTCAGGGGCTGCATCTGCTGCGCGTGAAGTTCAAGACAAGGCAAGCGGGCGATCTGAACCCCAATACGGATGTCGATTATGCGGCTGTCACAGTCGCAGAGCCGGAAACCATGAAGGTGCTCTATCTCTCGGCTCGTATGTCGCAGGAGTTCCGTTTCCTCAAACGCTCCCTCGAGGAAGAGCCTGGCTTGTCCTTTCGAGCGATTATCAAACTGGGACCGGGAAAATTCCTTCAACACGGATTCGAAGCGGACGAGATCGAATCGGAACAACCAGAGTTTCCCCAGGAACTGGATATGATCTTGCAGCACTCGGTTTTGCTTATCGACGCCAGCGCGTTTGCCGAACTGAAGCCGACGGTAGCCTCTGGCTTAAAGGATTTTTTGACGAGTCGAGGCGGTGGTTTACTCGTGATTGGCGTCTTGGACAAAATTCCCGAAGGACTCGGCTCTATCCTTCCGATCCGAGAGATGGATACGCTTTATAGTAAGAGTAGGCAGACTTTGGAGGCGCAGCGAGAACCGGCGTTTCAGGAATTGGCGGGAGGCGTTCTTTTTAGCGCTCCAAGCCCTTTTTGGGAAGAGCAGATGAGAATGCCCTTTGCCACGCGGCTTTCGAAAGGCGCGCGGTCCGTTTTGCAGGCTCGTTCGTCGGCGATGCCCATCGTTGCGGCGCAAGCCTATGGCGCTGGGCGAGTGGTGCATATGGGCAGCGAGCAGTCTTGGCGGTGGAAGATGGATAGCGATCGGGGAGGCGAGCAGTATCGGCTTTATTGGCAGCATCTGGTCGCGTGGCTGGGGACGGGAGGCAAGCCGCGTTTGGAGGTGCCGCTGGACGGAACTCTGCAGGATTTGAGCGAACCCTTGAGCTTGAATCTCTTGGCGCGGAATAATGATTATCAATTGTCGGATTCTGCTACGGTGCGAGCGGTGTTGACGCGGCCTGATGGAACCTCTGCGGCGGAGCAATTGCTGATGCCGGATAGTGTGGAACCGGGACAATACCATGGATCAGTGGGCCTTTCGCTCCCGGGAGAATATCGAGTGCGCTATTCCGTTGAATACGAAGGGGGCGAACAGATCGATCGTACGGTTTTTTTCGCTGGGGCGTATGTCGGCGCGGAGAACTCTGATTTACGTTTTAGGGGAAACGAGCTGAAGGACCTGGCTCGCGTAACGGGCGGGCAGTATTATCATTACACGGAGGCAGATTCTATCGAGGAGCTGCCGTTGTCCCGTAAGGTGCCGATGTTGCAGCGCTACCACTATTGGACGAGGCGCTTTCTGTTTATCGTCTTGTTCTTAGGGGTATTGGGGTATGAGTGGTTTTATCGGAGGCAAATTGGATTAAAATGAGATTTTGGATTCTAATAGGGATTTTAGTTTCTTTTGGGAGCGGACTTCGTGTTCCTCTTATGGGACAGAGCGTATCCAGCCAACCGCTACTGACTGAAGAGGCCCAACGGCAGGCGACAATCGATCGTGCGCGGGTCGATTTGGATTCGGGAAGCCCTGAACTGCGGAAAGGGGCGGTCATGTTGCTGAGCAAGTACGAGAGCGCTCAGGCTCGGGGCGCGGTATTAGGGGCCTTACGCGACCCGGATCCCACAGTGCGTTTTGCAGCGGTCGTATCGGCCCTGGCATGGAGGTCCTACACAGTGGCTGCCTTAGAAGAGCTTATGCATGCCCTGGACGATCCGGAGGTGGATATTCGGCGTGCCGTCAGTACATCGCTCGATAAGCTGGTGAGCTACCGTTTGAGAGCGTCTCAGCAGCAGCTGCAGCAACTGCTGCTTCGACCGAACCGGGTGTCTGGGGGACAAATGCCAATGCCGCCAACGTTACCAGTCTCTATTCAGCGAAAAATGGTGGATGCTTTATTGGATACGGATGTAGTCGTGCGCCGAAACATGATAAGTAAATATAATGCTTTGAGGATTAATGCGCCGTCGGAGATTTTCGTACGACTACTTCAAGATGAGGATTTAGAGGTGCGTTCATCGGTTTTGCCCTTGGCGGCTCGCTATCTTGAGTTTTCTTTGTTCTTGGAGAAGGCGGCCGTGGTGGTCGACGATGAAAGTCCAATCCTGCGCTTGAGCCTGATCCGCGAACTCAATCCGCGAGGCGAGGTGAAGCCAATCCAGTTGTTGCAAAAATTAAGCCTGGATGCAGATCCTGAAGTGGCGACAGCCGCGCAGCTGCAGCTCTATAACAATGATCCGAATTTGGTGCGATACCAGTTACTGGTCAAACGATTTGCCGAGGGCAGCTTGAATGCGAAACAGCGCGAGCGATTGGTTCAGCTACTAGGGCAATTGGAAGAGGTAAAGGAGCGGAATCGCTTCGTACTGCAGTTCCTCGAGGTTTCGGAGGAGGTTTTGCGGGTTGTTGCGGCGCGCCACTTCTTTAATTTCGAATTGGGGGAATTGTATCCAGAAAACCTGGCCCTTATATTGAAGGATTCTTCCGCAAACGCGCGTTCCCAGGTAATTAATTATTACATGACGCATCGGGACAAGATGCAATCTGTGGACTGGAAGGTTTGGTTGGAGAGTGAATTCAAGGATGTGAGGCTGGCTTTGGTTCGTTTAGCGTCTGCGTTACCCCGCGAAGAGTCAGCTGAGGTGTTCTTCGACTTGCTTTTGGATGACGAGATCGATGTGCGGGTTGAGGCGATGACTATGTATTCCCGGATGCGGATGGATGGCTTTGAGAAGGTGCTGGAGATGACCTTGCAGGATGAGAGCGTCATCATGCAAAAGAGAGCCGTTCAATATATTATCCAGCAGATGGGGCCATCTGGGCGGGCGCTGCTTGAGCGTCACCTGAAAGATGAGGACGACCGCTCCCCCTTATCCGTATATATAAAAACTCAATTGAAGGAGCCGAAATGAAATCGAGGATTTGGCTATTCCGCTTTTTAATTCTCTGTCTTTCGGCTTTCGAATCCGGCGTCGTTGCTTGGGCGGCGCAGCCTTCTGACGAAGAGCCGATTCGCATCGTGCAATTGATTCAAGGAAACCAGTTTAAACGAATGTATCCAGATGCTGTGACGGGATTGTTGGAGAGCGTTTCTGCGCAAACGACCTTAAATGTGGATCCCGATCCATTAGTGATCGAATCCTTCGATGATCCGGCTATTTTTAAGCATCCCTTCATCTATGTGAATTATGGCGATCGATCAGACTGGGAATTGACCGAGAGTGAAAAGCAGGCGTTGAAGCGATATATCGATCGCGGTGGCTTCATTTTTATCGATGCTGGAATTAGCGCTTCGTTTTTGGGAGATAAAAACGGCACCGGTCAGGGGCAAAGTTTCGCCGAATGGCGGGTGCGGCCCAATCTGGCGGAGCTCTTTAATGAAATCGTTCCGGAAACGAGTTTTCGTCCCTTGCCTCGGTCGCACGGCCTGTTTCGTTCATTCCACGTCGGTCTCCCGGATAGCAGTGTTCTGCCGGATACAGTACAGGAATTCGTGGTTAACGAAAAATGGCCTCAAGGAAGCTATTCGTCGATGGGCTTGGAGGTCGATGGCCGTTTGGCGGTCTTGGCAATGCCGATTGTGGCGATGGGCTGGGGACGGAACGAAGTCGGGAAATGGACCACGAGAATAGGATTTCGAATACGCGAGAGCGCGGAAGGCTTATCGGACCGCTTGTCGGAGGCCTATGCGTCAGGGGAGCCTTTCGAGGTTACGCGAGAGGATGGCCGCGCAGACATCATCTACACGCAAAATCAAACGATGCCCAGTTGGGTGCAGGAAGCGGGAGGGGATTGGCGTGTGTTTCAGTATCACTATAGCCAAGAAATCAGTGATTACGCCCACGTCTTCTATACTCAGTTAGGGGTGAATATCGTTGTCTACGTTTTTACACAGTAAGTTGTAGTAGAATGCGGAGCAATGTATTGTCGCGTTTAGGAATGTTGCTTACACTCGTGATTATCTTTTCCTTTCAGGGGACGGTGATTCTGGAAAACCCGTTGCATATCGGCCTGATTGCGGTGCCGCTGATTCTTCAAACGGCGCAGATTTTATTCATCGCATATCTCGCCGCTAGGGCGCTCAAGCTACCGCGCAATGTGGCGGCCCCGGCTGGAATGATCGGCGCCTCGAACTTTTTGAATTGGCTGTTGCCGTAGCCATTGCTTTGTTTTCCTCGGAGATTCCAATTCCAGTATCCATTATTCAGCAATCCGGGCAGGGTGCTAATGCCATCAAAGTCCCGTTCTGGAGGGATTCCTACTCCGATTGCATCTAGGAGAGTCGGTAAACCATCAAGTGCGCGAATACGCTTTTTCAATCTCGACAGATGGTATTGCGGCTTGCATCGGTTCGCTATTGGTGGCGCCCGCGAGTAAGTCGGCCTCGCGTTGAAGATGGAGTAGTCGTTTTTCAATAAGCGATCGGATAGCTTCGGTCCGAGCCGCATCGAGTTTCTTTGGAACTTCGATTGGTTCGCCGTAAGCGATTACGACTTTTGCAAACGGGCGTGGTAAAAGGGTTCGATCCCACGCTCGCTGGAATATCCAAGCTGATTTGGCGGCGGCAGTTATGGGTACAATACTCCCTCCGGTCCATCGAGCCATACGGATTATCCCTCCTTGTACATGACCGCGAGGACCACGAGAACCGTCAACTGCGAGGCAGGCTCCGTGTTCGCTACTGGATCGAATGCGTCGGATCATCTCTTGAATGGCTTCAAGTCCGTCGCGTCCGCTTGAGCCTCGTACGACTTCGATACCGAGCTTCTCCTCAACGCGAGCCATTGCTTCACCGTCTAGACTTTTCGAGCACATTGAAACCCATTTACCATTGGATTTTCCCGTCATGTGACCCATCAGCGGGAAAGTACGGCCGTGGAAAAATGCCATGATCGCGGGATTTGGCTTGGAAATAGATCGATCTAGATAGTCTCTCCCTGTCTCTTGAATCCTCCAAGTCGATTTCAAGAGACGAATAAGACACAGCACGAGAGCCGGGACCACATGAAGCATGAGAAAACGTTTAGCGGGGCTAGCGTGGGGAAAGGTTGGCATAAGGGAGTGAGTGTCGCCTTAAATAAGCGGTCAGTGCGGAATTACCCGAATGAGTTGAGGAATCGCCGAGTGTCCTTCAAAATCAACTTCGACTTGATTGCGTATCGGGCGATGAGGATGGAATTAGGGTGGAAGGTTTCAGAAGATAACCGCAGAGTTGCGAGCATTAGGTCAAGGAAACCCGGGAGGGGTCAAGGGTGAATGGTGTATGCTACCGACAAGGAGTTCAACTAAATGGGTTGCCTCAACCGATGCCCTGAGCGGTTCTTCGCTCATTGTCTGGGTGTCCTTTGCTATGACACGCGAGAGCGAAAATCGAAGCATTTAAATCGGTATTTCCCTAATGAACAATGAGTTGTGTGGCTTTGTGAGAGCATTGTATGGTATTTGACTGCACAGAGTTGCATCGTTTTCGGCAGGAAATTGAGCCGATGGAGTAGGGGAAGCTTGCCGCAATGCGATTGTGGAGGGGTCTCTTATCTGGAGGGCCGTTCGGATGGCGTTTCGCTAGATTGCGATTATCCCCGGGATCGGTAACGAGCTTGTATCTAAAATAAAAACATCCCACGGTTTAAAAAACCAAATCTGCTGCAACATTCGCTAATTCAATTCCTACCCTAAAAAAGAAATTGCTATGGAAAAAACTCGTTTCAAATACACGTTTTCGATCTTCTCTATTCTCGTCGCGTTGATAGCCCTTCCGGTAGGCGCTCAGCGGCAATTGAAGCTCCCTACCGATGAGCAAATCAAGGAGCAGGTACCCAATGGCGTTACTTTCGTTCCAAACATTGCTTACCGTGAGGGCAACGATGCTTGGAAACTCGATTTGGCTATGCCAAAAGAGCGAGGTGGTTCGCCCCGTCCCGCCCTGGTAATCATTCACGGAGGGGGATGGCGCAATGGGGATAAACGTGCTCCTTCGTTTTTAAATCCTACATTGAGTTACGCAGAAAAAGGCTATGTGTGCATCACCGTGAACTACCGCTTGCTTGAAGGAAAATCCACTTCCATCGATCACTGCGTGGAGGATGTCAAAAACGCAGTTAGGTGGCTACGCGCTCATGCTGAGAAGTACAATGTTGATCCAAATCGTATTGGAGCCACCGGAAATTCTGCCGGTGCGCACTTATCGGTGATGCTAGCCGTTTGTCCCAAGGATGCGGGACTTGAGGGAGCTGGTCCGTATCAGGATTTTTCCAGTGAAGTACAGGCCGTAGCTGCGAGCGCGACACCGACCAGCTTCCTGGTACCCATGAGCGATCGGGCCCGCGAACGGTTTAAAAAAGAACAGGAAAATCCAAATACAGAACGTGAAGCGCTTCGCAGAAAGATTTCACCTATTACCTATGTATCTGCAGAAGTCCCTCCCATGCTACTGGTTCACGAAGCCTCGGATAAAACTGTAGGTGTTTATCAATCGGACACGTTTATACAGGCCCTGCGTGAGGTCGGAGCCAAGGACATCAACTACATTCTATTCGGAGACGGCACCGGTCACGGAACTTTCCAGAGAAATATATCAGTCACCGAACCTGCCCGTGAAGCTTTCTTCGCTAGAACGTTGAAACTGGAGCCGTGAATAGGAGGCCTTTTAGTCCGCTGCTTTTACTCCCATTGGGTTTAATGCCCCGAAGCTTGCTTCGGCTTTTAAAGCGAGTCGGGACGCCTCGCGCCACCTTCAGTACTTGCAGGACAAAGGGTGGTACGAGGCGTCCCGACTCGTATTCTCAGTCTCTCCAATGCCCCGCTTGCGCGCAGTGCAAGGCGACCGCAAGGTCGAGAGCTTGCTCCGGGGATTATTTACTCTACTAAAGAATAACCCGTTTCGAATCATTCCCCCCGAATCGAACCGGAACATATAAAGCGCCCTTTATTGTTGGCTTAATTTATGCCCTGTAGTGTGACCACATTCGAAGAACGTGAATGTTCTTTGTATCCTCGAAAACTTCGTACACTAGCCGATGTTGTATAGTGATTCTTCGAGGGTAGCACCCTTGTAGATTGCCCGTTAAGGTACCGAATCGTGGTGGATTCTGAAAAGGGTCCTTCTTAATGATTTCAATCAATTCTAGTGCCTTGTTTTTGAGATCGCTCTTTTCAAGCTTCTGAGCGTCTTTCTGTGCCTGTCGTGAGTAGAATATTTCGTAACTCACCAGTCTAAAGTTGGAGATGCTTTCTCTATTCCCTCGGCTCGGGCTTTTTGGATGGATTCAACCATTCCGGGGATTGATTGAAGGTGAAGAGTTTCTCTAATTGAACGCCAGTCGTCTTCAGAAATGAGTACTGCGTTTCCTCTCTTTCCGGTTATCTGGATAGGTTCGTGTGAGGTATTTGCCTCATCTATTAGTGCGTAGAGGTTTCCTCTTGCTTTGGTTGCGGTTACGGTAGTCATGAGGAGAAAGCGTGCGTTTGTCAATTCTCCGTTTCTAGCCAACTCCTCAAATCCGTTCGAACCCCCGCCGGGCCAAGGCAGGAAGTCGGGTCAGCTTCTAAAGCGCATGGCTACTCGATTCGATAAGGACGGTGATGGCGTTTTGGGTCCCAAGGAACGCGAGGCAGCTCTGCAAGCTTTCGGCAGGTAAATAAGGATGAATTACGAATTATGAAGTATCAACCGTTTCCTCTGCGATACGCCGATACAAGAGGATTGAGAGCAGGAGAGTTTAGGATCTATGACGATAAATTCTCCGATGATTGATCAGGTGGCTCGAGACGTCTCGCGCCATCCAATTAATCAACCAGGTATCATTATTGTATTTTTCTAACTTCAGCCCTCGATTTTCTCAGAGTTCGTCGTATTTTGCGTGAGAGCCTTTGGCTTTATCGATGGGATACTTGGCGGCGTTTTTGACGAGTTTGGCGGCGAGGGCCTGGGAAAGGTCGATGTCCAGGTCGTGAGCGAGGAGAAGAGCGTAGTAGGCGACGTCAGCGAGTTCGTCGGATATGTGTTCGCGCTTATTGGATACGGCTTCGTCAACTTCGTCGGGGGTCTTCCAGAGGAAAATCTCTTGCAGCTCAGAGGCTTCAATCGCCAAACCGGCAGCGAGGTCTTTCGGGTTGTGGAATTGCTTCCAGTCACGGGCATCGCGGAAGGCGACGATTTTTTTGGTTAAAGCTTCGATGGAGGACATTTTGAGGGATGAAGGGTGAAGTTGGGACGGAGAGAAAGAGGAATTGGGAGCGGTAATTTAGATTATCCCTATTCTCGGAGTTTTGAGCTTAGTCCGTTACTGGCTTCAAGCGTAGGGAAACCGGAGCTGAGGTGAACTGCAAGTCGGTTATTGAAAACCGGTAGGGGTTTTTCTACGTAATCTAGGTTCACGATCGTTTGCCTGTGGATTTTTTGCAAAATGAACTGATGGGAGGAAATCTTCCCATTCTTTGGGAGACCTTTGAACAAGAATAGGTTTAAAGCGGGTCGTAAGCGCTTCCGTGTACTCGCTCGAAGCGGTGATTGCTTCTATGTCTCGAATTCGTAGGAAGTCGTTTTTCTTTCCATCCTTAATCGATATGATGTCGTCTTTCGTTACGGAGTTGGTGACTGGTCCTGGCTCACGTTCCAAATGGCAACGCCTTCGGTAAGAATCACCGCAATAATCGCACCCGGACTCGCGTGGATATAACGTTTACGATTGATCTCTTCGTAGGC
The DNA here is from genome assembly GCA_028822375.1 of Opitutaceae bacterium. Lineage (GTDB taxonomy): Bacteria > Verrucomicrobiota > Verrucomicrobiia > Opitutales > Opitutaceae > Pelagisphaera. The sequence continues at coordinate 10,623 of JAPKDW010000013.1, read as the reverse complement.
GATGTTCGTTTGGCTCGCAAAACGATTTCAATTTTCACGGATATTGGAATGGAGCCCAATGGACGCATTTTGATAGGCGTCTTCAAGCAATCGGCGTATTCTGCCTTTGCGCAATCGTCCTTTATATCCATCGGCGAGACATTCCTATGATCGGAAGATCCATGAAGTAGTTTGCCTACAGCACGATAAACCTGTTCGCTAATCTCGACTCTTCTAAAACTTAAAACGTACCTCAAACAATGAAAGCATCTGATCTTTTTATAAAGGCCCTCGAACATGAGGGAATCGAATATATTTTTGGAGTACCAGGAGAAGAGAATCTCGATTTCCTGGAATCCCTTCGACAATCGACTAAAATCAAGCTCGTCCTCACGCGACATGAACAAGCGGCAGGCTTTATGGCTGCAACTTACGGTCGCTTGACGGGGCGTCCGGGAGTTTGCCTGTCAACGCTGGGGCCAGGCGCAACGAATTTCGTTACCGCAGCCGCCTATGCTCAGTTAGGTGGCATGCCGATGATTATGATCAGCGGACAGAAGCCGATCAAGCGGAGCAAGCAAGGTCGCTTCCAAATTTTGGACGTAGTTGATCTGATGAAACCGCTGACCAAGCTTTCGCGCCAAATCGTCAATGGTAGTGGCATTCCGAGTATCACGCGCGAAGCCGTTCGCATCGCTGCGAGCGAGCGTCCAGGCGCGGTTTATCTGGAATTGCCAGAGGACATCGCCCGCGAAGAAGTGGAGCATACAGACCTCTTCGACCGATCGTTTCGACGCTACGCTACTGCTTCCGAGGAAGCTCTAGAGCTCGCCGCGAACAAGATAGCTCAGGCCGAGCATCCACTTGTACTAATCGGAGCAGGAGCAAACCGGAAAGATGCTCAACCTCATATCGAAGCGTTGCTGGAGAAATCAGGTCTTTATTGGTTCAGTACTCAAATGGGGCTCGGAGTAGTGGATGCCAAGCACCCTCGCTTTCTTGGGGCAGCAGCTTTATCGGAAAACGACTATCTGCACTGCGCGATCGAACGCTCGGATTTGATCATTAATATTGGACATGACGTAATCGAGAAGCCTCCTTTCTTCATGGAGCATGGCGGTTTAGAAGTCATCCATGTGAATTACTTTCCAGCCGAAGTGGATGATGTTTACTTCCCGCAAATCGAGGTTGTAGGCGATATTGGGGCTTCAATTGATCGGTTGACCAACTTGCTTAAGCCCAATGTATCATGGGATTTCGGATACTTCGAACGCGTTCGAGAAAGCGTACAGAAACAAGTCCACGACATGGACGCCGACGATCGTTTTCCCATGATCCCGCAACGTTTCGTAGCGGATGTCCGCAATGCATTGCCCAATGATGGAATCGTTACCCTAGACAATGGGATTTATAAGGTATGGTTCGCTCGAAACTATCCTGTACGCGAACCCAATACGCTTTTGCTGGATAATGCGCTAGCCACAATGGGTGCAGGGCTGCCTTCCGGAATGGCAGCCAAGATCGTACATCCTGAACGACAGGTTATAGCCGTTTGCGGAGATGGAGGATTCATGATGAATTCTCAGGAAATGGAGACCGCGGTTCGCTTGAAGCTGGATCTCGTGGTGCTCGTTTTGCGAGACAACGCTTACGGTATGATCAAGTGGAAGCAAACCAGTATGGGTTTTGAGAACTGGGGCTTGGACTACGGGAACCCGGATTTCGTCGCCTATGCTAAGAGTTATGGCGCGAATGGAGTGAGAATCAAATCGACCGCCGACTTTTTGCCTACGCTTAAGAGCGCGCTTGCGAAAGGTGGAGTTTGGCTGGTAGAGTTGCCGGTAGATTACTCGGAGAATGAGCGGGTTCTAATTCGAGAACTTGAGGAAAAAGCCTGCGTTCTCTAAGAGACAGTTTAATAAGTCAGTGTAGGAGCGGTCCCGCTAAGCGTGGACCGCGATTTTTAATTTTTATGATATAGACAGGCATTATCGCGGGGTAAACCCGCTCCTACAATTAGGCAGCGGAGAAATCTTCGACTTCTTTGACAGTCTATCAATTGACGATCCAATAAATAAATGATGCTAGAAGTACAGTCGCCCTTCGATCTATCGACGATCGGGTCCCTCGAGTTTACGCCTAACGATGCCGTCGAAGGCCTTTTTCAAAATGCTCAGCGAGCGAGCGAGAGCCCTCTGTCGAAACACGAGCGTATTCAGATTCTGGAAAAAGTCATAGATAAAGCTTCTGGTATTAGAGAAGAGATAGCCATGCTGATTGCGAGCGAAGGCGGCAAACCTCTGGCTGATGCCACTGTCGAAGTGGATCGGGGAATACAAGGAATTCGAAACGCGATCGAGACCTTAAACGCTCAGGCTGGCGAGGAAATCCCAATGGGCCTGACGCCTAGTTCGGAAAACCGTTTAGCCTTCACTACTCGCGAGCCGATCGGCACTGTCGTCGCGATCAGCGCATTCAATCATCCGTTTAACCTAGTCGTCCACCAAGTCATTCCCGCAGTAGCAAATGGGTGCGCCGTTATCATAAAGCCGGCTCTAACGACCCCGCTATCCTGCGTTAAGCTCGTAGGTTTGCTTCACGAAGCAGGCCTACCGAAAGGATGGTGTCAGTTGGCAATTCTCGATAACGAAGGCTCGGAGCTGTTGGTGACTGATCAACGGGTTCGCTTTTTCTCTTTCATCGGTTCCGCAAAGGTTGGTTGGTACTTGCGTTCGAAACTGGCTCCGGGAACGCGTTGCGCGTTGGAGCATGGTGGCGCGGCTCCGGCCATCATCGACAGCAATGTCGATATCGACGCGATAGTGGCTCCATTGGTCAAGGGCGCATTCTACCACGCGGGACAGGTCTGCGTATCCGTTCAACGGATATTCGTGTCCAACGACATCAAGGATGCGTTCGCCCAAGCCTTCACGACTGCGGTTCGCAAATTGAAAACCGGCGATGCTCGTTTGCCTGACACCGAAGTTGGCCCATTGATCCTACCGCGAGAAGTCGATCGAGTAGAAGAGTGGGTCGATGAAGCAGTGGCAGATGGGGCGCAAGCCTTGTGCGGTGGCAAACGGATTTCGGACACGTGTTTTAGTCCGACTGTACTTTTGGAGCCTTCTGAAAATAGTCGCGTTTCGAATTTGGAGATATTCGGTCCAGTGGCCTGCATTTACGGATACGATGAAATTGACGATGCAATAAAGCGGGCAAATAGTTTGCCTGTGGCATTCCAAGCATCGGTATTCACGAAGGATATCGATCAAGCGTTCTACGCTGCCAAGCGATTGGACGCATCGGCGGTGATGATAAACGACCACACGGCATTTCGCGTCGATTGGATGCCCTTTGCGGGAAGAAGAACCTCAGGTATGGGAGTCGGAGGTATTCCGCGCACAATGCATGAGATGACCCAGGAGAAACTCTTGGTATTCAAATCACCAGGGCTTTGAAGCGAGCGATCAATCGGCGGAAGAGCAATTTCAAGCGATCTCACGCGGCCCTGGTTGTTCGTGCCTCTTTGTGGCCAATTATTTTGACCAAAGAACTTTTTTGGCGAGATGCGAGCCAACCTTATTTATCTCGGCTTGCCGAGATATTCTAGCGAAGCGACGACATTCCTTAGTCATCGAGCTATAGTTCTACGCGTTTCGCTCTATGCGTTTGCGATGCTCGGATCGAAATGTAGCTGGAGGAGCTCCCGTAGCTTTCTGGAAAACCTTGGCGAAGTTCGCCACATTGGAGTAGCCCAAATTGAAAGCGATTTCCTTGATGGGTATGCTGTCTTCAATGAGAAGCGTCATCGCTTGTTCTATGCGCTTTTGTATACGGTATTGAGCAGGGGAGATGTTCTTGTACGCGCGAAATTTCTTACGGAAGGATTCGTAGGAAAGCCCCAATTTGTCCGCAACCGCTTCAAGTTTCAGCTTTTCTTCGAAACCGTCGCTTAAAAGGAGGCAGGCTTGCTCGATCAATCGTCTATCCTCGCTATCGTGTAGCAAGGATCGGTCTCGTTTGAAACAATCGATGATTAAGGCGATCGTCTCCATAAGAATGAAACGCGTGTCATTGTTGGTCGACGTCGTGAACTGGTGAACGAAGGTTGATAGTTTGTTTATGAATACCGAATCGATTCCAGCGTCGAAGACAGAATATTGATTCTGAATGATCCCGGTTTTGGTAAAACTCTCGAAAAGCGATCGGGGAAGAATAAGGAAGAATTCGAGATGAGTGAACGATTTCGGGCGATGAATGCTGTAAGGCATGCCTGGGTAGCGCTGAACGATGCAGCCAGGCGAAAACGGAAAAACATTGTCGTGGTTGTCGGTGAATTCGCCTTCGCCCTGGAGAATGTAGGAGATTGAATATTCAGGCTGGGTTGCATCGACCTTGCGAGTCTGAAGCTCGGGCAATCCCATGTGGAATCCAGTCGAGATGAGCTCATTCGCAGGATCAGTTTCGATGAAGCGGTGATGGATCTCCCTTTCGATGTTTCCTATGGATGCGCGGTAGCTGTTCATTTCTAGAATTCCAGTTAGAACACAGAATATACCAAAAAGAATAAGGCAACGGTCTTGTCGATTGATCGAAAATGCGAATGATAAGTGACGATCTCGAAACTGATCCCCTCATTATGAAATCACCCCAACAATCGCTTTCGCGGCGCCATTTTCTGAAGACATCCGGCGCCTTCGCAGCTTTCTCCATCCTTTCAAGCCGATCCTGGGCAAACTCGCCTAATGGTCGCTTGCAAGTTGCTCAAGTAGGCGTGGGTGGGCGGGGAGCCATAGACTTAAAGAGTATCGTTCGACTCGATAACGTCGATGTAGTGGCCCTATGCGATGTCGATAGCCTGGCTTTGGACGAAGCAGCGATCCTTTGTCCGAAGGCTACTCAATTCAGGGACTACCGAAAAATGCTAGAGGCAATGGATAGTCGTATCGATGCGGTAATGGTCGCCACGCCCGACCATATGCACGCTCCGGTATCGATGGCTGCGATGGAGCTCGGCAAGCATATCTATTGCGAAAAGCCATTGGCCCACAATGTTCATGAAAATCGCGCGCTTCGATTGCTCTCTGAGGAGAAACAACTGGTGACTCAATTGGGCATTCAAAATAGCGCCGGACTTGGGTATCGCATGACGAGCGAATATATCCGTGGCGGGTTGATCGGCAAGGTCAGCGAGGTCCACGTCTGGTCAAACAAAGAATGGGGACGCGACGAACCAGCAATGTCGCTGAAGTCAGACCCTGTTCCCGGGACCCTTGAGTGGGATCTTTGGCTGGGAGTAGCTCCTGAGCATGTTTACAAAGATGATTTCTACCATCCTGGGAATTGGCGTAAACTGATTGATTTTGGAACAGGAACCCTAGGCGACATGGGTGTTCATATTTTCGATACGCCGTATCGCGTGCTTGAACTGACCGCTCCGAATTGGGTGCGAACAACTTGTCGGCCGTCAAATGGATTTGCCCACCCATCGAAGAATAGGGTCGAATACGAATTTCCTGCGACCTCGCGCACCACTGAGAAATTGAAGTGGCGCTGGTATGATGGTCAATACGCTCCTCTCGACGGCATAAAGGGAATCGAATTGCCCGAGGGACGTAAATTGCCCGAGCAGGGCTGCGTTATGGTAGGGGAGGAGGGGAGCATGATTGTTGAGCATAAGAGTGGTCCTCAAACCTTGCCTGCGGAATTGATCCGGAGCGTACCGCGTCCGAAACTCAAACCAATCGATCATCACGGGCAATGGGCCAATGCTTGTTTGGGCGAAGGAAAAACCGGCTCGCCATTCAGCTACGGAGGACCGCTTTGCGAAGCGCTTCAGCTAGGCGTGGTTGCGAATCGTTTTCCTGGCAAGAAACTGAAGTGGAATGCCGAAGCAATGCAGGTGACGAATAACAGGGCTGCGAATCGGTACCTGACCCGCAATTACAGAGCGTTTTAAGAGGTTTTGAGGTAGGGCTGCTTGTCCCAAGCAGCCCTACCTTCACTTACTAGCAATTTGACTTTCGATATTATGGACGAATTACGATCAAAACAGGTGCGATTTTCGCTAATGATGCTCTTGCAGTATTTCACGCGAGGAGCGTGGTTCGTAACGCTGGGAACTTATCTGGGGAAGAGTATGGAGCAGCCGGGCACCTTTATCGGATTCTCGTACAGTCTCTTTGGGATTGGAGCAATTATCTCCCCATTCTTCGTGGGCATGGTGGCGGATCGATTCTTTCCGACTCAGCGGGTCTTAGGCGTTTTGAATATCACTGCAGGGGTCATTATGTTGATCCTTTCGCAGATAACCGATCCGACGACGTTTCTTTGGGCGCTCTTTATTTACTGTATCATTTATACGCCTACGGAAGCATTGAGTAACTCGATCGTCTTTCATCATATGCCGCGAAGGTACTTCGCTTACATTCGCCTTTTCGGAACGATCGGGTGGGTATTCGCAGGTTTAGCGGTGAATATGCTTTTGGGAAAGTTTATTCCCAATGTCGAAGCCACAGCCGTACCGTTGATTATGTCAGCTGTTGCATCAGCCATTCTAGGAATTTACAATTTCACTTTGCCACCAACTCCGGTGAAAAACAAGGGAGAGAAAATCGGAATCAAAGAGGTTTTTGGCTTCGAGGCGCTCAGTCTTTTAAAGCAACGGAGCTTTTCCATTTTCCTCGGCGCTAGTTTGCTAATCGGAATACCCATTCAAATGTATTTCGCCTTCTTTAATATGTTTCTCAACGACATCGGCGTGAGCAATGTGGCGAGCAAAATGTCGTTGGGTCAGGTATCGGAGGCTGCGTTCATGGTATTCATTCCGTGGATGATTGGTCGTGTCGGCTTGAAATGGATGATGTCCTTGGGCTTGGCGTTCTGGTCTATCCGCTATTTCCTCTTTGCGGGTATTTCGGTTAACGCAGAGTATCTCATCATTTTCTCTATTTTGATTCATGGAGCGTGTTATGATTTCTTCAATGTTACTGGATCCATTTACGTGGACCTCAAAGCGGGCGAGCGTTACCGCTCGGCAGCTCAAGGGTTGTTCATGTTGGTTTTTCTGGGACTCGGCAAATTCTTCGGATCAAATTTGGCGGGGTTTATCTCGACCAAAAACCCCAGCACGGTTGACGGTTTTTTATATGACTGGAGTGGGATTTTCAATACAACCGGAATCATTACAGCCGGAATTACGGTTTTCTTTATTCTGAGTTTCCACGACAAGCAAAAGTACGATCTGAACAAAGATAATTGAAAGATTAGGTAGCTCAGAGCTTTAGCCTGAGTAAAACACCCAAGGCGCTGCTCAGGCTAAAGCGCTGAGCACCTTCGACACGAATTATGAAAGATATTATACAGGTAGGCATCATTGGATGCGGGGCTCGAGGACTTCAGCATATTGGCTTCAATATGGTAGATAGTTCCGAAGAAACGGGATTACTGATTGTTGGAGTATCGAACCGCTCGAAAGAAAGCTCCGACTACGCGGCTACCGAACTCGAGAAACGTTACGCGTCGATCGGGAGTGGAGTAGAGGTGAGCCGATTCGAAACGTATCGAGATATGGTTGCGGATCCATCGATTGATTTGATCATTATCACTTCGCATACGGACGCTCATGCCGAGCACGCGGTCGCCGCTTTGGAATCGGGAAAGAAAGTGTATTTGGACAAACCAATTTCCGTTACCCTCGAGGACGGGCGAATCATTGCCGATGCAGAGAAACGTACCGGAAATCGTTTGCTGATGGGGTTCACTCGACGTTACGAAGATTCTTGGTTGAAGATGAAAGAATTGCTGGATGGCGGGGCGGTAGGTTCGTTGCAAATGATACTCCTGCGTTCGATCATTCCTTACAGCCGATACCTGCAGGGATGGCACCGAAAACGCGAGTGGTCAGGTGGACCTTTAAACGACAAATGCAGTCACCATTTCGATGTGTTTCGCTGGATGGCGAGCTCGGACTGCGGAGCAATGAGCGCTTTTGGCGGACGTTCGGGAGTGTTCAAGCCTGACCCAACTGCGCCCGCTCGATGCTCCGAGTGCGATCGCGAATGCGCCTATCGCCGATCTGACGCCCTAGAAGAATCGAAGGAAACCGTTAGTCGCACGTTTACGAATCCGAATCCAAATGATGAACGAGCATTGCAAGATGCGTGCGTATTCAGCCCCGACAGCGATGTCGAGGATTTCGGAAGCGTGAATATGCAACTAGGCGGAGGCGTAGTGGGGAATTTGTTTTTCACTATTTTCGGACCGCTAGCTCCCGATGGCGAAACCCTTGAGCTCGTGGGAGACTCAGGGCGACTAGTGCTTTCGCGCTCGGATAGCATGATCCGCAGCTACACGAATCATGGTCGAGAAACCGAGACGTTTTTTGCCGGTGGAGAAAACTTCGACTCCTCGCATTACGGATCGGACAAAAACCTCGTTAAGCATATGCGGGAGTTTTGCGACGGAGCAGACCCAGTATGCGATGCTCAAGATGGCTTGAAATCGTTGGAAATGGTATTGGGCGCAAGAGAGTCCTTTGACGAACAAGGAGCAATGCAAAAACTATAAAACCTCCCACGACGGAGCGTTATGAAAACTCATCTAGATTCTTACGAAAATCAATCCTTGCTGTTCGGTGATTTACATAATCACTGCGCACTTTCCTATGGGCATGGTTCCTTGGAAGACGCCTTGAAGAACGCTCGCGAACAATTGGATTTCGTTTCGATTACCGGTCACGCGCATTGGCCGGATATGCCTGAACCTGATGAGCGAATTCAATACATCATCGATTTTCACGAGGAAGGTTTTGCAAAGTTAAAGCGCGACTGGCCTCGAATGATGGATACCTTGAAGGGTTTCAATGATGAAGATTCATTCGTTGTTTTTCCTGGCTTTGAAATCCATTCGAACGCGGATGGAGATCGAACGATTCTCTACAAGAATTTCGAAGGCGAAATCATTTATGCAGATAGCATACCGGACTTGCACGAACGTCTAGCTGCCCTAAAGAGCAAAGGCGTCGAGAGTATCGCCTTCCCACATCACATTGGATACCGGACAGGGACGCGCGGCATTAATTGGTCGACCTACGATGCGGAGTGGGGGCCGTTTATCGAATTGCTTTCGATGCACGGATGCTCGGAGTCCAGCGAGAATACACGTCCTTTCTTGCACTCGATGGGTGGATCCGATTGGGAAAGTACGATTCAGTATGGCCTGAGCTTGGGTCATGTATTTGGGTTTTCGGGTCACACGGATCACCATAGCGGTCACCCGGGAAGCTATGGCCATGGAGTGACCGGACTCTGGTCGGATGGCCGGGATCGACAGTCGATTTGGAAAGCGCTGCAGGAGCGGCGAACCTATGCTTTAACCGGCGATCGGATCCAATTGGAATACACGCTCAATGGAGCCCCCATGGGTTCTGTCATCACGCCCAGCGCATCGCGTGAAATCAAAGTGAATATCCAGGGCGGCGGCGCTATTGATTACGTGGATATCATCAAGAACAATGAGTTGGTTCATCGAGTATCGCAGACCGACATTGATTCACCTGAGGTTTCGGATACTATTCGTACTTTGATCTATCTAGAGCTGGGTTGGGGAGAGCGGAATAAGGCGACTCCATGGGAAGTCAAACTTGGCTTGTCGGCAGGACGTATCATTCGAGTTGAACCTCGATTCCGTGGGCGCGAAGTGGTTTCTCCTGTTGAAGGCGATGCGAATGAAGACGGAGGCTTCTATGATTCCAAATGGTCGCAAAAAGACGCTCGCTCTGTTCGGTTTTCAACGGTCACGCGTAGCAACCCCAACAACTCGACCAATGCATCACAAGGGATTTGCCTGGAAGTCGAGATGCCCGTAGGAGCATCGATTCAGGCGAATCTGAACGGGAAAGAAGAAACGATGCCGCTTGAGCGTCTTATAGCCGGTGCTCGGACAGGCCATTTAGGAGGTATGGATTCGCCCGCTTATCGTTTTCATCGTGCTCCGTTGAGACATGAATTCCAATGGTCTTTCGATTGGACAGACCATGGGGAAGAGGAAGACAACTACTACATCCGAGTTCGTCAGCAAAACGATCAATGGGCCTGGAGCTCGCCAGTGTATTTTAGAAAAGCTTAGATCGAATTATCCTTCATCCCTGCATGGGTAGCGACCGATCTCCGAGCGGTCATTCTCATCAATTATACCATTTGATCGAATTTGTAGTGGAAATATGGCCGCTCGCAACCAGGACATTATGAAGAGAAAAACGAGGCTTTCATGAAAGCCGACCTGAAAGGCAAAGAGCTTATACGCTGGAAATATCAACGACACTTGAAAGATTACCTGCACTGCATCAAATCGGTTGACGATAGTGTCGGCGAGCTGCGAGCTTACTTGAAGGAACTCGAAAAATCGAGAAAGAGTTACGCGCTTCCGGAAATCGAACGACAAAGCCTAGAGAACGTGAACCTGTTTTATCACTCTACGGAGATTTCTAAACGTCAGATGAAAACCAATTAATATGAATGCCTCCCTCAATCGAATAGTCACATTCTCTTTCGCTCTCAATATTTGCGGAGTCTCCCTGGCAGCCGAATCGAATTTTAAGGCGCAAGTGATCGATCCCGAGATCAAGGTTGGCTACGGATTGGC
>JAPKDW010000151.1 GCA_028822375.1 Opitutaceae bacterium | reverse complement strand
CGTCAATAAGCGGGCCTGGGATAAACTGCCCGCCGAAGTCCAAGAAGTCCTTGCTGAAACTGCCATAGATTATCGCGACCATGTGGCAGCACTGGCTGTTTCCAAAGGAGCTGAAAGCCTCAGATTGTTCCAAGAAAATGGGGGCACCATCGCCACGCTGTCGGCCAGTGAACGTGACCAATGGGCTAAGAACATGCCAAACATCGCCAAAGAATGGGCCGAAGGATTAGAAGAAAAAGGTCTCCCTGGTCATGAAATCTTGAAGTTTTATATGGATACAATGCGAGCCAATGGCCAGAATATTTCCCGGCACTGGGATCGGGAGTAGATATTTATGGAAAACGTAAGCCCGACGCGACCCAACGGTAAGTTTGACCGGATACTGGAAATTGTTTTATCCAATCTGAATAGTATCGGGTCGATTTGGATTTTCGTTCTCACGATTCTGATCAACGCAGACGCCTTTGGCCGAAAGCTCTTCCATTCGCCCATCGATGGGGTCAACGAAATCGTAGAGTTGTCCATCGTAGGCATTGTTTTCTTACAGTTGGGTGATGCCACTCGCAAAGGGCGTTTACCTCGCTCGGATGGGCTATTCAATTTCATCGGGAGGCGATGGCCCAATTTCGGCCGCTTTCACGGGGCTTTATTCGATTTATTGGGAGCAGTATTCATGGGATTGATACTCTATGGAAGTATTCCGTTATTTATCGAATCGTATCAATCGGATTTTTATATTGGGGTCGAAGGACTTTTCACAGCTCCTGTTTGGCCGATCAAATTGATCATTGTAATCGGGTGCGCTGTCACGCTCTTGCAGTTTCTTGTCTTTGTTAGACGAAATTTGACCCGAACGAAAATCGAACCAACGGATGCATCAACAATAGATTAGTGAAATGACGGAAATCGAAGTTGGTTTGATCTCAGTGGGGCTAATCCTAGTCCTGATATACTCGGGCTTGTATATTCCAGTGGCCTTGGGCTTGGTTTCCTTTCTTGGAGTTTGGCTGCTTCGAGGTGATATCGAAGTGCCCATTTATCTGCTTTCTTTAGCCGCGGCTGACACGATTGCGGAACCCACCTTTGCAGTGGTGCCACTCTTTGCCTTGATGGGACTCCTTATTAGCGAAGCGGGTGTAGGGAGAGACATTTATGATGTCTCCAACTTTATTTTCCGCCGACTCAAAGGCGGCTTGGGAATCGCTACCGTGGTGGCCAATGCCATCTTCGCATCCATCACCGGGTCTTCGATCGCCTCGGCCTCGGTGTTCACCAAAGTGTCCATTCCTGAAATGAAACGCTTCGGATACAACCCTCGATTTACGGTGGGGGTTGTGGCCGGCAGCTCAGTACTTGGCATGCTCATCCCCCCGAGTGTAATGCTCATTCTTTATGCCATCATAACAGAGCAATCGGTCGGGCATATGTTCATTGCGGGCGTAATCCCGGGCATTCTGCTCTCTGTCGCATTCGGGGTGGCAATTCTCACGATGGCCACGTTTTTTCCGAAATTGGTCATGGATGAAACCGCTGAGCCAATCGAGGTGGTGGATAAGCCTTCTTTGAACGGGCTCCAAATCCTGCGGATGGTGCTGCCCATACTACTATTGGTTGGTATCGTGTTGGGCGGAATTTACACGGGGTGGTTTACCGCGACCGAAGCGGGAGCGGCTGGAGCAATGGGTGCTCTGATCGTGGCCATATTCAAAAAACGGTTGAATCTCAAAGGGCTTTGGAAAGTGCTCATTGAAACCGGTCACATTACCGCTTCTATCCTTCTCCTCTTGATTGCCGCCTCAATGTACAGTCGGATGCTGGGAATAGCGGGTTTACCTACGATCTTTAGCGAGTGGATTCAAACTCAAGCATTGGGGTTTGCTGCAATCATGGTCATCTATGTCGTCATCCTGATACTTATGGGGACGATTTTGGATACAGTGTCTATCATTCTCATCGTCGTACCTCTCTTTCTGCCAATTTTAGAACCCATGGGCATCCACTTAGTTTGGTTCGGAATTGTAACCGTGATTGGAGCCGAAATCGGACTGCTCACCCCACCCTTGGGCGTATCCTGTTTCGTGATCCATAGTTCATTGAATGATCCAGATATTTCGCTGTCTGACATTTTCAAAGGGGCGTTTCCCTTTGCGCTAATCATGTTGGCGGTACTCATTTTGATCATCCTTTTCCCTTCCCTTTCACTGGTCTTTATTTGAGGGCTTTGAATACGAAATATTACAACAAACCATGAAGAATCTTACAGAAGGCAATATTACCGAAGCAGTCATTGAAGCTATTAAGGGAACTAAAGACCCTCGCGCAAAAGAGGTGATGTCGAGTCTCATTCGACACCTTCATGCCTTCGTCAAAGATGTCCGATTGACCCAGGCGGAATGGGAAGCGGCCATTGAATATTTGTACGACACAGGACAGATCACAGGGCCAACCCGCAATGAGTTCGTTCTCACTTCTGACACCTTGGGAATTTCATCCCTGGTAGATATTATCAACAGCAATCCCGATGGGGGCACAGAAGCAAGCGTTTTGGGACCCTTTTACATAGAGGGTTCGAAGATGGTTGAAATCGGCGCCAATTTGATCGGAGACAGCGAGGGGGAACCGACTGTGGTTTCAGGCACCGTCCGCACCCTCGGTGGCGATCCAATCGAAGGCGCGATAATCGATCTTTGGCAGACCGCTGCCAACGGCTTGTATGAAAACCAGGACCCCGATCAACCGCAAAACAACCTGCGTTTCCGAATGCGAACCAACAAAGACGGCTATTACCAATTCACCACCATCAAGCCGGTCAGCTATAAAGTTCCGACCGACGGCCCGGTGGGCAGAATGCTCGATCTACAGGGACGACACGCTTGGCGCCCGTCTCATTTGCATTACAAGGTTAGCGCCGACGGACACCGCAACTTGATAACCGAAGTATTCCATGAAGGGGACGAATACATCGATGAGGATTCCGTTTTTGGTGTCCGACAATCGCTGGCGGTTCCTTACAATCTAGTAACCTCTGAAGAAGAAGCCGAAAAGTATGGCGTCTCCTCCCCTTTTTACCGGGTCGAATTCGATTTCGAACTCGAAACTCTCTAGCCTCAAAAAATTAAAACCATGGCACAATCCTCTTGGGAAGCGCATCACGAGCACGTCAAAGAAAAAGGCCTGTTAGCTAAGAAACTCTATGTAGTCCTCACAAAGCCTGCCAGTGGAATGGAAGCCGTGATAGAGAATTTGCAGGAACACCTCAAATACCAATTGGAGTTGGAGGCTAACGGAGCGATGTTTGCCGCTGGACCCTTCGCCGATAACGAAGAGCAGGAATGGGAAGGCGAAGGTATGGTCATCCTTCGCGCAGATTCCCTGGAAGAGGCCAAGAACATTGCGGAGAACGATCCAATGCACCGTAGCGGGGCTCGCACATTCCGGGTTAGGCCTTGGATGATGAACGAGGGATCCATCACAATTAATGTCACTTATTCGAACGGCAAACGATCCGTAACTTGAAATGCGTATATGCGCAACCTCTGCTGTCTAACAGCTACATAGTAAACTGCGATGCAATCAGCTCGAAATTTGACAGGACAGGTCTGCCGCGTTTTCTTTCGGTAGTTACATAGCTGGTTAGGACTTATGGCCAAGAAAGCTAGTCGACCCACTCAAGAGGGGATTTTTAATAATTCGCTTCATAGCTTAGGGCGCATGTGGCGTGAGATCGCACGATTGTCCGGGCGAAATGGCTCCAATAAGGATAGCCGACCCAATGCCTTGCAAACGCAGATTAAAGCCTGCCTGGCTGAGCAGGGAGGAGAAGTTTCGGCGCGAGCGCGGGCCGCTCAATTAGCGCAATCGTATCTCGATTTTTCTGCAAAAGAGCGGTTGGTATTCTTGCAAATTCTAGCTCGAAATTTTGGCGTCGAAAACGCGAAGGTCGATGAGGCGTTTAATTTGCTTAAACATGCTTCAGGGGAAGAGGAACTAGAAGCCAATCAATGCGCATTGCGTCGCGCATTGGAACCGTCGCGTGTCGCTCTGCTGCGCAAATTCAGTACCTTGCAATCTGGTCCGCGATTTTTAGTAGAGTTGCGAAATGAACTGCTCGAGCTCAAAAAAGCCCATCCAGAGCTTCGTTTTTTGGAACGCGATCTGAAGGATTTACTGATTGCCTGGTTTGATATCGGTTTCTTGGATCTGCGCAGTATTAACTGGGACGCGCCTGCCTCCCTCTTGGAAAAGCTAGGCGCTTACGAAGCGGTGCACCGCGTGCGCAGTTGGCATGATTTGAAAAACCGTCTCGATGCAGACAGGCGGTGTTATGCTTTTTTTCACCCCAGCATGCCGAATGAGCCGCTTATCTTTGTTGAAGTGGCCCTGGTCAACGGACTGGCCAGCCAGATTCAAGTTCTGCTGGATGTGAAGGCTCCCGTGCTCGATCCTGAAGAAGCGGATACAGCGATATTCTATTCCATTTCCAACACGCAACCCGGCTTAGCAGGAATCAAGTTTGGCAACTTCCTTATCAAACAAGTCGTAGATTGTTTGCGTCGCGAGCAGCCCAATTTAAAGCAATTTTCAACGTTGTCACCCATTCCCGGATTCATGAGTTGGTTAAAGCAATCCTTGAAGGAAAATGAATTGGACTTTATTGGATCGGAAAAGAAAAAACTCAAAGCCGTAATTGGGAAGATTCCTACGATGAAATTTTTGAGTGAGCAACTGAGCTCAATCAAGTGGGCCAAGAACGAACAGTTGGCAGAAGCCTTGCAACCTGTACTGAAGCGGTTCGGGGCCATCTATTTACTAAAGGCTAAAGGCCGAGACAGCGCGCATGCCCTTGACCCAGTCGCGCATTTTCATCTTAGCAACGGAGCGAGTATACAACAACTCAACTGGATGGCCGACACTTCCGGAAAAGGGCTGCGTGAATCGTGTGGTTTAATGATCAACTACCACTACCGTCTCGATCGCATAGAGCGACATCATGAGAAGTATTCCGGAAGCGGTAAAATCACCGTGTCGTCTCCCGTGTCGGGATTGTTAAAGTAAAGCCTTTGTAGGCAGAAAGAACTATCGACAAACTATTTTCTCGAAATATAAAAATAAACACATGATTGAAAACGGCAAACATTATAAAGAAGATCAGTATTGGGTCAGCCCTTACAATTTTCATCCTCAAGTTACCGGCGAGCTAAATTTGCCAGAAAAGGTAGAAATCCATGATGCGACGCTACGAGATGGCGAGCAAACCCCTGGCCTTGTCTTTTCTGTCGAAGAAAAAGTTGCGATTGCGAAAAAGTTGGACGAGGTCGGTATCGATCGGATCGAGGCAGGAATGCCGGCGGTTTCGCCACAAGACTTTGAAGCGATTAAGCAAATCTCGGCACTCGGTCTTAACGCCAAAATTTACACGTTCGCTCGCGCCATGAAAGCGGACATTGACAAAGCGGTCGAATGCGGAGCCGACGGTGTGATAATCGAAGTGCCGATTGGGTATCCTAAACTCAAGTACCAATTCAATTGGACATGGGAAGACGTCCTTAAAAAGAGTGCAGATGTAATCAACTACGCAAAGAGCAAAGGACTCCACGCGGTCTTCTTTCCTTATGACACAACACGGGCACGCGAAGACGACCTAACCAATTTGCTCACCGGCATTATGAAAGAGTCAGAGCCGGATTCGATCGGTGTCGTTGACACGATGGGCTGCGCGACTCCCGAAGCGATCAAGTATTTGGTGCGAAAGGTCGCTGATCTGACTAGCCTTCCAGTCGAAATTCACACGCACAACGATTTTGGAACGGGCGTTGCTACCGAACTGGCGGCAGTCACGGTCGGCGCATCGTGTGTCCATAGTTGCGTTGGAGGGCTCGGCGAACGAACCGGCAATGCAGCGCTCGAAGAGTTGATTCTTTGCCTCGAGTTGCTTTACGGCTTCGAATCAAAATACGAACTCGCAAAACTGCCTGAACTGGGAGCATTGCTAGCAGACATTACAGGCATTCCGTACGCACTAAATAAGCCCATTCTTGGAGAAAGAAACTTTACACGCGAATCCGGCATCGGTGTAAACTTGGTCATCGAGAAGCCGCTTGCAATGTTCGGCACACATCCGGCGCTGACCGGGCGTACTGGCGACATCGTATTAGGCAAGAAAAGCGGGAAGGCATCAATCATATACAAACTCAACGAACTCGGCATTAGCGGTGTCAGTGATGAGCAGATGCCAGAGTTGCTAGCAGCGGTTAAGAGTGAGGGAATCGCTAAAAAGAGAATCCTGACAGACGACGAATTCAGAACGATATTAGCTAATGTCACCCAGGGAGGGCTCGCTTAGCTGCAAGACTTCGGTTTAAGTGATAAATCGTGACGCAATCGAAGTGGAGATCGAACTTGCCGGCCTTTCGATTAATCCGAATGTCGGCGAACAAATTGACTAATTAGAACCATGTCCGAACGCACGACACCCGGTGAAGCTATAGAAAAGCTCAGAAATCGAATCCAAAACCTAGATGAAAATGGTCTAGATCTGATATTCCGAGAGGCCCGCTCTTTTAAAAAATGGCAAGACCGGGTGGTTGAGGACTCTGTTCTACAGGAATTGTTTGAAGTGATGAAGTGGGGACCCACTTCGCAAAATTCCAACCCGGCGCGTTATTTATTCCTGAAAAGCGAAAAAGCCAAGAATCGGACGATTCCTGCTTTGCACGAAGGAAATATCCCCAAGGTCAAAGCGTCTCCCATAGTTGCGATCATTGCATATGATACTCAATTTTATGAATACTTACCCGAGCTCTTTCCGGTAAAGGACGTCAGTGGCTTGTACCGGGAAAATCCAGCCAAAGCCGAATCGACTGCCCTCCGCAACAGCTCGCTTCAGGGCGCTTACTTTATGCTCGCTGCCCGCGCTATTGGCCTGGACGTCAATGGCATTTCCGGATTTCACAACGAAGTCATCGACGAAGCGTTCTTTGCGGATGGACGTTATAAATCGAACTTTCTCTGCTGTATGGGATATGGGGATACCGAAGGATTACACCCGCGCGGCCCGCGCCTGGGCTTTGATACGGTGTGCGAAATTCTTTAAGACTAACGCTTCGGAACGAGACGCCCTCACCCTGCCGACATAACAGAAATGGAGGGCCCACTGGGTCTTCGCAGATTATCCTTACTTAGGAAAGTCCTGCTAGGGTCGGTTTCTCCTAGCCTCCGGAGGTCCCCCTCGAGGGGGACCTGCAACCGGTAATACAATCCCATTTTTCTCCACATACGCATCCCATTCTTTCAGAAGGTCCGCTCTAATTTCGGGTTTAGATTCGGAAAGATCATTAGTTTCGCCAGGGTCGACGGAAAGGTCATAGAGACCCCATTGGTCAGCCAGTTCCGGCACTACCTGCCCTCTCTCTGAAGGCTTTGAAGTTAACCAAAGCAATTTGTAATCCCCTTTGCGAAGGGCTCGATGACCGAAGACCTCCCAGCCGTAGGTAAAGTCTTCGGTTCGGACCGAATTTTCGTCGCCGAACAATACGGGCAACAGGGATTGCCCTTGCACCTCATGCATAGGCGTACCGTTGCTCCCTGTTTTAAGATGGTCGGCTCCAGCAAGTTCCACAAACGTTGGGTAAAAATCGATTACGGACATAAACTCATCGTTCATCTGACCCTTCTTACTCATATCCTTGTGATAGAAAAACGCGGGACCGAGCGATCCGCCTTCAGAGCTTAACGATTTGTGGTAACGTCCAACGCCTACGCCCGCTTGAGCCCACTTATCGCCATAATAAACATATGAGTTTATGCGCCCCAAATTTTCCAGCCGATTATCCCAGCCGCTCGCTGGTCCTCCTCGGTCTACCCCTTCGGCACCGTTGTCTGATATGAAGATGATCAGCGTATTATCGTATTCATCGATTGCTTTCAGGTGGTTCAAGAGTCGCCCCAAATTTTGGTCGATGCCATCTACCATCGCCGAATAGATTTCCATTTCTCTTGAAGCTACCGTTTTTTCTTCCGGGGAGAGATCATTCCACGCCGGGACGGCTTGAAGGCGTGGGTACATCACGGCTTCTTGAGGAATCGCGCCGAGCGCTTTACCGCGGGCAATTCTTTGCGCTCTAAGAACCTCGTAGCCTTCATCATAAACCCCTTTGTATTTATCAATGTATTCATCGGGCGCTTGCAGAGGCCAATGGGGCGCGGTGTACCCTAAATAGGCAAACCAAGGCTTTCCACTTCCCACGTCAGCATCGATATAATCAATCAGTTGGTCGGTATAAAATTCGGTCGAGAAAAAGTCCTCCGGCAGGTTCTCAACAAACGTTCCGTCCTCGTAATAGGTGCCCAGTTGGTCAGGCCGAAAGCGACCCTTATCGTGAAAGTGACTGGCAAAGCCTTCCATGAGGGCATACGAGCGATCAAAGCCTCGGGCAGGCGGCAAGAGATCGGGCTCGTTGCCCAAATGCCACTTGCCCAGAAAGTACGTATTATAATCGCTTTGACGCAGCAGATCTGGAAACGCCACCACATCGCGGCTCAAGTGAGACTCGTATCCAGGTACTCCTATCTGATTTGGGGTTTGATGCATCGCTCCGCCGGCATTTCGATTGTCTGTTCCAGCCAAAATCGACGCTCTCGAGGGACCGCAAACGGCTTGATTGTGAAAGTCAGTCAGTATCAGGCCAGCTTTGGCTAACTGATCCAAATGGGGTGTGTCGATCTCCCCGCCATATACTCCCAAATCGGTATATCCTAAATCATCCGCCACTATTAGCAGAATGTTGGGCCGCGAACCTTTAGCGGCAACGGTATCCTTATTTCCGTTCTTAGCGCTGCCTCCACAAGCAACTAGAATGAGCGCGAAAGAGCAGATCAGTGTCCAATCAAGATGATGTCTTTGCATTATAGTAGCTAAAAGCTATTTTTCGCACAGGAAATACATGTGCAGTTTATCTGTTGTAAAACGAACCCGAAGATTACCTTCTATTCGTCAATGGTCATAAAGTGTTAAAAAAGAGATTGAACCCAAAAATAATTCTTTGGACTCAATCAAGATCTAGTGATCTAATACCCTAACTTCAGAGAATACCCTATAAGCAAGATGCGAGAGGGTCTGCGTCTTTCGCCCGCCAATCGAAAATTTCCTATCTCTACCCTTGGCCTATTTCGCTGACTTCGTCAAGTGCGTTTCGTCTTGTATTGTGAACTCAACAGCTTGACATACGATACAAGAATGTAACGGTTAACATCTAGGCGATTAGGAAGGACTCTAATCCAAAACATTAAAACACGCTGCCATTCACTGCTGAGCTGCAAATGAGAAGATAAAAATGACTGGCTGACATTATTAGTAACCATCCAACTAGTTCTACTCGTTATCCCCTCAATAACGAAACCCCACCCATTACCCACGAAATTAAGACTATGACAATCAAACAAACATTTATGGCGGCCGCGATTGCGTCCCTATGCAGTATCGGACTTCTACCTTCAACTTCGCTGGCCCACCACGGTGTCACGGGGCAGTTCGACCTTGAGCAGGTATTGACGGTTACAGGTTTCGTGAACCGAGTTCGATTTGTTAATCCCCATGCTTACGTCTACTTCAAAGTCACCAACGAACAAGGCGAGGAAGAACAATGGCGCTGCGAATTGCGCTCGGGCAGCTTGCTCAAACGCAAAGGCTGGACGACGGACATGTTTGAGATTGGCACTACAATCAAAGTTTTTGGCTCACCCGACCGCCGAGACCCTAAGACTTGCTATACCGAAACGATTACTTTCGAAGATGGAACGGTTATAGCGCGTTACGATGCTTTGGACAACTCAGGAAGTATTGTCGCTGGAGAACGCGAGCTCAAGCGTGAAGACGGAACGCCCAATCTAGCAGGAAACTGGTCCGAACCCGTAAGAGACGGTCCACCACCGCAAGGTCCTCGTCCAAGATCGGAGGGTCCACCTGAAGGACTCAATCTCGCTGCTGACGGTTCCGCCTCGAAAATTGCTATGCCCGGGCCAGCCGGCGGGGCAAGACCAGGTGGTCCGGTTGGCGGACGTCCAAGAGGTGGCGGAGGCAACAGACCGCGCCCCGCCCAGTATGCGCTCACGCAAATCGGCCAAGATGAGGCAGGGAATTTTACACGCGATCAGAATCCTCGGTTCAAATGCGAGCCCACCAATATCATATTTGATTATGCCTTTGACCAGATGATGAACAAGATCGAACAAACTGGATCTGCCATCGTCCTTTCTTATGGATTTATGGACTTAGTGCGCATCATCAATTTGGTCGGAGATTTTCCAGATGAGATTGAACCCAGCGTTGCCGGTTACTCTGTTGGGGAATGGGAAGACGACACCTTGGTCGTCCATACCAAAGGATTTAAACCTGGTTTCCTACAAGCTCCTGGTGGACGATCCGCAAGTGCCGTACGACACGGTGATCAGATGGAAATCACTGAACGTTTCACAATGAGTGAGGATGGCAATGAGTTGAACCGCGAATATACGGTAATAGACCCCGTTTACTTAGCTAAACCATACTCGGGCTCGAACTCGTCTTTGTATACTACCGACAAGTTCATCGCCTACGAGTGTGAAGAGCT
>JAPKDW010000150.1 GCA_028822375.1 Opitutaceae bacterium | reverse complement strand
CAGTGAAACGCTCTAGGAAATCATCAAAACTACGTGAATCAAGAATCGACAGTTTTTACCGAAGGATGGACCTGGGGAGCTATTTGGATCTTCTACGCCTATTTTTATGGACTGTATTTCGGCCGATTGGGAAAACGTCTCAAACCAGATTTGAATTTCGTAAAAACTCCCGGTTCCCCCGAGCGGCTCTACGCCAAGCAATTATGGTGCTATCGATTCGCTGGTTTCATGCTGTTTCCAACCGTGCTGGAATCGATTCGAGGCAGTTGGTTTACGAGTATTCTAATTTCCGTTTTGCCTTGTTTGTTTGGCATCTGGGTCATGCATGCCGTTTGGAGAGAGGTCCTGCTTTCGAAGCTTCCTCAATCGAAAAGGCCTAAACAGCCACAACGATATGTTATCGCCTATTCGCTTGGACTCATACCTAAGCGTAATTGCTTTCTAAAGACGACTACCTGAATCTCGACGAATTCGTCGGAGATATTCGCTCGCAGTCGCATACTGTTTTCTCGGGAGTATTTGGCGAATAGTACGGTTAAACCTTTGTCCTCGATAACTCGAGTCTCCTGGCGATCGCACGGGCCATGGAATTCGAAGATGAATCCCATACCCGCTGCATGGGGTTCCATCGCTATTTCTAAAGCTTTGATTTCACGGCAAAAGCTCGATATTTGGAAAAAATCCTCTGCGAGTTCTAGCAATCGACGCGAGGCATGAGGATCAGCGTTTTCATTGTCCTGCTTCGAATTCAAGCGATTCTTAATCTCGTAGGCGAGTTTCAAGGGCGACAGACGCTCGAAGGCCCAACGTTTGACCGATTGAGAACACGTAAAGGCATTTAGAGATTTCTCTTCGATGAAGAATTGATTGGCCTTTTGATACTCGTCCAGGTCTTCGCTGACAGTACTATAATCGCCCTGAATTTGAGGATCGGTTTTCAGCTCTTTCGAGAGTTCCGTAATCGAATTGCCAAGAGCGATACAATGCAGGCAGGGAATCGGGCTGAGTATCGCGGTTTTGCGGCTCGACGAAAGGGCGAGCTTTTCCGCAATTTTGCGCTGCGGTTTGAGTTTTGGATGTTGATCACTAGGTTCCGTCATGGATTCGATTGGCGGTCTTTTACCGTTTTCAAAAAAATACTGTTCGCCGAATGAGGAATCCGATTGATTGCCACGTAAATTCGACGCTCATGGATTATACTTGATTGACGGTCGAAAGCGCTAGCTAGCTGAGCTGAAAAAAGCGTCAAATTATCCCGAAAAGAGAGCAGTCCCTAGGGGAGGTAGAGGTTTGCCTTTCGCCTGGGTGAGGACCCTTGATCGCCTTAGAGATGATTCGCGCCTTTTCGCTGAACCTCGCTTCCTAATGGAGTAGAGGGTAACCGATTTCTGCCATTGACCATCCTGCCCCAAAAGGCGTTTTCGGCCATTTTTATGACAGAATAGCGTATTTGGCTATAAAGACCTTAGGTTAGCCTTTAAGTTATTGTTGTTCAATAATTTCCGAGACGATGCCGTAACGAAGATTGTAGGGTGAAAAATGAAGGTCATTACAGCCGAGGTGATCGAGAGCTGCGCACAAAACCGTGGTGGCGGCTGGGAAAATATCGGCTCTCGATTCTGGTACCTTCATTTGCGTGACGCGTTCTGGTTCGCTAAAGGAGCATACTTCCATTCGGAAAGCGTTGAGTTGCGCGAAGCTTATTCGATTTTGAAAATCGCCTTGGCGGGCGGCCAAAATCGACGCGGTTCCTCCGGTCAAAACAGCTACTGTCGATGGACTCGCATTGGCTTCGATATTAGCGTCTGTAAACAACTCTGCGACGTGATTGCGTATCGCTTGGGCTTCGCTTGCAGCGAGTGCTCGATATCGATCGGAAATGAATTTCGAAGCGATTCGAACAGCTCCCAAATTGAAGCTATTGGCTGAAGTGACTATACCGTCTTTGAACAATATACACTCCATGGAACCGCCTCCTAAATCGAGGAGGGAGTAGCTGGAAAGATGAGAAAGCCTTGGATCGCACTGGAGGCCTTTACCGATTAGCCGCGCTTCCTCATCGCCGGAAAGCGTTTCGAGCTCAAGACCGGTCGCATCTTTAACGGATTCGATGAAAGCTTCTCGGTTGAGTGCGTCTCTTACGGCGCTAGTGGCCACGATTCGCAGCGAAAGGAGGTCATGCGTTTTCGCGAGATCGTGGAGACGGGCGATGGCTTGAGTTCCTTTTTCGATAGCGCTGGATTCTATGCGAGGAGGCAAACCAGTCATGCCTTCGCCGATTCGCGTTTCCTCAACTTCGAAGAGGACCGAGGAAATGAGTCCCTTAGAAGATCGCTCGGCGATAAGGAGTTTAATCGAGTTGCTGCCGACATCGATGATTCCGACCGGGCGTCGCGACATTAGAGAGTGAAGGTGGCAGGAGCAATGATGACGACAAATTCGCCTTTTTTGCTTCCATCGTTGAAAGCCTGGCTAACTTCGCTAAGCGTTCCCGAACGAATCGTTTCGAAACGCTTAGTAATCTCGCGGCCGATACAGACGCACCGTTCACCGTTCAAAAGATCAACCATTTCAGTCATGAGCTTTTCGATCCGGTGACAGGACTCGTAGAGAATGATGGTGTATTGAAAATCGATATGCTCCTGAATAAATCGCCTTCGGGCAGCTGACTTAGGAGGCAGGAAGCCTACGAAAAGAAACCCGTTCGACGGCAAACCACTCGCGCTAAGAAGCGCGGTTGCAGCGCATGCTCCCGGAATCGGCACGACCGTAAGACCGCGCTTGTGGCATTCCCGAGTCAATCGGAACCCAGGGTCGCTGATGGCAGGAGTCCCGGCATCGGATATGACTGCTATCGATTCACCGCCTTCGAGGCGATCGGCCAAGGACGCCGCCATGGATGCCTCGTTATTGTCATGGTAGGGCACGAGTCGGTTTTTAATGCCAATCTTGGACAACAAAGCACCGCCAACACGCGTGTCTTCGCAAGCGACCGCGTCGACTCTTTCCAAAAGAGTTCGAGCGCGTTCGGTAATATCCGCTAAATTGCCAATCGGCGTGGCAATTACGTAAAGATGACCCGCTTGAGGGGTCAGCGATGTGTTCTCGCCTTCCATCCTAGTGGGATTGGGCAAGGTCGTTATCAGTTAGAAAAGGTCGCCTAACGGCTCGTGCCTCCCATTCCTGGAACGCCGCCTTCCCAGTCCTTAGGTCGACTCCACGGTATCGTAGATTCGTCGACTTCGGTGCAGCCCGTAAAAATCAGGCTCAGTCCGAGGGATGCGATCGCAAGGAAGAGTGAGAGGTATTTTTTCATAATCTATCGGTTTCCGCTAACAACCGAATCGCCCGGCTTGGGGTCGGTTTTAAATGACTCTGGCAAAATTCTGGCGATGCTCAAGTTTTCCTTTACCTCAGTTACCTGTAATTGAGCGATGATTTCGCCATTTCGTTCGATATTGAGGAGATGATCAAGACGAATTCCATTTGTATAGCCAAGATTGGTAATAACGAAGGAAGACTGCGCACCAACCGTGAGCACTGCGCCATTGAGGTCGGCCGGAGCTAGTTTTGCTCCAGCAGGTAGAGTGTTTTGTACGACGCTTGCCACGGTACTTTGGACGCTTTTCAAGCGAAGGATTTCCGATTCGAGGGAAGCGATGGTCTGTTCGTATGTCTCCGCCTTTTCGAGGCTAATGGTCGTGGCCCTCAGTTTCGCCATTTCTTTTTTCAAATCCGCCAGGGCTCGTTGCAGAGATTCTTCGTTTTCCAATCTCCGTTCCAATTCGTCCGTAAAACGCTGATTATCTCGTTTTAGCTGATTCGAGCGTGCGGTGATAACCGTGATGTTCGAGCGAGCTTCTTCCAAGTTTTTAGATGTTTGGTCAAGTTGAGCGGCGTTTGTTTCTAGCTTTTCGTTTTGTTTTCTGATGGTCGCTCGCTCAGCTGCCAGCTGCGTTTCGTAAGACTGAATATTCAATTGGAGCTGATTTTTGTCCTTCGTATTAAGCAAGAAGAACACTCCAGACGCGATTGCTCCCAAAATCGCGAGAATTGAAAAGACGTTGGTTAAAGATTTCATTGAGGGAAAATTGGATGGATTTGAAAGCGGGAAGATAGTGAAATCGAGAATTGAATTTGGAAAGGCTAATTTTCGCCGCTAATTCAGTATTGGTTTCAACGATTCGTAGACATGCTGGGCAACACGTTTGTGTCCTTCTCGGTTTGGGTGAATTCCGTCGGATTGATTTAAGGCGGTGTCTCCGCCAACACCCTCAAGTAGAAAGGGCAATAAAACGGCCTCAAGCTCGTCAGCCACTTCTGGATATAGATCGGCAAAAGAACTGGTATAGCGTTCTCCCAAATTGGGAGGCATTTGCATGCCTGCAATGACGATGCGAACATTGGGACTTTTTGTTTTTACCCGCTTGGCAATCCCAATCAAGTTGCGTTTCGTATCCTCCAGGTCGATACCACGGAGGCCATCGTTACCGCCGAGAGCAAGGACGAAAATGTCGACCGGCTTTCGCATTACCCAATCGATGCGCCGCAATCCACCAGCGGTCGTTTCTCCGCTGACACCAGAAGGGATGACCTCAAAGGGGAGGCCATCAGCCTTTAGAAGCGATTGCAGAATGTTCGGGTAGGCTTGATCGTAGTCGACTCCGTAGCCCGCGGTTAGGCTGTCCCCAAAAATCAGTATCGTTTGGTCGACTGAATTTTCACTTTCTTGCGCAATCGATGGTAGGACTCCAAAAAACCAAATCGCCCAAAGCCAAACTGAGGCTTTGGTATGAATTTCGTATTTCGATAGTGGTTTCATTTGGCAGTCGTGAAGGAGTTCGCGGACGACGCTTCAGCGTTGTTGATCAGTTTAGATGAATGGTTTCATTTGCAGTTCCCGAAAATCGCAACACAAATGGGAAAGAGCTGTCCCCTAAGCTTGCTATTTAGAACGTATGAGCGAATCGAATATCTTAGAACTAACCCAAGTAACCAAAACCTTCAATAGTGGCGACCGATCGCTAGAAGTGCTCAAAGAGGCGAGCTTCGTCGCAAAAGAGGGAGAATCGATCGCTATTGTCGGTCCATCTGGAAGCGGAAAGACCACGCTACTAGGAATATGCGCTGGCTTGGATTCCCCAAGCTCTGGCGATGTGCTAATTGAGGGGGAATCGCTTAGCGAGATGTCGGAAGACGATAGGGCAGATGTTCGCAATCGTCTCGTTGGCTTCGTTTTTCAGAACTTCCAATTGCTGCCAACACTCACCGCTCTTGAAAACGTCCAGGTACCGCTCGAACTCCGAGGAGAGAAATCAAGCGAATCGATTGCCAAAGACCTGCTGAAGAAAGTTGGCCTTGAGGAACGCATTGACCACTATCCAGTTCAATTATCGGGAGGCGAGCAGCAGCGCGTTGCAATCGCTCGCGCGTTTATCAATCGCCCGAAGATTCTCTTCGCCGATGAACCGACGGGTAATCTGGATGCGGATACCAGCGGCTCGATCGTCGATCTTTTGTTCGAACTGAATCGCGAATCAGGAACGACGTTGGTGTTGGTGACCCATGATTTGGACCTAGCTCGGAAAACGGATCGGATTTTTCGCATCAATCTCGGAAAAGTCACGGTCGAACAATGAGTTTTTCCCATAAGAAGTCAGCTCAGCGTCCTTCGGCTAGCTGGATCTGGCTCATGGCTTGGCGCGATACGCGGCGCTCACGAGGAAAGCTGGCCCTATTCGGCTTTTCCGTAATTTTTGGCGTGGCAGCCTTGGTTGCCGTTAATTCCCTGCGCGGCAATTTGGAGGCGGAAGTTGATCGCCAGTCACGTTCTCTCTTAGGTTCGGATCTTGAATTTGAGAGCCGGGAACCGTTTAGCGACGAAATGGAAGACTACTTCGATTCGCTTGACTCGAAAGGCGAAGCAACTGAAACGCGTCTGTCGACAATGGCATTTTTCGAACGTTCGGGCGAAACGCGCTTGGTATCCCTGCGAGCGATGGAAGGCGGATTTCCCTGGTATGGTAACTTGGATACGCGTCCCGCTGGACTTTCGGTTGCTAACGCTGAAAAGCCAGTCGCCCTAGTCGAAGAGTCTCTTCTGATTCAATACAACTTGAAGATCGGCGATACGATCCGGATCGGAGAGGGAAGCTTCGAACTAATCGGGGAATTCCTAACACTGCCTGGCGAATCATCGTTCGGAAGTTCTTTCTCTCCGCGCATTTTGATTCCGGGAGCGTTTTTAGAAGGCACGAATTTACTCGGTTTCGGAAGTCGCAAGAACTTTAAGAAACATTTCGCATTCGAAAATGGGATCGATGCTTCCTTGAATCGAGAACTCAACGAGCGTCGACCAGAGTTTAGGAGGAGTGAGGTTCGGTTCGAAACTGCTGAAAGCCAGAAGCAAGATATCGGCAATATGCTGGACGAGATGACGAGCTACTTGAGCTTGGTTGGTTTCGTGGCGTTGTTGTTGGGCGGCGTTGGAATAGCGGGAGCGGTTCAAGTCTACTTAAAAGAAAAAGCGGAATCCATGGCTGTACTTCGTTGCCTGGGATGCCAGGCACGGACCAGTATGTTCGTTTTCTGTATTCAAATAGCAATCATCGGATTTATTGGATGCCTTTTAGGGGCGATGATAGGGGTCGGGATTCAGGCTGCGTTGCCGCAGATCGTAGGGCAGTTTCTTCCATTCGAAATGCCCTTTGAATTGGTCTGGGGAAGAATTGGCGAAGCGTTTGGGTTCGCCTGGGTTCTGACCACGCTTTTTGCGTTTCTTCCATTGTTGCCGCTGAGAAATTTGTCGCCGATGCGGGCCATTCGATCATCGGCCGGAGTGTACAATGCTCGAAAGGATTGGCTTGTCTGGCTGACAGTGGGGTTAATCGGATCGTTAGGCTTAGCATTTTCGATATTGCAGACAGAACGGTACAGGCATGCTCTTGGGTTCTTCGGGGGATTGATTGCAGCTATTCTCGTATTGGCCGGCACCGGAATGGCTCTGCGAGCGACTCTGCGATGGCTAACTCCGAAGTCGCTGCCTTTCGTCTGGAAACAAGGTCTTAGCAATCTCTATCGACCGAATAACCGAAGCGTGTCGCTGATCGTCATGATCGGAATGGGCGCGTTTCTCATCTATACGCTTTATCTCTGCGAAGTCAGTATTCTCAAGCGTGGCGAGTTGAACGATCAGGACAATAAGCCGAACACGATTTTCTTCGATGTCCAGACGGATCAGGTCAATGAGGTGAAAGCAATCGCGGAACAAAACGATGCGAGTCTGCATTTTCATGATCCCATGATTACGATGCGTTTGACGCATCTGCGATCAGTTCCGGTAGGGCGCCTACGAGAGGATCCGTCGCAGGACTTGGAAAGGTGGGCTTTGATGCGGGAATACCGCTCAACCTATCGTGACCATTTGAGGGAGCACGAAGCTTTGCTTGAAGGTGAATTCGTCGCCAGTTCTAGCTTGGACGAGGTTGTGCCCGTGCCCGTTTCGGTTGAGGAACGAATCGTCGAAGCTCTCCAGCTTAAGATGGGCGACGAGATGATCTGGGACGTGCAAGGGTTTCCTGTCACAACTGTGGTAAGCAGTATTCGAAAAGTGGATTGGCGTCAGATGCAGCCAAATTTCTTCGTTGTATTTCCCGCAGGGGTTTTGGAGGCGGCTCCGACTAATCATTTGATTGCCGTCCGAGCGAATGGCGCGGAAACGATTGCTGCCTTACAGGGCGATGTGGTGAAGCGCTTTTCCAATGTCTCAGCCATCAATCTTTCAATGGTATTGGATAGCCTAAACGAAATTTTCGACAAGATCGGCTTTGTCGTACGCTTCATGGCCTCCTTTACGATTCTCACTGGGTTGATCGCTTTGGTATCCACTGTTTTGACAAGTCGCTATCAACGCGTCCGAGAAAGCGTCCTTCTGCGGTCTCTCGGCGCAAGTGTCAGTCAAGTTCGTCGCATCATGGGGATAGAGTACTTCTTGCTCGGCGGGATCGGTAGTCTGACCGGTGTTATCCTTGCGCTTGGGGGCGCCTGGGCTGTTACGCATTTTGTATTCAAAATCGAGTTATACATTCCCTGGGGCATGACGATTGGGACGATCGCGACTATCGGATTGCTAACGCTTGGAACCGGAATGCTCAACAGCTTGGGAATCGCAAAACGATCGCCCTTGGAAGCTCTGCGATACGAGTAGCTCTCAATTCATTGTAGGAGCGGGTTTATCCCGCGATTGTCTCGGAAACATTAGATTGGGGATGTGAAATCGTGGGGTAAACCCGCTCCTACAAGTGAATATCTGCGCCCTTTGTTTGCCACCCCGAAGCAAGCTTCGAGCAATGAACCCGGGTGCGATTCAATAGCTTTGTAAGCTCAGTTCCAGCACCGGCTCAAATCGGCAATTCGCTTACGTTTCGTCGAACGTGGTAGGCGGCTATGAAATTCTTAGCGGTAACTGGATCGGTCAATGGGAGTGAGCCGCAAACGATACGAGGTTTTGTTTCGTTAGTCAGTTCGACGGGATTTTGCTGGACCATTTTCTTTGCGAAATCGAGGAAATTCGGCGTTTCGCTTTTACGAATTTGGGAACGAGAGATAATCTGAAAATAGCCTAACGAAGTAGCCGCGTTGTGTTCTCCTAACTCGTAAGCGATTCGTCCCATTGTGTATCGAGGATTGATTTCGACGATTGTTTTGAGCCGAAGGTTTCCCGATAAGTCACGATAGACGAATGCATCGATTCCTAAGGGGCCTTGGTAATTTGATTCCTCAAGCGCTGCGGACAACCATGGGATTACCGATTCTTCATACCAATGATAGACTCGCGGACGTCCTTCGGTCCGCATCATTAGAAAACGAACGATTTCAGGATCGATGCCTTTGCAAAATGCATTCGTGACGATCCCTTTGAATTGACCTCGAGCAGTGTTCAATAGGCGCGTGAATGCTATCGTTTTCAATTCGTCGTTGCGTCGTTCGAATTGCACTGAGAAATCGAATACGCGGTCTAGCCACGGTTCGACTACAACCGAGCCTTGCGTTTCGAAAACGGCATTCATCCAGGCAAGGAATGCTGGATTCATCTCCTCGTTTGCTAGCAAACAGCGGATACCGTTGGCTGCTGTTCCGAACGGGGATTTGCAGACAATGTCAAGATACCCCAACTCACGAAACTGGCTTCGTAATTGCGTCACTGCTTCAAGGTTATGCGCGAGCTCTCCATAAACTTCGGGTGGGGCAATCCAATTGCTCTCTGTTGATTTCATCGCAAATTGCTTTCCCAAAGCTGAACACCATTCTTTTGAAAACAGTTCTCTCTTTTGCGTGGACCAAAGCGTATCCGGACTCATAGGACGGGTTACGGATTCCATCGTCTTTCGAAAAAATGATACGCTATCCGGAGTCCATGCCCATGGACGCAGATCGCCAATTTTTCGAGAGATCTCGGGAGCTTTGAGCGACTTCGAGTTCTGATCGCT
The DNA here is from genome assembly GCA_028822375.1 of Opitutaceae bacterium. GTDB lineage: Bacteria > Verrucomicrobiota > Verrucomicrobiia > Opitutales > Opitutaceae > Pelagisphaera. The sequence goes on along the minus strand of JAPKDW010000150.1, from coordinate 1,135 downwards.
TGTTAGTATCTCTGGCAAGTGAAACCCAAAGCTCTGAATTTGTCGCAAGAATTCCTGACATGGTTGTTTTCTTATTATAAGGAGATCGTCTTTGCGTGACAGGAATGCAGGAAGGAACTCCAAATCGTTTTGGACTGTGGATGAGCTCGGGTCGAGGCCTTCGGTCGAATTTTTAGCCGCGAAAGATTCGGCATCAGGATTGAACCAAAGTACTGACGGAGTCCGTCCGCGAGATTGCTGAAATAACTGAAGGTCGCCGATGAAATTTTTGTCGAATCCAGCTTCAATTCGTCCTTCGGCATTGAAATCGTTTCCTTTTGCCCGAGACGGGGAAAGTGGGAAAACCAATCGCTCCCGGTAGGCTTCCCAATCGGACTTTCCAGATGCTTTCCAGCGGCGAAACCACTTTAACCCAAAACCGACATGTTCGATTTCATCGCGATAGATTTTGTCCAATATGTTTGCAGTAGACGAGTCTCCTACGTTTTCGAATATCGATTTGTATTCTCGCGAATAATCGAGATTGGCCTGTTCGAAGGTAAGCGAAAGTCGAGTCACGTAATCCAATGGATCTTCCATCGAAGATACGCTTTTCCAAAAATAGTCGCTTAGCGGGAGCTCTCCGAATTCGATGCCGCATTGCTTCATTCGCCCAATATAAAGTTGGGTGTGAATTTGCTCTTCTTTGAGCGTTTCCAGTACACCTTGACGAAAACTAGCTGGAGCTTCGGGGAATTTAAGCAGAACCAGGGCCATCAATTCAGTCGCTAGCAATTCATGATTTCCGAAAAAGTGAAGCAGGCGCCCACGTTCCTTTTCGTCTACAAGTTTGGCATTGCTGGGATGATTGGCTCTGACGCCGTCTTCTCTGAGCGCCAGGTGAGCAGGTCGAGCAAGGTGTCGGGGAGTTTTGATCGCGGCCCCTGGATTCGTATCGACAATTTCCTCACGAGGGAAGCTCAACTTTTCTTCGATCGTCGTTCCGAAGAGTACTTGCTTAGCAAAGTCCTGAAGTTGTATCGCCATCTATTGCTTTGTCGATTGATCACGCTAAACGGGCTTGTCTCGTAGTCGAGCTATAAGACTGTTTCCCGGGTTGGCGCATTGGCGTCAACTTAACTCTATTTGAAAGAAT
>JAPKDW010000149.1 GCA_028822375.1 Opitutaceae bacterium | reverse complement strand
CAAACAGCGACAACCAAGGCCAGTAAGGCATCGTATTCTATAGACATCGCAACTAAACCCGTTGACGCAGATTCGGATCCAAATCCGAGTAATAAACTGAAATAGCTCATTGCATCGCCCAGAGAGTCAGTCCGAAAGAAGACCCACCCCATGAAAACGACTCCGATCAAATACCCATGCTGGACGATTGATGGAAACCTCGACACCAATCTCCCCCACGCCGTCCGCTCCAGCAGCAAAAAACAGCCGTGGTACAGCCCCCAGACAAGAAACCCCCAACTCGCGCCATGCCACAAACCGCACAATGCGAATACGAGAAGTAGATTGAGAGCAACCCTTCCCGTTGATCTGCGGTTTCCACCGAGCGGAATATACAAGTAATCGCGAAACCAGCGCGACAAGGTCATATGCCACCGTTTCCAAAATTCTCTCACACTTCGGGCTGAATAGGGGAAATCGAAGTTCTCGGGAAACCGAAATCCGAACATCTTCCCCATACCGATCGCCATGTCCGAATAACCCGAGAAATCAAAATAGAGTTGAAACGCATAACAGATCAAACCGATCCAAGCCATCGAAACGCTAAGCCCGTCCGGTGAAGCCCCGAATGAAGCATCCGCGACCACCGCTAGCGTGTCGGCAATCAATACCTTCTTTGCCAGTCCACGAACAAATCGGGATGCGCCTTCATTAAATCCAACCAAACTCCGCTTTCGATTCGCAAGCTGATCCTCGATTTCCGAATACCGTACAATCGGTCCGGCAATCAACTGGGGAAACATTGATATGTACAAGCCCAGATCCAATAGACTTCGCTGCGGGCGACAGTGTCCTCGATAAACATCTACCAAATACGATATTGCCTGAAACGTGTAGAATGAGATCCCTATTGGCAGTTCCGGCCATCGTTCAACAAGGCTGGAAGACCACTCTCCATTCCCTCCAAACAATCCAGCCGTATTTTCCAACAAAAACCCGCCATACTTAAAAAACGTTAGAAGTAACAAGTTGAACCCCACTCCCACTCCCAGCAAATACGCCCGTCGAACAGCGCTGCTTGAGAAAGTCCGCGCTACCGCAAAATTGACGCCAATCGACAACAATAACAAAAAAACGAATACCGGTTCGCCCCAGGCATAGAACAAGAGACTCGCCGCCAAAAGAAGTCCATTTTGCGCAGAACGCCCCACTAGGAATGAAAGCAACAAAATGATTGGCAAAAATCCAAACAGGAAAATCGGCGAACTAAAAACCATTAATCTTCCACGCTACCGACTCAACAAGAGCCGGGTCGAGCGCGAAACGACGAAAATGCCCGCTCAATTGATCCTCTGCATTTAAATTCGCTTGATCGACTCCCAACTTCCGAGCAGACTCGCCCAGTAACTCTTTCGGCTTCGAAACGTCCAACTCTCGACCGGTAGAGCTCGTCAACACCATAGCCACCCTACCCAAATGAATGAGCATTCCAAACTCATGGAACTCGCCGAAACCGAGCGTCCACAAGAACGTCTCCAACGTTTGGGCGCATCCGCGCTCAGCGAAACCGAGTTACTCGCCATGCTGCTACGCAGTGGCAGCAAAGGGCACAACGTCCTAAACATAGCGTCTGAAATCATAAACGATGCCGGGTCGCTATCCAATCTAGTAAGCTGGGATGACAGCGAATTTCGTCGGTTCAAAGGTATCGGCAAAATCAAAGCCCTCCAGCTCGTTACGGTAGTTGAAATTTGTCGACGCGTCCTCGCTGCAAACAACGAGGCAAACCCGGTACTAGATTCGCCCGAACGCATATTCGAATTCATGCGCTCTCGGACAATCGGTCTCGAAGTCGAAAAATTCTGGAGCCTCTGCCTCGATCGGAAAAACCGCCTCATCCGGTCATGCGAAGTGACCTCCGGAACCGCTAGTCACAGTCTCGTTCATCCAAGAGAAGTTTTCAGAGAAGCCATAAGGCACGGCGCCAGCGCTATAATTTGCGTCCACAACCACCCAAGCGGAGACCCCAGCCCCAGCGCTGCCGACATAAAAGTCACCCGACAGCTCCGCGAAGCATCCAAAACCCTTGGGATCGATCTCCTCGATCACGTAATCACTGGATCGCCCTCGAAAGACCCCAATGGCTTCGGATACTACAGCTTCCAAGAGTATGGGATCCTCTAGAGCCACCGCGACGAATTCACATCCACACAAAAACCAGATCAACGAAATGAACGAATCCCCGGAGGCAAGCGCCGAGGTATTAAAAAGGTAGCGGGCGATCTCCGAGCGGCCATTATTATTGAAGGTGCCATCGACATTTTTGGGGGGCAATGTCTGAACGATTACATCGTTCAGTGCCCGCTCGGAGATCGGCCGCTACCAATGTCAGCAACGAAGCAAGCTTCGAGGTATTTACCCGGAGGGGAAAAAACGACCTGTAAACGATCGCGGTGAAAAAGTGGTGGTAGGAACAGGATTGGCTCCGGCTTCGCCTTCGGGGCTTCGCCCTCCCGCAGGCGGGCCCCTTCTCCACCCGCTCTGCGGGTTCCGTCAAACCTTACAGGTTCTAATCCTGTGGGGAACGTTCTCTGGCTCGGGTATAAAAAAACGACCGGGGAGCGATCGCGGTGAAAAAGTGGTGGTAGGAACAGGATTCGAACCTGTGTAGGGTTTCCCCAGCAGATTTACAGTCTGCCCTCGTTGGCCGCTTGAGTATCCTACCACAGGCCTGTAAGAAGGTCGCATACAGTTATACAATTATAATAAAGATCAAGGGCTTTTTTGGAAAAATTCAGACCCCGCGAATAAGCGCTCGACTCGCCTCCTGGCTGTGAAACAATTCAGTGCCTTTTTCATGGAAACGTCCCTCTTCGACTACGACCTGCCACGCGAGCGAATCGCGCAACAACCTGCTGCGGAACGCGATGCTTCGCGACTACTCGTCGTCCATCGAAAAGACCGGACGATCGAACACCGCCATTTCAGCGATCTAATCGACTACGTTCGCCCTTCCGACCAGTTATTCCGCAACGCCGCCCGCGTCCTTCCCGCTCGCATCTTCGCCTGTCGACCAACCGGTGGACGCGTCGAGTGCCTTCTGCTTCGCCCCGACAGCTCCCAAGCAGAAACCAACTGCGAAGATTGGTGGTGCCTTCTGAAACCGGGACGCAAACTCCCTGTCGGCTCTACCTTTGCCCTCGAAGGTGCATTCTCCGCCACTGTCGCGGAAAAAAACGAACAAGCCGAATACCGAGTCCGCTTCGAACTGCCGCAAGGCGCTTCTGTCGCACGCATAGCGGAATCGCTCGGCAAGATGCCACTGCCGCCCTACATCGAACGCGAACGGGAAGACAATCGCGATCGTGCCGACAAAGACCGCTATCAAACGATATACGCTCACAGCGAAAAGGCAGTCGCAGCAGCGGCCCCAACCGCCGGACTCCATTTCACTGAGGCGCTTACTCGCAGGATCGAAGCGACTGGAGCCATCTTCCACGACCTTACGCTTCACGTAGGCATGGGCACATTCAAACCGCTCGACGAAGGATCCGTCGAGAATCACGAGATTCACCGCGAAATTTACGAGATCCCAGTCGACGCCCAACGCGCCCTCAGGCAAGCGCCGGAAGCGAACCAACGACGGATATGCGTCGGCACCACCAGCGTCCGAACTGTTGAAGACTACCTGAGAAAGACCGATCGCATCCACGACTCTGGATTCATGGACGAAGCAGGTCTCTTTCTCTATCCTCCTGCCACGTTTTCGGGCGTCGATGCGTTGATCACCAACTTTCACATGCCTAAATCGACTTTACTTTGCCTCGTATCCGCTTTCCTTTCACCTGGAAATACAGATGGTATCGATTGGCTAAAAAGCATTTACGCAGAAGCCATTCGGATGGAATACCGTTTTCTTAGCTATGGCGACGCCATGCTAATCCTTTAAATCATCGCCTAAAACAGGCTTCACCGCTGGACAAATATTGAACCTTCTCCTAGAGTTTGCGTCAGTTTAGGCAGTTCCCACACCAATTCATGATCGAACCTAAAGATATCGAGAGCATAATAGAAGACGCGACCTTCGACTTCACAATGGGAGATAGCGACGTCGCCATCTCAAAACTTGATTCGCTGCTCGAAAACGCGCGTGACAGCTTCGCAGGCTGGCACGCGCTTTGCGAAATTCACTACTCCGAAAAAAACTTCGACGCAGCTCTAAAAGCCGCTGAAAAAGCCCATGCTCTCGCGCCGGACGATCTTTTCATAAACACCAGTCTTTCGAGAATCTGGCTAGAACTCGGCTCGAAAGAAAAAGCCGAACTATTCGGAGCTCAGGCGAAAATTGCCGGCTGGAAAGATCAGCTAAAGAATCCCGATGCATCTCAGGACGAAATTACAATCGGCTGACCACGCATTTATCAATCCCTCCTTTAACCTCGACTTTCGAATACCCTAACACATATTCCGCCCCTTTTTCCGGATCAGGCCTATGAATAAGAAATATGCGCTCGACTTTGAAAAGCCGCTACGCGGTCTGAAGGACCAGCTCGATGCTCTGCATCAGCTTTCCGAAGAAAACCACATCGACGTCTCCAAGGAAATCAAGGCCATCGAGGCCAAGATCGAGCAGACGAAAAAAACGATCTACTCGAATCTCAACTCGTGGCAGCGTGTGCAGCTCGCCCGTCACCCGCTGCGTCCCTACTCTCTCGACTACGTTGGCGCGATTTTCGAGAACTTTCAGGAACTGCATGGCGACCGCTTGTTCCGCGATGACAAATCCATTCTTGGAGGAATAGCTTTCCTGGATGGAAAGCCTACAATGATCATCGCCCAACAAAAGGGCCGCAATACGAAGGAGAACATTCTTCGCAATTTCGGAATGCCCAATCCCGAAGGCTATCGCAAGGCCTTACGTCTAATGAAGATGGCGGAAAAGTTTGGCATGCCGATCATCACATGGGTTGACACTCCCGGCGCTTATCCCGGCATTGGTTCGGAAGAACGCCACGTCGCTGAGGCGATCGCAGTCAACATCCGCGAAATGAGCCAGCTAACCGTCCCTATCATTACTCTCGTAATCGGCGAAGGCGGATCCGGCGGAGCTCTAGGAATCGCTATCGCAGACCGCGTGCTCATTCTCGAAAACGCCTACTATTCAGTCATTTCTCCCGAAAGCTGTTCTGCGATTCTCTGGAAAGACCGCTCCCAAGCCGCCAAAGCCGCTGAAGCTTTAAAGTTGGGCGACCAAAAAATGCTCATGCGATTCGGCATCGTCGAAGAAGTCATCGAAGAACCGATGGGCGGAGCGCAGAATGACCCCGAAGCAGCCGCTCGATTTGTCGAAAAAGCGATCAAAAGCCACCTGAGCCAATTGCTCAAACTCAGTACGGACGCTCTGCTCGAAAAACGCTACGAGCGCTACCGTAATATAGGCGATTACAACGACGGAAAAATGATCGACCTCAACGAAGCGGTTTCCTAACTGGAAAAGACCCCTTCACGAAATTTCCAAAACAGGCTAAAAACAGCCTAAGACGCCCTACTTTCTCACTTGCCAAGGGCCTTGCCTCCCTCCTTTATACCGCGAATTTTGTAAAAACCGATGAGCGCAAACACCGAATTTAAAGAGCCTTCCACTGCAACCGCAGAGATCAACGGAGCCGACATTCTAGTCGAATCCCTGATTCGTGAAGGCGTCAAAGACATCTTCGCCTATCCGGGCGGCGCTTCCATGGAAATGCACCAATCTCTGGCGAAAGCCAAAGGCCGCATTCGCACCATTCTACCGCGCCACGAACAAGGCGGCTCCTTTGCAGCCGAAGGTTACGCTCGCGCAACTGGAAAGCCGGGCGTCTGCATGGCGACTAGCGGCCCTGGAGCAACCAACTTGATGACCGCTATCGCCGATGCGTATATGGACAGCACGCCGCTCATCTGCATCACTGGCCAAGTCTACTCGAAATTCATCGGCAAAGCCGCATTCCAGGAAACCGACTTCTTTGGAATGACCCTCCCTGTAGTGAAGCACAGCTACCTGGTGATGGACATCAATGATCTCGCCCACACGGTAAAAGAGGCCTTCAAAGTGGCCACCACTGGCCGGCCAGGTCCCGTTATCGTAGACATCCCCAAGGACGTCCAACAAAACAAGATCGTCCCCGAATGGCCCGGCGAAATTACGCTACGCGATTCCAAACTTCCCACGTTCGCCAGCGACAGCCAGTTGAAGAACATTCTCAACTTGATCGAGGACGCGAAGAAACCGATGATCTACTACGGAGGCGGTATCGTCTCCGCGGAAGCGTTTAAAGAACTCGCTGCATTCATCGAGAAGACCGGCATCCCTTGCTCCTCCACCCTCATGGGCGTAGGCGCGTTTCCCGAAACGCACGAGCTTTCCACCAAATGGTTTGGTATGCACGGGTCCGCATACGGCAATCTCGCTGTTCACAATTGCGATCTACTGCTTGCGTTCGGCGTTCGATTCGACGACCGCATCACGGGCAATGTATCCACTTTTGCTCCACAAGCTGAGATTGTTCATCTCGACATCGACGCTTCCGAGCACAACAAAAACAAGATCGTCCACCATCCGATCGTCGGAGAAATCAAACAAGCGCTCGGCCGCATGGTCGAACTGAGTGAACAGAACGATTTCAAAAAACCCGACATCAGCGCTTGGGTCAATCAGGTCCAGTCCTGGAAAAACAAATACCCATTTCAATACGAAGAAAGCCCACACATCCTTCCCCAGGAAGCGATTCGCATTCTTTATGAGCTCACTCACGGCGAAGCGATAATCACTACCGGAGTCGGCCAACATCAAATGTGGGCCGCTCAATTCTACGATTTCAAATACCCGCGCCATCATATTTCATCCCTCGGTCTCGGCTCGATGGGTTATGGCTATCCATCCGCTCTCGGAGCGAAAGTCGCCTGCCCAGATAAGCAGGTAGTCGATATCGATGGCGACGGCTCGTTCATAATGAACGTCCAGGAGCTCGCAACGGCCAAGATCGAAAAGATCGCCGCGAAAGCGATGATCCTCAACAACCAGCACCTCGGAATGGTTATGCAGTGGGAAGACCGATTCTACGACAGCGTGCGCGGCAATACCATTCTCGGCGACGAGAACAACATTGGCTCGCCCGAAAACCTAGGAGGCCTATATCCGAACTACGTTCAAATCGCCAATGGCTTCGGCCTTCCAGCTCGTCGAGTACACAAGAAAGAAGAACTTCGCGACGCTATTCAGGAAATGCTCGATAGCGACGAAGCCTTCCTGCTCGACGTAATCACTCCCTACACGGAGCACGTTCTTCCGATGATCCCCGCTGGTACATCCGTCGATCAAATGATCATCAGCTAAGTCTTCGAACCGAAACAAACTTTTCAACAAAAAGGACGGGCGTGCAGCCCGTCCTTTTTTTGTTTAGCATTCAAAATAAAATTACTTCGAAACATTCAGTATTCGTCTTCACATTACAAAAAGCACAGTCGGCACTACCAGCGAGACCGGACGCGCTCTTTTCCACTGCAATTCCAACTAATGCTAAGGACGATGCTATAATGAAATGATAGATGGATAACGATAGCTTGTTTACACAATAAGCTGGAGCGCAATAATTTTTGTTTTCATTTGCTTGTATTGCAGATCGTTTAGGAAACCCCATCGATTACAAAAAAGAGAAATTCGTCAAGGTTGCCAAAGGCATCGGGATAGGACCGCCCATCACTGAGCGGCCCCACCACCCCACCACCCATACGGATCCGTAGGTGGCGAGTCGGCTGATTCAAGGCTGAACTAGATCCATGGGATCGCCAGACCAAGTGATTTCAAGTGCTTATTAGGCAGGGCGATATTCACCCATTTAACCCCGCTCATTCGCCAGGGGCCTTTGCAAGTTCGTCCAGGACGATGTTCGCTAGCCCCTTCGCCTCTGTCAGGCTATGGTAGAGACTTGATTACGATCTATTTGTCATTATTCATCTAATCTTACTCTTTAGTTGGGCAGAAAAAAGAGATTGACTCTTTGTTTCAACTGTACAGGTTACCGTACAAATGAACGCAATCACTTACACCGCAGCAAGAGAGAATCTTGCATCTACAATAGACAAGGTCTGCAATGACAGAGACCCCATAATCATTACCCGCAAACGAAATCAATCTGTCGTCATGATGTCGTTGGATGACTACGAAGCCCTTGAAGAGACTGCCTACCTTCTCAGGAGCCCGGCAAATGCAAAGAGACTAGTTTCCGCTCTCGAAAGCCTCGATAAAGGAAAAGCGAACAAAAGAGAAATCGACTTGGGCGCATGAATCTCATCTTTACCCCAGAAGCGTGGGAAGACTACCTTCACTGGCAAAAAACCGATAAGCGAGTCATCAAGCGAATCCACGAATTGATTAAAGAGATAAAGAAAAGCCCTTTCGAAGGCAAAGGAAAGCCTGAGGCACTCAGGCACAATTTATCTGGATGCTGGTCCAGAAGAATCACTGAAGAACATAGAATCGTATACAAAGCCACCGACGAAGGCGTCGCGTTTCTTCAAATGCGATACCACTACTTAAACTAGGCAACAATAAAGGGCGCTTCTCAGCTTGCTGAGCATTCGCCCATGATTGAACAAGAACAATAAAGCGGAGCGCTCAATGGCTCTTAACCCTGCAACACACAATGGCAGTTCAACACCTCGCCATCGAGTGTCCTAGACGTTCGAAAAGAAGACAAAAGGCACACTTATGTTGACATTCGGCACACGCCTCCTACGATTCTCGCATGTTTGACTGGTCAGACGAAAAAGACGCCCTGCTCAAGTCAGAACGCGGAGTTGGATTTCAAGACATCGTATTCCATATTGAGAAAGGCGACTTGATCGCCGTATCCAACCATCCTAACCAGGATAAATATTCGAACCAGAAGGTTTTATACATCCGGATCGATGACTACGTTTATCTAGTTCCGTACGTTGAGTCCGGGGGTCAGAAGTTCCTGAAAACGATCATACCAAGCCGAAAGGCAACTAAACAATTCTTGGAGGAAAATAAATGAAATTAGACGATTACGAAAAAGAATTACTCGAGAACGAAGACGAAATACTTCGCGAGGCCAAAAAACCGTCTGTCAAAGAAGGACAGGTCTACATCGATGCAGCTCGGAATACGATGAACAAAGACAAGCGAATCAACATTAGAATTTCATCTAGAGATTTAGGTTCGTTGCAGCGCCGAGCAAATCGATACGGAATGCCATATCAAACACTAATATCCAGCATTTTGCACAGGTACATATCCGGAGATTTAAATGAAACGAGTTCGAATCGGGTAGCCAGGGGCGTTAACTCCCACGGCCCCCACACCACTCAGCCTGCGGATCCGCACTGAGCGGTTCCGAGGAACTCCAGAGCGGACGTCTTAACGACTTGGCTCTTCTCCTCGTTCACCTTCAGCTTCGTCTCCAGGAATCAGCGCACGCTAGCCATGACGCGCTCGCCGGAACGAAGACTCTTCACCAATATGACGAAGTCGTCCGCGTAACGGGCGAAGCGATGGCCGCGCCGCTCCCACGCTACGCCTGGCGGCGCATACCCGTGGGGCGAGCAGGCGGACCCGTTCTCGTCGTTGTTCCGGTTCGCTACGCGCCCGGTCTTGTCGCCTTCGGCTCGGAACGGTTCGAGCCTTCGTAGCAAGGGAGGCTTCCGCTTACTTTCGCTGGACGCATCATCCGTCGGCAGCTACTCCCGGCTCGTTGCTATCACGCCTAGGACTATGCCAATTGCCAAGTGAATTTTGACTGAAAGAAGCCTGAATAAGAAGGCATTCAAATTTCGATTTAGGCCCATGTTGGATATGATGAATCCGGTGTAACAGAAGATGCTTTTGAGTTATGGGCAGAACTTCATTAAGGTCAATTAACAAGCTCCCCGTTCCCCAATTCATCCCCCTGTTTCGGCATATCGCAGAGAAGACGGATCATCATTCATAATTCACTCCCTCACCTGCCCGCGTAGCGGATCCTGGCCCGAAGAGATCCATGACAGCGATCTTAAAAACAATACTCCATCGACAATACTCCGCAACTCGGTCAAATCTGAAAGCATCTTCATGCCCCCTGTCCCGGCGTATCGCAGAGAATCCGGATCATACTTCATCCTTCATAATTCATCCCTCCAAATACCCTATGCTCAATAGACGAACATTCGCCACTCGCACGCTGACTGCCGGACTAGCCGCCGGAATCGCTCCCCATCTGTTCAGCGCCAATCCCAAAGTCGCAAATTCTGAGGTCCGTCTTGGTTTTATCGGTGTTGGTGGACGCGGCTCAGGATTGCTGAAAACCCTGCTCGAAATGGAAGACGTGCAGTTTCCTGCCATTTGCGACATGCGGGAAGATAATCTCAGCAAAGCCCAAAACTTTGTCGAAGAGTCAGGCCGGCCTCGTCCCGAAGCGTATCAGCGAGGCCCCTACGATTTTAAGCGCCTCTTGCAGAGAGACGATCTTGACGGAGTAATCATCGCAACTCCTTGGCGTTGGCACATACCCATGTCGATCGCTGCGTTGGAAGCAGGCAAAGCCGTCGCCTGCGAAGTCGGTCCTGCCAATTCCACAGGGGAATGCTGGGACCTAGTACGGACCGCGGAAGCGTCGTCAACCCCTTGCATGC
>JAPKDW010000148.1 GCA_028822375.1 Opitutaceae bacterium | reverse complement strand
AGTATCTGAACGATTGCATCGTTCAGTGGCCGCTCGGAGATCGGCCGCTACCAAAAGCAGCAACGAAGCAAACTTCGAGGCATTTAACCGAAGGAAAGAAAAACGTAGGGCCGGTCCCATTCAACCTGGACCGTGCCGCAAAATAAGATTGCCCTAAAAAGGCCCCACGGCATCCACCAAAGCCTTCACGCCGGAAATCGTCGTCCTACCTTTGTCCTGGACTCCCGAATACGCATGTACCGATAGCTTTCCACTCCAAGCGCTCAGGCCTCTCAATACCTGCGGCGCGTTCACTGGATTGACGCCTCCTCCTATCACGATCTCGAGACGAGACTTTGCCGCCTGTATCAATCGATCCAATTCCAAAACGCCATCCAAAGCTGACCCCGGCAAGCCCCAAGCCACTCCACTGGTAAGGATACGATCAAACCCGAGCTCGATCAGCCCATCCAAGGCTTCTAGCCGATTTCGAGTAGCGTCGAAAGCCCGATGAAAGGTCGTCATCAATCCAAGCGATTGACTCAACTCAACCAGTTCTCTCAACGGTTGGAGATCCAGATGTCCCTCTCCATTCAATAAACCCATCACAACCCCATCCGCTCCTGCCTGGGCTGCAGCAGAGATCTGTGATTTCATAAGTTCAACTTCGTCTGGCTCGTATTGAAAATCGCCCGCCCGAGGACGAATCATAACCAAGAGCCCATTTCTTTCAAAAACATTTCTAGCGGCCTTAACGCTCTCTACAGGTGGCGTTAATCCATCGAATTGCATCGCCCCGCATAGCTCTACCCTTGCCGCGCCTCCTGCGTTGGCTGCGGTCACGCTCGCTCGAGTTTCATCGACCTCATCGCCATTGATACATACTTCTACATCTACCATCGCTTAAAAAAGCTATCGCAGCTCCTCGGACAGTCGAGCTCTCCTTTTAATCGGACCCAATCCACTTCGACATAGAGCGATGCAGGATCGAGACTTCCAGAAACCTTTCCCCTTCGATCACAAAACCCAATTGTTCGTAGAAACCAAGGGCCGTCTCCCGAGCGTGCAACCGAATTTCGCCCACGCCCGAAACAACCAAACACTCCTCGACCCTCTCCATTAACAATCGGCCGATCCCTTTCCCTCGAAAAGCCTCATCAACCGCCATTTGCTTCAACTGTACCTTCCCTGACCCCAAAGGAACGATAACCGAACACGCAATCAGTTCCTCGCCATCGAAAACTCCAAAATGCCGATACGCTGACTCTGACTCCAAATCTTCATCATAAAGATCTAATCCAAGCGGAATACGAAGCGTCGCATTCCTCAGCAAGCAAGCCTGCCGATACTGACCCGAACCGTGAACGATTTCCAAGAACTGTCCCATTATTATTTCCGTTAAAAAAAAAAGGCCTCTGCCACGGTCAAATCCGTAACAAAGGCCCAGTAAAAGACTATGTCGAACCGATACTAGGCGCTGGCAACCGACACAACGTTCGATGCGGTCATTCCTAATTCGGCCATCACCGTGTCTCCCGGAGCGCTGATACCGAAACGATCGATCCCGATAACCTTACCATCGAGCCCCACGTATTTGTACCACAATCCTGATACGCCAGCTTCGATTGCGATACGCTTCGTGCAGGTTGCAGGGAGAACGCTCTCCTTGTACTCCGAGCTCTGCCTATCGAAACGAAACATCGACGGCATCGAGACGACGCGCGTTCCTGCTCCCAGTTCCTCAGATGCCGCAATCGCATGCTGAACTTCGGAACCAGAACCAATGAGAATTGTTTCAAGCGCAGCGGTTTCTTTTTTGATAACGTAACCGCCTTTAAGCACGCCGTGACGACGCTCATCAGGAGTTGACGTATTGATATTCGGAATACCCTGACGCGTGAGTGAAAGAGCCGTCGGCCCATCTTGACGCTCAATAGCAGCTACGAATGCCCCAGCAGTCTCTTCCGTATCGCACGGGCGAATAACGTCGAGATTTGGAATGACGCGCAATCCTGAAACCGTTTCAACGGGCTGGTGAGTCGGACCATCTTCGCCTACTCCAACCGAGTCATGAGTGAAAATGTACGTAACCGGAAGCCTAGCCAATGACGCTAGTCGAATCGATGGACGTAGGTAATCGGCGAATACCATGAAAGTCGCGCCAGAAGGACGCCAAATTCCATCGTAAGCCATTCCGTTGAGCAATGCGCCCATGGCATGCTCGCGAATCCCGAAAAGCAGGTTGCGACCGCTTTCGCTGCCTGAAAGGAAATCGCCTCCACCCTTGATGTAATTCTTGGTAGAGCCATGAAGATCCGCCGAGCCGCTAATGAATTCTGGACGAGCCGCTGCGAGCGGCTGCAATACGTTCGAACCCGCCGCGCGAGTAGCCAATTTCGCATCGTCAGCAGCAACGGGAATTTTCGCGAACAAATCGTCCACATCAACCGGAGCCGAAGCGCCCGCTTCCAACTGGACCGCGAGAGCTGCGTTGGCCGCTGCCCATGCATCGTACGTCGTCTTCCAAGCGTTGCAGGCCTGAATACGCGATTCCTTAAGATCCGCGAAATAAGCGCGAACTTCATCGGAAACGAAAAAGCGATCTTGAGGTAGCCCCAAAAATACGTGAGCGGCTTCGGAGTGATTGATCGCTCCGCTTTCGCCGTGCCCTGCGCTCGTACCCGCAACTTCCGCAATGCCATGACCGATTTCGGTCTTGGCGATGATGAACTGAGGTTTGCCAACTGCCGCTTTCGCGTCGTCAAAGGCCTTCGAAACTGCAGCCAAATCGTGACCATCGATCGTCACCACACCCCAGCCCATCGCTTCGTAACGTTTTGCAGTGTCCTCGCTTTGCGACTTTTCGGCCATCGCATCAAGCGTCACGTCGTTACTATCATAGAATACGATCAAGTTATCGAGGTGAAGGTGACCCGCCAAAGCCGATGCTTCCTGAGCAACGCCTTCCTGAATACAACCGTCGCCCGCCAAAGCGATTACATGATTATCGAGAATCGTATGCTCGGCGGTATTGAATTTAGCGCCAGCCATCTTTTGGGAAACCGCGAAACCAACCGCATTGCCGATGCCTTGACCAAGAGGTCCCGTCGTGCTTTCCACGCCAGGCGTTTCCCTAAATTCCGGGTGACCCGGAGTTTTGCTGTGAAGCTGACGGAAGTTCTTCAGTTCATTCAAGCTTAGATCGAACCCAGCCAAATGGAGCCAGCTATAGAGGAACATACTTCCATGACCGCCCGAGAGAACGAATCGATCGCGATTAAGCCACCGTGGCTCATCTGGATTAATGTTCAAAGACTGGCCATAAAGGACCGCACCGATTTCGGCCGAGCCTAATGGCAGTCCAACGTGACCTGACTTGCATGCGTGAACAGCATCAATTGCGAGCCCGCGGGCTTGATTGGCGGCTTTTTGGAGAATTTCTGTATTCATTTCGTATTGCTTAAAATCTAGCGACTATTCCAACGCGAACACCCCAATAGAGGCAGTCGCAAGCCTCAAGAGCAAAATGGACGGCATTCCACCATGAAATGCCTCTATTTTACGAAAGGGTCCTATTCGGGTCTAGAACTGAAACGAATCACTCATTTCGATGAAAGGCATTCATGAATCCAGAGACAGGGCAGCTCTGTCGCGCCCCCTTCCACCAATGCAAAAAAAGACCGCTCGAACGAGCGGTCTTAAAAAAGTGATTTGAACTGGTCCGAGGTTTAGTGAGCCTTGACGAGGCGCTTTTCCTTCACCTTCATCGCCTTCTTGCCGATCAGGCCGCGAAGGTAGTACATGCGAGCTCGCATCGTCTTCGATTCCTTTTCGATTTCGATCTTGGAGACATTTGGGCTGTGGATCGGGAATACCTTCTCGACGCCTTCGCCATAAGAAATGCGGCGAACCGTGAACGACTCTTGAATACCGGAGCCCTTGCGAGCGATCACGATACCGGAAAACATCTGGATACGACGTTTTTCGCCTTCTCTTACCAAGGTGTGTACCTTGACACCGTCGCCTACCTTGAAAGGAGGGACTTCGGTCTTGAGTTGTTCTTTAGAAAGTTCGTTTACGATCTGGTTCATTATATTAATCCTCTAGTAAATCTGGTCTTCGCTTTCGCGTTCGTTCCTCTCGTTCTTGCTGCCTCCATTTCTCGATTTCCGCGTGATTTCCGGATAAAAGAACCTCGGGAATCGGCATGTCTCGAAACACGGAAGGACGCGTGAATTGAGGAAAGTCGAGCAAACTGCCCTGGAAGCTTTCGCTAGTCAATGATTTTTCTTCACCTAAAAATCCGGGCAAAAATCGGCATAAACAATCGATCACAACCGCCGCCGCCAGGGTTCCGTTCGTCAGTACGTAATCGCCAATACTGATCTCCTGATCGATCACATTTTCGCGAGCCCGTTCGTCGATTCCCTCGTAATGGCCGCTCAACAAAATTAAATGCTCTTTCTTGGCCAAGGTCTGAGCGAGCTCCGGCGTAAGCCGGTCGCCATCGGGCGCTAAATAGATGCGATGCGTCTTCGGAGTCTGCAATTCCTCGATTGCATCGAAAATCGGCTCCGGCATTACGACCATTCCTGCTCCGCCGCCAAATGGCCGATCGTCGACTTGCTTGTGCTTTCCCTTCGCCCAATCGCGAAGGTTGTGGATATTTACCTCGACCACTTCATTTGCCTGAGCACGCCCCATCATGCTCTCCGACAGGAAACCATCGAGCATTTGAGGGAAAAGCGTGAGAACGTCGATTTTCATGGAAATTCGTATCCGCAAACAATCCAAAGACGAAAAAACCCGGTATAGCAACCGGGTTGGAAATTCGTCCTAGCTACTATAACAGCGAGGCCTTTAAGCAATCGCTTCAGCAGCTACTGGAGTTTCTTTGCGAGCTCTCTTAATCAGAGCCTTCGTCGTATCGGTCGGTATCGCTCCTACGGAAGTCCAGTAGTCGGCACGCTCCACGTTCAATGTCAGCTCAATTTGCTGCCCCTTTGCTCTTGGAATATACGTGCCGAGCTTCTCTACGAAACGGCCATCACGTCGGCCGCGAGCTTCTGCGACGACTACGCGGTATATAGGATTGTGGGTAGCTCCACCTCTTTGAAGTTTGATCTTTAACGCCATGTCTAAAGTGTCCTGGAAAATTCGGAAAAGAGGAGGAAGATTTAGCAAAATTGGATCTTGTCAAGCAACATCCAATCGAATGTTGTTCCTCGCCTATGCTTAAAGCAGGTATCGTCGGTCTCCCTAACGTTGGCAAGTCAACTCTCTTCAATGCGTTGACTCGAACACGCAATGCAGAATCTGCAAACTATCCGTTTTGCACCATCGACCCCAACGTGGGCGTGGTAAGCGTACCGGACAGCCGTCTTGCGGCCCTTCAAGAGATCGCGAAGACTCATGTCGTTATTCCCGCAGCAATCGAGTTCGTCGATATCGCCGGTCTCGTCGAAGGCGCCAGCAAGGGCGAAGGCCTCGGCAACAAATTTTTAGCGAACATTCGGGAAGTAGACGCGATCGTCCAGGTGGTCCGCTGCTTCGAAAACGACGACATCATCCACAATATGGGATCGGTTGACCCGATTCGGGATATCGAGATCATCAACACCGAACTGCTGCTAGCCGACATCGAGTCCGTAGAACGCCAGCGCGATAAGGCTTCCAAGAAAGCGCGAGGCAACGACAAGGAGGCTCAAGCGATCTGCGCCATAATCGACAAACTCCTACCCCACCTCAATGAAGGCAAAACGGCCAATCTACTCGAAGTGAGCGACGAAGAAGCGGTCGTAATGAAGAACCTACATCTGCTTTCGTCCAAGTCCGTCATCTACGCGGCCAATGTAATGGAAGACGACCTCGCCGACTCGGACAACAACCCGATGGTTCAGAAAGTCCGTGCCTACGCCAAGGAAAGCCAGAACGCCGGCTGCATCGTCATTAGCGCTGAGATCGAATCCGAACTTATCGACCTCAGCCCCGAAGAAGCATCGGAATTCCTCTCCGACCTAGGAGTCCAAGACAGCGGCGTCTCTCTACTAATAAGAGAAACCTACACCCTGCTCGGCCTAGAGACCTATTTCACAGCGGGCGAAAAAGAAGTCCGCGCCTGGACGTTCACCAACGGAATGCGCGCTCCGCAGGCCGCAGGCGTCATTCACACTGATTTCGAGAAAGGCTTCATAAAAGCAGAGGTCGTTTCCTATCAAGACCTTACGACACTTGGCAGTGTATCTGCCGCTCGCGAAGCCGGTAAATATCGCCTCGAAGGCAAAGAGTACCTCTTCAAGGACGGCGACGTCGCCCTATTCCGCTTCAATAACTAGTCGCCCATTTATCAGTCAATTCGTTTCATCAAACGTAGGGCTGCCGCTCTTGACGGGCGTAGCCTGAATAGGATCATTCTTCGCGCCTCGAAGAAGATCCCCTCTACTAGATAGCGCTCATTTAACCGATTAACGGGAACCAGGGGGAGCGATGTGTTGACCAATATTTGCGCCCAATCGCGTATGACTGCTTAAGCCCGAGGTGATTTAATGCGTTAATTACCCGATAGCTTCCTTGTAATTCGCCCGAAATTCGTGATCCTAGACTAGACTCCATGCTGTACGATCGTCCATACATGCAATCCAATCAAAACCTCAGGTCTCGGAACCTGGTGTTAGGGATCATCGTTTTCAATGTATTGATGTACGCGATTCAGCTGGCTGCGGGCGATGGCTACTTCAAAACGTTTGCGCTTTCCGCAAACGGATCAGGCGGACCCCACATATGGAGTTTTATCACGTACGCTTTCCTTCATGAGGCATCGGGCATTGGTCACATAGCGTTCAACATGCTGGGCATCTTCTTCCTAGGACGTGGTCTTCTACCGGATTTAGGAGAAAAACGTTTTTTACAACTCTACCTCGGAGCATCCCTTGGCGGAGGTATCCTTTGGTACATTTTTAGTTTCATACAGGGTACAGGAGTCGTTTTTGGAGCCTCCGGAGCCGTATTCGGGATGCTCGCTTGCTTCGGCCTCATTTACGCCGAGGAGGATGTCAATTTCCTAATGGTGCTACGCATCAAGGGTAAACTTCTACTGTACGTTCCCCTTGGTGTCTCAGTTTTCAGCCTAATATTCTTCGAATTGCTTAACAATTACGGCACTGCCCACTCCGCCCACCTTGGCGGGATGCTAGGCGGCTACGCCTTTTACAAACTCATCTACCAGCGCAATCCAGGCTACGGTAAAGGAGCTACGCTTCAAATGCCTGAGTGGTTAAAGCCTAAGCCTGCAAAAAAGCCCAAAGCAAAAGCTTTCCCCTATAAGATTAACATCAAGCCCAGAAAAGACCTCAAAGCGGAAGTCGATCGTATTCTCGACAAAATCAACAGCAAAGGATTCGGAACTTTGACTCCCAAGGAAAAGCAAATCTTGGACGAAGCCGGCGATCTTTTAAAAAACCGATGAACGCTTGACTGCCTAACGTGAGAACAACCGTAACGATTATCACCAAAACGGCGTTCTGATTAATCTACATTCAATTCTCTCAATATTTCGTACATCCTAGTACCGCCAAAGAAAACTCTCATCAGAATCAATCGCGATATGCCAAATAAAATCGTTTTTCTCTTATCCCTTCTAGCCGCTTCCAATTGCTTCGGACTAGCCGAAGCCGAGCCGCTCGTAGATCCCGCCGATTTCCCGATATTGGCGCCAACGGATCTCATGTCTCAGGAAACGATGCGCGTTATCGAAATGCTGGAGACGTTGCACTTCAATAATCAGGAGATCTCCGATGAAGTGTTCATAGATCTCATTCGCGAGTACATGGAAAATCTCGACTACAATAAACTCTACTTTCTCCAGACCGACGAAGATCGATTCATCGATACCTACGGATCGCGATTAAGCATCCAGATGCGTCACAAAGGCGACCTTAATGCAGCCTTCGCCATCTACGATACCTACCGGACAATCGCCCTAGGCCGAATCAATTCAAACCTAGAACTCCTCAAAGGAGAATGGACTTTCGAAGCGGAGGAAGAATACGAATACGACCGAACCGAAAGCCCATGGGCCGTTTCGAAAGAAGCAGCTGACGAGCTATGGACCAAGCGACTTAAACAGGAAATGCTACAGGAGCTTCTCAACGACAAGACAATCGAAGAAGCCAAAGAACGCATCGTCAAACGCTACGAACGCCAACTTCGTAGCCTAAAGGAATTCGGATCAAGCGATGTTCAGGAAATCTTCCTGACCAGTCTCACCCACATATTCGATCCGCACTCGACCTTCTTTTCTTCAGACTCGCTTGAAGATTTCAACATTCACATGCGCCTATCGCTAGTCGGCATCGGCGCTCTCCTAAGCGAAGACGACGGCTATTGCGTCATCAAAGAACTCATTCCTGGCGGTCCTGCAAAAAATACAACCGACCTAAAACCCAATGACCGTATCGTAGCAGTCGCCCAAGGCGATGGCGAGCCAGTCGACATTATCGACATGGGACTAAGCAAAGTGGTCGATAAAATCCGTGGCGAAAAAGGCACCGTCGTCAACTTGACCATAATTCCAGCCGATGCCGTCGATGAATCCGAACGCCGCGTCGTCAGTATCGTACGCGATACGGTCCGCATCAACTCCAGTCGCTGCGAAGGTGAAATATTCGACGTTCCAACCTCAAAGGGCTCAACGATACCAATCGGAGTTATCGATATTCCCACTTTCTACGGCACCGAAGAAATCGACAGCCAAGGCAATCGCCTCGTCACCAGCGTCACAGCCGATGTCGAAGAACTCGTTATCAAAATGAAAGATGCAGGCGCTCAAGCAATCGTGCTAGATCTACGCCGCAATGGAGGCGGATTACTTCACGAAGCAGTCGACCTCACCGGACTGTTCATCTCTCGCGGTCCCGTCGTTCAAGTCAAAGATTCGTACGGAAAAGTCCTTCCGAGGTCGGACCGAAATCCGAAGATCGTCTACAACGGACCACTAGCAGTACTCACGTCGCGCCACAGCGCTTCCGCTTCCGAAATCCTAGCCGGAGCACTTCAAAACTACGGACGCGCCCTCATTATCGGAAACGATAGCACCCACGGAAAAGGAAGTGTCCAACAAATCCTGCCGCTCGAAGACTACGTGCTACGAGCGTATAACTCGAAAAGCAAAGCAGGAGCCGCCAAGCTGACCATCCAGAAATACTACCTTCCAAACGGTTTCTCAGTTCAACGAAAAGGTGTCGTATCTGATATATCAATACCCTCTATTGCAGATGTAACCGCAGTCAGCGAGGCCGACTTGGACAATGCCCTAGCATGGGATTACATCAAACCGGCCCGCTATTTCGTTGAAATGACGCTCAAGAAATCATTCATTGAAATACTGCAAGATCAAAGCAAGGAACGCCAGATCCAGCTAGAAGAATTCAGTTTCCTGAAAGAGAGAATCGACTGGTACCAGGAACGCGAAGACCAAACGGCGATCTCTCTCAATTTCGAGAAACGCAAACAAATGATGGAGGTGGACAAGAACTTCATAGATGAGATGAAAGATCGCCAGCGTCACCTAGCCGAAGTGAATTTCGAAGGAACTGAGATCAAACTAGACGCCATTCTAAAAGAAGAGGCCGAAAACGAGGCCGAGGAAGAAGAAGCCGCTCCCGAAGTGGCCGAGGTCGAAGCCGAAGCCGAAACTGAAAACGAAGCTTCCGCCGAAAGTGAGACAACGGAAATCGCCGAAAACGAATCTGCAGAAAAGGACGAGGAAGAAGACGAAGAACCCGTTCCCGATTTCGATATCCAATTGCGCGAAGCCCTTCGTATCATGGTGAATGCCGTTAACGCGTCTCCGAACACCAACGACTGGAAGCAACCAGCGCTTCCCCTCGCCTCTAAATCACGCTTTGAAAAGCTGCTTAATTAAGCGTATCGCTTTACGCTGAGTCGTTCGGACGATTCACTTGATCGCTCGAATGAACCGCGATCTACCGCTCC
This sequence comes from Opitutaceae bacterium, assembly GCA_028822375.1. Classification (GTDB taxonomy): domain Bacteria; phylum Verrucomicrobiota; class Verrucomicrobiia; order Opitutales; family Opitutaceae; genus Pelagisphaera. Next base: position 750 of record JAPKDW010000148.1, on the reverse strand, counting down.
AGTCGTCAAGCCCTTCGCTATTCGCGTATCCAGCTCGTCGACACGAATCCAAAAGCCCGTCTTGCTGAGCGATCCCCGTTTCAAGCCAAAGGGATCCACTATCCTTTAGCAACGGAATGGCTCCATTTATAATAGCGCGCAAATCGGTCATTCCTTCATCATTAGCAACCAAGGCAGACTTCGGCTCGAAATCCTTCACTTCGCTCTCCGCATCCGCCAATTCCTGGTCCGTCAGATAAGGCGGATTCGAGACAATTAAATCAAAAGCTACTTCTTCCCCTAAATTCGTGAACCAATCGGACAAGCGAAATTCGACTCGATTTTGCAAACCGCACAACAAGGCGTTCTCGCTAGCTAGATCCAACGCATCTTGGCTTGTATCGGTTGCTACAACCTGAGATCGAGGGAAATGCATCGCCAAGGCCAATGCGATCGCTCCCGTTCCCGTACCTAGATCGAGGATACGAATATCCTGATCGATTTCCGGACCGGATTCTTTGACCAATTCGACGAGCTGCTCGGTTTCAGGGCGAGGGATCAAAGCCCTCGGATCGCACTTTAGCGTCAAGTCATGAAACTGCGTTTGTCCTTGAACATACTGCAACGGCTCCCGTTTCCCGCGGCGCGCGACTAAGGCTCGCATCTGCTCCAGCTCTTCGCCGATCAATGGCCGGTCGAACTGAAGATAAAGCTCCATCCTCCCAAGACCTAGCGCGTGAGCAATTAACCATTCGGCATTCAGCCTCGGGC
>JAPKDW010000147.1 GCA_028822375.1 Opitutaceae bacterium | reverse complement strand
CTGGGACTTCGCGTGGTACTCGACTTGTACGGCGGATGGATGATCGGAGGGTGGCTGTCGGTGTCCTTTGAGTTGTAGTGTTCCATGTATCGATGGGATTGATGCGAAATCTCTCGGTTAGCCTTGATTCTGATTAGCTCGTTTTTTCCACCAGCGATTCTAGCAACGTTTTCAAGTGATGGCGAAACTGAGTTAGGTCTGCTGGAGTGAAATTTTCTGAAATTCGCTCTTCGAGGGAGCGAGCTAATTGCGCATACTCGGGTTCCAGTTTTCGGGCCAGGGGCGTTAAGTGTACTCGGCTCGCTCGCCCGTCATTCTCATCGGCCTTGCTCACTGCCAATCCATGCTTCTCGATATCCCTGACGAGGCGTGTAATCGTCATTTTCGATAGAGAAAGCGTCCGTGCGAGTTCGGTCTTCGTTACGCCATCCTGCTCGTACAGAGAAAACATGAGATTTCCCATGCCGGGCTTTATGTAATCTTTTAACGAGGATTCCGCCAAGGATTGTTTCAGCAATTCACGAAATACGATGGATGCTCGGCTCAAGTAAAACCCCAACGAGTTCGGGCTTATCGGTGTCTTTTTTACATTGGTCACGGACATACTCTTTATGCTTATTTGGTAACAGTTGTTACTAATTGTCAAATGGTAATTGCTCGTCATTGTGACTTAGGCGTTCCTCGAACCAAAGATCGCGAAAGGCAATGGGAGACCGGAAATATTTCAAACTGATCTTTGTCACTAAACGTCTTCTAAGGTTCAAACTGACTGTAATTGGTTTGGTCCTACAGGTTTTTTACGGATGAACGATCGGATGGATCACGATGCTGCGGATAGTCCCGAATGTTTTATAAAATCACCCGTTAAGGACCACCCTGAGAAGGCGCAAAAATCCAATCCCATTAATTATGTGTCTCGTTCGAATCCGCTAATGCTGTTGATTTCCTGCCCTCGCTCAGCAAATGAGTTGAGATCTTAGCTTCTCGGAAGCGCTTAAAAGAACCGGAAGCGTTTGCCGCTTCAAGTCGCTTAGACTTACCCGGCTCGCCTGGACGCCGACATTCATCGCGGCGACTACGACTCCGTTGTGATTACGGACGGGCACTGCTAAAGAGCGCAGGCCAATTTCGAGTTCTTGATCGACGATTGTGAAACCTTGTTCGCGAGTTTTATCGATAATGGCTTTGAGGTCTCGCTGCGTGGTTCGGGTGCGCTCGGTGAAGGCTTTTCGTTTGATCGTTCCAAAATAATTATCCAATTCGGCAGGTGGCAACGCTGCGAGAAGAACGCGTCCTAGAGAAGTGCAGTAGGCGGGTAATCGACTTCCGATTCCTAGAGAAACAGCCATGATTCGTCGAGCGGCCGATCGAGCAATGTAGACGGTTTCGTGTTCGTCGAGAATGGCCAAAGAGCAAGACTCGCCGGTGGATTCTTTGACGTGATCTAGATGCTCTTGAGCGAGAGCAGGAAGGGACGTAGACGAAAAATAGGTTTGGCTGAGAGACAGGATTTTGGGTTCTAGGTAATAGCCATCGAGATCGCGACGGACGTAGCCCATTTCGCTTAGCGTGTAGAGACAACGCCGTGCGACAGCTCGCGATAATCCCGTTCGTTCGCTGATAGCCGACATATTTACGCCAGTCTTGGTGTCCGAGAAGGCCCGAATGACTTCAATGCCACGGGCTAGGGAGGTCATGAAGTCGGGATCTCCTTTGCGAAAGAGATTTGATTTATCGATGGCTTTGGGAGCAGAAAATTCGGTCATTGACATGTGGGCATAAAAACTAATATTTTCAATTATCGAACATTTGTACGATAATCGCACAATAAGTCAATTTCCAAATGTCTAAAATAACTTCTTTGACTGATGCCATTCACGAGTATGTCCATGACGGAGATAGTGTCGCGCTGGAAGGATTCACTCACTTGATTCCTTATGCCGCCGGACATGAAATTATGCGGCAGGGCAGGCGTGATTTGGCTCTAGTACGAATGACCCCCGACCTCATTTATGATCAGATGATCGGAATGGGTTGCGCGCGTAAGTTGACTTTTTCTTGGGGAGGAAATCCGGGCGTTGGTTCGTTGCATCGGTTTCGTGATGCGGTAGAAAAGAGATGGCCTCATCCTTTGGAAATCGACGAGCGAAGCCATGCTTCTATGGCGGCGGCGTATACTGCTGGCGCGGCGGGGTTGCCAATGGGGATTTTGCGCGGTTTTGTGGGTTCGGATCTTCCGAAGTATAATCCGAATATTCGTTTCGTTGAATGTCCGTTTACGGGAGAAAAACTCGCGGCAACGCCAGCGATTAATCCTGATGTCTCGATCATCCATGCCCAAAAAGCGGATCGCAAGGGCAACGTATTGCTCTGGGGAATTGTAGGCGTGCAGAAAGAGGCGGTGTTGTCTGCTAAGCGATGCATCGTAACGGTTGAGGAGATTGTGGATACGTTGAATGCTCCTCCGAATGCATGTGTGTTGCCTTCTTGGGTAGTCGATGCCGTTTGCGAAGTACCTGGCGGAGCGTTCCCGTCGTATTCGGATGGTTATTACGATCGAGACAATGCAGTATATATTGAGTGGGACTCGATTTCAAAAGATCGCGACGCGTTCTCCGAGTGGATGAAGTTTCATGTGATGGAGACGAATAATTTTGAGGAATTTAGGGAAAGGCTCGAATCATGAAAGAAGCTACTCCAACCGAAATGATGACCATCGTTGCGGCCCGTCGGTTGAAAAATCGGGCTACCTGTTTTGTGGGGATTGGTATCCCATCGATGGCTTCTAACTTGGCTCGTCTAACGCACGCTCCCGAAATCGTACTCATATACGAATCGGGGACCGTCGGCGCGAAACCGACGATATTGCCTTTGTCTATCGGCGATGGCGAATTGGCGGAAACTGCGGATGCGGTCGTGTCGACGCCTGAGATCTTCGCTTATTGGCTACAAGGTGGTCGAGTCGATATAGGCTTTTTAGGCGCGGCGCAAGTAGATCGGTTCGCGAACCTAAACAGCACGGTGATTGGCGATTATGCGTCGCCAAAAGTACGTTTGCCTGGTGCGGGAGGAGCACCGGAGATCGCAGCCCTGGCAAAAGAAACCTTGGTCATTATCAAGCATAGCTCGCGATCGCTTGTCGATCGGGTTGATTTCATTACGTCGGCAGGTTACCTGGATGGCGGAGATGCCCGACAGAAAGCCGGTCTACGAGGAGGTCCGAGCGCCGTGATTACCGACCTGGGTGTATTGGTTCCTGAGGAGGGCGCAAACGAGCTCGTCGTCGAGCAGTTGCACCCTGGCGTGAGTCGAGAGCGGATACAAGAAGCGACTGGTTGGGAATTGAGATTCTCAGATACCGTGAGCGAAACGGAAGAACCCACAGATTCAGAGTTGAGCGTTTTGAGAAACCTGATAGCTAGAACGGAATCAGCGCGGGCGCGTTAAATTTCCACCTAATATGAGCGATACCCCATCAAAAGCTTGGATATGCGAAGTGGCTCGAACGCCAATTGGCCGATACGGCGGAGCATTGTCGTCGGTAAGGCCTGACGATCTTGCGGTTGCAGCGCTTCAGGCGATCATGCAGCGCTATCCGAATTTGGATTGGGCTTGCTTGGATGACGTGATTCTCGGTTGCGCAAATCAGGCGGGAGAAGACAATCGCAATGTCGCTCGCATGGCTACCTTGTTGGCTGGGCTTCCGGAATCGGTTTCAGCGGTGACGGTGAACCGTCTGTGCGCTTCGGGGATGGATGCAGTCGCTATTGCTGCGCGAGCGATTAAATCGGGCGAAGCAACGATGTGCCTAGCGGGAGGAGTGGAGTCGATGTCTCGGGCGCCTTATGCGATGTTGAAATCCGGAAAAGCATTTGATCGTTCTAATGAACTTGTGGATACCACTTTGGGGTGGCGCTTCGCTCACTCCCGAATGCGTGAGCTATTCGGAACGGATTCAATGCCTGAAACCGGGGAAAACGTTGCTGATCAGTTCGGCATTTCTCGAGCGGATCAGGATGCCTTCGCCTATCGTAGTCAGAAGCGAACCAAAGAGGCGCGGGAGCACGGATTTTTGGATGGCGAGATTGTCCCGGTAAGCGTGCCGCAGCGAAAGGGCGACGCGATTGTTGTCGATCGGGATGAGCACCCACGAGATGGTACCACTTTGGAAGGGCTCGCTAAGTTGAGATCGATCGTTAAGGCCGACGGAACCATTACTGCCGGAAACGCTTCGGGAATCAACGATGGCGCTTGCGCATTGCTGCTCGCTTCCGATGCGGCTGTATCCGAATTTGAACTGACACCTTTAGTCCGGGTTGTTGCGACCACTACCGTGGGCGTTTCGCCGCGTATTATGGGAATAGGGCCGGCTCCGGCAATCCAGAGATTGTTAGAGCGAACGGGGTTGGAGCTCGCCGATATTGACTTCATCGAGCTCAACGAAGCCTTCGCTTCTCAGTCGCTCGCGGTCTTGCGAGAATTGGGCCTTCCGGACGATGCGGAACACGTTAACCCCAATGGAGGAGCCATCGCGTTAGGGCATCCGCTCGGCATGAGCGGGGCGCGTTTGGTTGCCACGGCGGCAAGACAGCTGGTAGCGGCGAATGGTCGCTACGCTATTTGCTCGATGTGCGTGGGAGTGGGTCAAGGGATAGCTTTGTTATTGGAGAATCATCGATAATGGAAAATAAAGACGGAAGAGTAGTTTTAGTAACCGGCTCAGCGACGGGAGTAGGGCGCGCGTGCGCGGTTAAGTTCGCCAAGTTCGGTTTCGATGTGGTGGTGAATTATCCGGGCGCTGATAAGGAAGAGGCTGAAGAGACGGTGCGGCTTGTTGAAAATCTTCAGCGGAGAGCGATGCTCGTTCAGTGCGATGTCAGTCGAGACGATCAAGTTGTCGCGATGGTCGAAGGAATCGAACAGACGTTTGGTCGCCTCGATGTAGTGGTGAATGCGGCGGGTCTAACCTATTTCGTCGAGCACGCGGATCTTGATGGACTGACGGAGCAACAGTGGGACGCGATTATTGGAGTGAATACCAAGGGACCGTTTTTCGTTATTCGCGCAGCTGCTCGATTGTTAAAGAAGGGCTCGTCGTCAGCAGTAGTAAATGTGTCTTCAGTAGCCGGGATTTCCGGATTCGGATCATCTATCGCCTACTGCGCTAGCAAGGGAGCTTTGAATACGATGACGAAATCATTAGCTCGCGCCTTGGCTCCGGAAATTCGCGTAAACGCCGTTTGCCCTGGGCCGATCGATAGTCGGTGGTTACGCAAAGATATGAGCAAAGAGCAAATCGCTCAGCGTGTCGCCACCTTCCCGATACCGAAACTTTCGACCCCTGAAGATATCGCAGATACGGTTGCCTATCTAGCGACGGGAACTTCTATGACGACTGGCCAGGTGCTGGTGGTTGATGGAGGGCGGACGATGTAGTTATTAGGACGCGCTCGACCGAACGGGCGTTGCCAACAACACGTTTGTCTTTTTCATGTCCGACAACGGCGCCTTTCTGCTGAACCGTGGTGGGTTGGACGTCGGTATCAACGATCCATTGCACCCCGGCGGCGCCCCCTAGTGGGAGGGCGGTTTGCGGCCCTGGCTCGCTGGCCGGGGAGGATCAAGGTAGGATCGGTGAATCGCAACTGGGTTCATTCCCCGCCGCTTGCGGCGAGCTATATCTTGCGATGAATGTGTCGCTACGCTCGAAACATCAAGCCCCGAAGCGCGAAGCGTTTGGTTGCCGTGATGCCCCGCCGCGGTTTATCCGCGGGCGACGGAGTCGAGGGCTTGCCCCGGGGTGGCAAACAAAGGGCGCAGATATTCACTCCGGAGCCGTTCTGGTCTCCGAATCTCATGGCTGCCTGCCATTCCTTTTCTTCCGCGAGAGCAATGTATTGGAACATGTGAAGTAGATACAGCTCCCGATTCCGTAGGCCAAACTCCAAAGCGCCCGTAGCTTGACGAAACGCCCGCGGCCTCGTATCCGTAGGGGATGGATATTGAAGAAGAGAAAAATGTGCGGGGCGGCGTGCTGGAGCCCTGCAGTCTGGAGCCGATGACAGGCTTTCATCGAACCGGCCGCTGCCAGACCGGTCCGCATGACCATGGCTGCCACGCAGTTTGCATTCAAGTCACTGAGGCATTTCTCGAATATTCGAAAGCCGCCGGAAACGATCTCAGCACGCCGATGGAGGCATACGGCTTTCCGGGGCTTAAGGCGGGGGATCGCTGGTGCCTCTGCGCGCAGCGTTGGAAGCAGTCCCACGATGCAGGTTCGGCGCCCATAGTTATTCTGGAAGCTACCAGCGAGGCGGCTTTGGAATATATCTCTCGCGCTGTCCTTGAGGAATTTGCGTTGGTTGAAACGGACTAGCCGACCAGGCGATCGGTTTGACTAGAAACGAAATCATTTGCGCTTTTGACGCGGATGATTTGGCCAGAGAACCTCTGGCTCTACCACGTTTGTTTTGGGTTTTGTGAGACGCGCCTGCTAAGCCTGCTCGCTATCGAACGCGTTCGATGCATTTTGTGTGGCGCCGCATTTGGGTTCACTTAAAAAGAGCGTCCAATTCTCGCTCTTTTCAAAGAAGTACGATTAATTGACCTTTGAACGAGGCCATTTTGCCTCCGACTCGATTCCCGACAATGTCAGTCCATTCCAAACCCTTAGATAGACGAACTTTTCTCAGAGGCATCGCTGGAGCGACGCTTTCATTGCCGTTTCTCGATGCGATGGCAGTAGGCTCAGTGGCCAGCACGGTTGCAGTGCCGATGCGGATGGTATGCGTGGGGACAGGGCTGGGGTTTGTGCCGAAGCTTTTCTTTCCTGGTCAAACGGGGCGAAACTACGAGCTGCCGGAGTTGCTGAAACCGCTTGCTCGGCATCGCAAAAATTTCTCGGTATTCTCTCAGCTTGACCATGGAACCGATGGCGTGGGCGGTCACGGTGGCGTTCATGCCTATCTTACTGGATTGCTTTCGAAGAACTCGAGAGGGTTGCCTGAGGCCAACATCTCCGTGGATCAGAAGGCTGCCGAGTTCGTGGGAGTGCAGACGCGTTTTCAATCCTTGCAATTGGCTTCGGGTGGATCGGATGCGAACAATACGATTTCCTGGTCAAATTCAGGCGTGGCGCTGCCTCAGGTCGCTAATCTGAGAATGATCAATGCTCTACTCTTTCAAAAAACCGATCCGAGCCAGGTGAAGCATTTGAAAGGCGTTTATACGGATCAGGTGAGCATTCTCGATTTGGTTAAGACCGATGCGGATCGCCTGATGGGCAAGGTAGGCACGCGAGATAAGGAGAAGCTAGACCGCTATTTTACGTCGGTGCGAGAGGTCGAGAAAAAGCTGATTCAGTCTAGGGCATGGCTCGATAAACCGAAACCGTCTGTTGACTACCAATTGCCTGAGGACGCGGATGGGCTCACGTTTTCCGAGCGAATTCCTCTGTATTACGATCTAATGGCCTTGGCCTTACAGACGGATTCGACGCGCGTGATCACTTTCGCTTCCAACGATATCGGATACGACAACGGTGGTTTGGGCGTGACGCGTGGATACCATCAATTGACGCATCATGGAAAAGTGGAGAGTTATATCCACGAACTGGCGATTATCGAACGATACCATACGACGCAATTTTCTCGCTTCCTCGATTTGTTGAAAGCGGTTGACGAACCAAACGGGAAAACGCTTTTCGACAATACGATGTCTTTACTCGGAAGCGGGATGGGCAACGCTAGTTCGCATAGTAACAAGGATCTGCCTTTGCTGTTGGCAGGCGGCGGATTCCGTCACGGCGAACACAAGCTTTACTCTAAGGATAAAGGGCGCGGAACGGAAACGCCGGCAGCCAATCTGTTCGTTTCAATGTTGCAGCAATTTGGTTTGGAGATTGACCAGTTCTCCGGCTCGACGGGAAGCTTAACCGGACTGGAAGTCGCTTAGTTATGAAAGGGTTGCTACGACTATTGGCGATTTCTTTGGGCGCGCTTTTGTTATCAGGCGCTTCAGCCGACGAGCTGCCGCCTTTCGCTAACGAATTCATTTCCGAGTACTGCATCGGTTGTCACGGAGAGGAAAAGCAGAAGGGAGACCGTCGTTTGGACGGCATGTCTGCGGATGTTTTCGATGAGAATAATCTGACGATGCTCGAAGAGGCTCTAGATATGCTGAATCTAGGAGACATGCCGCCTGACGAGAAAAAAGTGAAGCAACCGAGTTCGGGCGAGACGCGTCAAATGATCGATTGGCTGACCGAACGGCTGACGGTTGCCGAGGATTCGAGAGCGCCTGTTTCCACGGTAATGAGGCGATTGAATCGCTATGAGTATGTGAATACGCTGAGAGATTTGCTTGGCGTGCATACTGAAGCGTTTGATGCGACATTCGATTTCCCTCAAGATCCCACGGTCGATGGATTCGATAACAATGGAGAATCGCTCGTTTTGTCGGATTATCAATTGAGACGTTATTTGGAAGTTGCAGACGAGTTTTTGGATAAGGCGATTCGCTTTGATGCCCAGAAGCCTGGTTCTAAAAAATATCGTTTCACCGCTAATGATTTTGGCGGAGTCCTGCCGGAAGAAAGAACGCGGGCTCCAGTTACCTGGAGAATAAACTTTCATGGAAAGTATTTGGATATCGGGCACGGTCAAGCAGTCGAACGGCATACGAACTATCCACTGAAGTTTTCGAAGACAGGAGTGCCGGAGGATGGTTACTACAAGATTGTCGTACAAGCGGAGGCGATCAATCGATTGGATCATCCGTATTCGAATTCCGATTTCAAAATGGATTTCTCGGAGCCGATGAAGATGGGGTTGGTGATCGCTCCCGAACCGCGGCTTTTGCAAAAGAATGCTCATGAAGGGCGACGCGATGTGGCGGTGTTCGATTTAGCGGATGAAGTGCCCACGGACTATGAAGCCACCGTTTGGTTGGAGAAAGGAAGTACTCCGTTTGTTCATTGGAGCAATGGCGTTTCGAGTAAGGGCACAATCACTAAAGTCGCGGCAAAATACCATCCGGAAGTCGTTCGAACTAAGGACTACCTTCTGCTGGAAGGACTGGCCAAGGCCCAAAATTTGGAAAACAAGACGATCGGAGAAGTGTACGAAGGCCCGCGCCTTCGCGTTCATAGTCTTGAGATTACCGGACCGGTTTATGAGATGTGGCCGTCGAAAAGTCATCAAATGATCTTTGGCGAGGAAACGAAACCGGCAAAGGTAGACATTGATGGTACCTTGCTCGATTTTGCGAAACGAGCTTTTCGCCGACCTCAAATTCAAGAGGATGTGCAACATTACGCTGATTTCGTCCGTCAGCAGAGAAAATCGGGAAAGACTCCCGAAGCTGCTCTTAAACTGGGTTTGGCGGCGATGCTAAGTTCGCCGAAGTTTTTGTATTTGGATGAAGGGGACGAGGCGAAATCGTCGGAGCTAGACGATTATCAACTGGCTTCTCGATTGTCGTATTTTCTCTGGAGCTCGATGCCAGACGATGAGTTGATGAGCTTAGCAGAATCGAATCAGCTTGGAGATCCAGCGACCTTGTCCTCGCAAGTGGATCGTATGTTGAATAACCGAAAGGCGAAAGCCTTTGTCGATCATTTCACGGATGGCTGGCTCCGAATTAATACGCTGGGTAGCATGTTGCCGGATGAGAAAGATTTCGAAGCATACTATTCTCAGCGTCTCGAGTATGCGATGCGCGAGGAGACGCGTCGCTATTTCGCGAACCTACTGACGACCAATGGGCCGATTTTGGATTTTCTGGACAGCGACTATACATTTTTGAATGGCCCGTTGGCCAAGCACTATGGGTTCGAAGGAATCAATGGAGAAGCGTTTCGTCGCGTGAGCTTGCCTAAGAACGCTCATCGGGGCGGTCTACTGGGTCATGCGAGTGTGTTGACGGTGACCGCGAATGGTGTGGAAACGTCGCCCGTAGTGCGCGGAGTATGGATTTTGGAGAATATTCTCGGAACGCCGCCATCGCCTCCACCACCAGACGTGGAGCCGCTAGAGCCGGATACGCGCGGAGCAACGACGATTCGCGAGCAGCTCAAAAAACATCGGAATGTGCAGGCTTGCGCGGATTGTCATGCTAAAATCGATCCGCTTGGATTTGCTCTGGAATTTTATGATCCAATTGGTGGATACCGAAGATCTTATCCTTCGGGCCAAAAACAAGTTCCTGGAAAACGAGTCGATGGATCGGGCGAGTTGCCTTCCGGCGAGAGCTTTAAAGACGAGAGCGGGCTAAAGCAGGTATTGCTCGGTCGAAAGGATCGTTTCGCGCATACCTTAACCGAGAAGCTTCTTGTTTATGGAACCGGCCGGGAAATGACTTTCCGAGATAATGGGGAGATCGCCGAGATTTCGACGGAGCTAGCGGAGGATGGGTACGGTTTGCGTGATCTTGTAATCGCAGTTGCGAGTAGCGAGGTTTTCGGGAATCGATAGGAGAAAGCGTACTCTCCTATCAACCGGTTTAACGCGAATTCTTTATTTCTTTTGGGTAAATACCTCGGGGCTCACCCATTGGCGTCAACCTAAGTCTAAATAGCTGCTGATATTGCCGATTCCACGCGAGTCCCTCGCGTAGCTACGCCGCAGCGCGGCGTGGTTTCAGTCTGATTTCAGTTAAGTTGACGCGTATGCGCTGAGCGGGAAGATCGGCCGCTACCTTTTGAATCGCAACTGGGTTCATTCCCCGCCGCTTGCGGC
>JAPKDW010000146.1 GCA_028822375.1 Opitutaceae bacterium | reverse complement strand
CGCAGCACTTGAATTGTCTCAGCCCAAGTATAGGCAGGCAAAATCCCTATCATAATTACGAATAGCGCGATTAGTTTCATCATATGTTTGGATACAAGTGTTTACGCAAAAATTTAGCTTTGGGGGGGTGAAGTAAAGCGTCCTCAGGATAATCAAAAAGTAGCGATCGATCTCCGAGCGACCCTTTTTTGCTAAAGAGACTTAACGATTGCATAGCGCAATGGTCACTAGCGCTGAAGCAGTTCTATTCGTAGAAGCTCCTCAATCGCATTGCAAATTAATTCCATCAACATGAACCTATCGAAAATCAACGTCGCCTTAGACCTACTTAGTCAATTAAGGATTTGTCGAAAACAGGACAGGCTTTCAGCCTGTTTATTCACAGGCAAGATACCTGCGCTGCGATTGACTTCGAAGAACTATCGCTCATTTAACAAAGCAGAGTTAATAAGTCATGGCGCTTTATACCGAACTGGACCAGAAGCAGATAAATGAAATCACCACCGTATTCAATATCGGCAGCGTCACGCAATTTCGCGCCCTCGAAGGTGGATCCGAGAACAGCAACTACCGGATCGATACAGACGACAAAGCCTATGTCCTGACGCTATGCGAAGCTAAATCCAAGGAAGAGATCAGTGAACTCGCTGGCCTGCTCAATCACCTCGAAGCGAGCGGCTTTAAGAGCTCACGCGTGATAGCTACGAGTACTGGTGAACATCTGAGTTCGTACAAGGGTAAGCCCGTTTTGCTCAAAGAATTCCTGCATGGTGAAATCGTTGAAGATCTGAGCGAGGAAATGCTGTTTAAAATTGGCGCCTCGATTTCGGCCCTACATGCCGTACCGGTTCCTAAAAATATGCAGAACCGGTTTTCGTACGGAACCGAAATGCTGACAGTTGCAGATGCATTTGCGAATCATCCCTTTGCCGGTTGGTTGGCGGATGTTAAGAAAACCATTGGCGAGAATATATGCGAAGGCCTGAGGAAAGGCCTGATCCACGGTGATATCTTTTTCAACAATGTGGTGATTACCGAAGATGCGGGCCCAGTCATTATGGACTTCGAAGAGGCGGGCCATTATTACCTGATCTTCGACCTGGGTATGGCGATCACAGGCCTGTGCTGCGATTCGGGAAGGATAAACCGTTCCAAGGTGAACGCGCTCGTCAGCGGGTATCAGTCGATTAGTCCGCTCAATCAAATCGAAGTCACTAAGCTCAAACCCTTCGTGGTTTATGCCGCTAGCGTTACCGCATGCTGGCGCTTCAGGCAGTTTCATGTAATTCAGCCTGATGAAACGCAGCAAGACCGCTACCTGGAAATGAAACAGATAGCTGATGGGTTGCTGGCAATCCCTGATGCGGATTTCGAAGCGAAAAAAGGACGTGAATGATTGTGATGGATACTTCGCGAAAAGAATCCGGACCATTGAACTTCCTATTAACCCGTTACACCGCTATATCCTCTATGTTATGAAAAACCTCTTCTCCGTTTTCGTTTTATTGTCTGCGTCCACCCTTGCCTCCGCTCACAGCCATGATTGGACCCCTGCACTCTACGCCGACACCAAGGCATACGCTCCTACACCCATACCCGAGCGCGTGGTGCTAACGTGGACGGGCGATCCGGCAACCACTCAAGCCGTAACCTGGCGGACCGATACGAGCGTCAAACACGGAGTGGCCGAGCTGGCCATCGCCAACAACAACGGCCGGGCCTTGAAACCCAAACAGTGGGACGCTAAAACCACCGCCTTCGCCAGCGATATCAACGAAGCGCATTACCACACCGTTGAATTCACAGGATTGGAATCAGACACTCTCTACGCTTATCGAGTCGGCGACGGAGCGAATTGGACCGAGTATTTTCATTTCAAAACAGCAAGCACTGCGCCTGAACCTTTCACCTTTGTCTATTTTGGAGACGCCCAGAATGAAGTGAAGACGCATTGGTCGCGCGTTTTCAGGGAAGCCTTCCGAGACGCTCCAAGAGCAGCTTTTTTCCTCCACGCCGGCGATTTGATCAATCGAGATGAGAAAGACTCTGAATGGGGCGATTGGCATGGCGGCCCGGCCTGGGTAAATGGCACCGTTCCCATCATTGCCATTCCCGGAAACCACGAATATTATAAAGCCAACCAAGGACCGAAGAACGAACGCTTTTGGACCGCCAAAGATGGAAAAGCGATCGCAGTGGATGTATCTACCAAAACACTTGAAAAGGATAGCCGCTATCGCGCCACCGCTCGTACCCAAGACGGAACTACGGCTAAAGTGACCTACAACAGCAACGAGAAGATCCTCGAGATCAATCCAGCAGTCACTCAGCTAACTGGCTACACCAAAGAAGAGCTTCTTGGAACCGACTTGGAAAAGGGTCTCCTAAATGATCGTCTCCGTAATCAAGGCGAACCACGGGTAAGCGAGCATTGGCGACCACAGTTCGCCTTTCCCCTACAGAACGCCCCCGAAGGACTGGAAGAAACGTGCTACTACATCGACTATCAAGACGTGCGTTTCGTAGCCCTCGACTCGAATCAAAAACTAGAAGAGCAAATCCCTTGGCTTCGAAAAGTCCTAACGAACAATCCCAACCGCTGGACCATTCTCACCTTCCATCATCCGGTTTTTTCGCCGGCTCGCGACCGAGACAACAAGGAACTTCGAGAGCTCTGGAAACCGATTTTGGACGAGTTCAAGGTAGATTTGGTCCTGAATGGTCACGACCACTCTTACTCGCGCACAGGTGCCCTGCCCGAAGGCGTTAAACTCGTCAATGTCCCAGAGGGATATCAACAGGCTTACGATCCAAACATCGGAACAGTCTATGTCGTTTCCGTCAGCGGACCCAAGATGTATCCAATTACCAAAGGCGAGTACGCCGTGCGCCTCGCAGAGGACACTCAACTCTATCAAGTCATCGATGTGGAAACGAGCGAGCTGCAATACAAAGCCTACACAGCAACCGGCCAACTCTACGACGCATTCACCATCAAGAAACGTCCCGGTCTCCCCAATCAACTGCTAGAACTCCTTCCCCCGGAAAATCGCTCCGATCAATAGAGCATCCCCGGGGGCAACCGTCTTCGTTCTTCGAACTACGCCGAGTCAAAAGCCCCCAAGGCAGTGAATATCTGCGCCCTTTGTTTGCCACCCCGGGGCAAGCCCTCGACTCCGTCGACCGCGGATAAACCGCGGCGGGGCATCACGGCAACCAAACGCTTCGCGCTTCGGGGCTTGATGTTTCGAGCGTAGCGACACATTCATCGCAAGATATAGCTCGCCGCAAGCGGCGGGGAATGAACCCAGTTGCGATTCAAAAGGTAGCGACCGATCATTATTGTTGAAGAAGCTGATCCCGCTCAGCGCATACGCGTCAACTTAACTGAAAATTAATTAAAACCCACGCAGCCTTGCGACGTAGCTACGCCGAGACCTCGGCGTGGGATCTGCAATGCTACTCGACTACCGAATCGGTTGCCCCGGAAACGAATGGTGAATCGAAACTTTCGGGGGATTTGAAAAAGGACCGTGCCTCTGCCGATATTCCGAAGGGGCTATTCCCACATGACGGCGAAACAACTTTGAAAAATGATAGGGATCGAAAAGCCCAACCGACTGCCCCACTTCCGCAATTGGCATTGTCGTGCTCAGCAGTAACTCGCGTGCGGCACCTAACTCGCAATCGATGATGTACTTCTTGGGCGAAACGCCTAAATGCTTGCGAAACAATTTGAGTACGTGCGATCGGCTTCGTCCAATGAGCGCCGCCAAATCCGTCACCGTCAAGGAGAGATTGAATCCATTATTCACATAAACGATCATTCGGCTCAATTCTTCCGGGTACTCGGCCAACGATTGTACGCCTTCCGCCCGTTTTCGAAAGAGCTCGTTGACGATGAGACGGGCCAAGGAACGAGCCTCGTCCTCATTTTCTCCATGCGACTGCTTGTACCAACGAATCGCATAATCCAGCAGCAGCCCGATCGGCTCGTCAGCCTTTATCTTCAATCGAAATACCCCATCGAGCCCCGGCCATTCGACATCTTCTCGATCCGGAGAATCAAACGCCACCTCACCCGCCTCATGTGGAATATTCGCAACCCATTTGGCGCCAGGTCGGTAACCAGGAACCACGTGAACATGTCCCGTATACATGGGCTTCTTCGGGTCCGGGAAGTAAGATATGTCTCGATCCCACGGCAATACGTAGAGGTCGCTCGGCTCAAGTTCATAAGAAACCCCATTTACCTCAAAACGACCGCATCCGCTTTTACACCAATACAAGCCGCGACTTTGCACACGTTCGTTCCTCAATTTTTGGTTCGACGCGAACTGAAAGTAACCTGCACGACATATGGCAGGCGAATTGGCATCCGCATTTTTCGAAGAAAGCTGATCGGCGTCTGGCACGGAATGCAAAACGACATCTACCGGTCTAACTGTCAACGGAGTTTAACTGTCGCCTCAGCGAGGCGACCTACATTCCAATCTCTGTAGGATGGGTCGCTGACCCGTCATCGAAATCACGCAGGAAACTTACCCAGCCATTCCACCACCGCTTCCAAAAGTTTCTCCTTGTGATCCGGTTCGTTGAAACTGTGATCCGCACCCTCTACGTGAAGGACATCAACCGCGTCACCTTTGATCGCCTTCACGTGTTTCGTATCCTTGGGTAAAACGACATCATCCGCTAATCCGTGAACCAGTAGCCACGGAACCTCGATTACCTCAACCAACGACTCGACGCTTCCGATCGTAACGCAAAGGTCCTTCACAAACGAAGAAGACAGCGGGCAATCAGGCTCTTCCCACATCAATCCTTCATCCGGCGTTTCTTCGCCAAATTCCGTTTCGGCAAACGCCTTCGTATCAACCATACCCGCGATAGACACCAATGCGTCGATACGTTGGTCTCCCGCAGCTCGAACGACGCCAACGGCTGCTCCCATGCTGTGGCCGATATAACATATTTTCGAATACGTTTTCGAAACTGCATCCAATACCGCTCCCAGGTCGCTAACTTCTTTGGATACATTCGAATCGACAAAACGTCCTTCCGACTCGCCATTGCCTGAAAACGAAAAACAAAGCGTATCAAAACCAGCCGCATTCAAGGCATTGGCAGTGTCGGCTACAATAGGTCGATCCTTGTTGCCAGTCACCCCATGCCCCAGAACTACGATCCAGTCGAGCTGCCTCGAATCATGAGCGCTTTGAGCGTGCGTAAAATCAATGGACTCACTCAAACTGTTCTTGATAGTTTCAATCATATTTTTTTGTATTTTTATTACAGATACGAATATCGTTTAATCAATGCTTCCTGTCAACTCACTTGTAGGTCGTCTCGTCGGAGACGACAACTCTCATCCAAAATGTCGGGTCAGCGACCCAACCTACATTGTTAAAATCCCTCTGCAACCAGCTCCTTCCACATGGTTTGAATATCTCGTCCAAAAGCGACCAAGCGTTGATGTGCCATTTAAGGGATGGGGAAGTATCCATAATTTGAGGATGGTTTTCGGTAATTAGAGAAATTATAAAATGGAACGACAGAGTACACAGACATCAAATAATAGAGTTTTTCGCCCACGAATAACACGAATTTTCACGAATCATACAAAGCATGGAGAATATTCATTCGTGAAAATTCGCGTGATTCGTGGGGAGCGAAGCTTTTTTGAAATATTTTAATTATCTGCGCTCAAAAAACGCCTATCAAAATTCATCGTAGGCAATTTGATCCGGATCCACCCCGAGCTTCGCCAGCATCGCGTTACAGGCTTTGATCATCATTGGAGGTCCGCAGAGATAGAACTCGACCGCCTTGGGATTCGCGTGATCCTTGAGATAATTCTCCAAAACGACTTCATGAATGAAACCTTTGGGGCCAGTCCACGCGTCCTCTTCAAGCGGATCGGATAATGCCACTTCAAAACGAAAGTTGCCATGCTTCGAAGCCAGGCCTTCAAAGTAATCATCATAGAAAATCTCCTGCTTCGAACGAGCCCCATACCAATAGCTAACCCTGCGTGCGGTCTCTTCCGTTTCGAACAAACGAGCAATATGGGCTCGCAGCGGCGCCATGCCGGCTCCCCCACCGATATAGACCATTTCCTTTTGAGTGGGTTTGAGATGAAAGTCGCCGAATGGTCCGATGCTGCTCACGCTATCGCCCGGCTTTAGTCCGAACATATAGCTCGAACCAATGCCCGGCGGACAATCTTGCCCGGGAGGCGGCGTTGCGATGCGCACGTTAAAAG
Organism: Opitutaceae bacterium; assembly: GCA_028822375.1. GTDB lineage: Bacteria > Verrucomicrobiota > Verrucomicrobiia > Opitutales > Opitutaceae > Pelagisphaera. The sequence goes on along the minus strand of JAPKDW010000146.1, from coordinate 4,473 downwards.
TAACCTTGCCAGCGACCATACCATTGCTCGCAAGCGAATAATTGTTACGGCGACCCGATTCCGCATTGCACACCTTCAAACCGAAAAGATTCCAGTTCCGCCAAACCGAAGCATAAGGCTCCGGAATATCGAAATTCTCAAAACGGATTTGCTCATAAACCGGAATATCGAACTGCAAATAATCTCCCGGTTGAAAATTTATCGATTCGATCGAACCCACCGGTTCCAGCACCAACTCTTTGATAAAGGTCGAAACGTTCGTATTACTAATCACTCGGAACTCTACCGTCTGTTCATGCCGCGCTCCCACACCACCCGCCTTATCCACATTCAGCCATATCCGGCCGCTGCGTTCTTCCACTGGGTAGATCGCCAGGCCTCGACAAACCGGAGCCCGGGCCGGCGAGCCATCCGCAAGATTGAAACGTCCATTGTGCTTCGAACATTCGATGGTCTTCCCTTTCACCATGCCCTCGCCCAAGTGCGTATTTCCGTGCGTGCAAATTCCATCGGTCGCATAAAGCATGCCTCCACCATCTCGATACAAAGCGAAAGTCTTTTTCCCATGGTCGAAACGAACAACGTCATCGGTATCGAGATCCGCTCCCGCGCAAACCTCCAGCCAGCCTTCGTTATCCGTCTTCAATTCCGAGCGGTAATACCCTTCTTTCACACGTTCTTTCGGCTCTGGAAGCGTGCGCTTCACGCAAAAGGTCGGATCCTTCACCTGACGAAGAATGCTCGGCAAAATTTCCCGCCAGGCCGTCAAAATAGAACGATACGGCGGAGGGCAATCGTCGATCACCTCCTTATGCAGTTCCGGAAGAGCATGATAGGGAACCAGCGGATACATGTGATGCTCCACGTGATAATTCATGTTCCAGTACATGAACCGACTAATCGGGTTCATGTAAACCGTGCGGCAATTCAAACGGTGATCGAGCACGTTCTCCGCCAAACCTGCATGCTGAGTCGTATTGTGAACGATCATCGGCCAGGTGCCGAAGAACTGAGGCAGCACGAAGAGAAAGATCGGTATCCAAGAACCTATAACGATCGCGGCAATGATTACCGCAACGTATACAAGAACGCAAAGACGCGCATTTCGGTAAACCTTCCCGTATTCAGTCTCGGGAACAAAAGTCTTCTCTGCATCCGTCATCCTACCCATGGCATGCTTTATCAACGCCGGATAATAACCCAGGTATCCGCCGTAGTTGATTAAAGCCAAGGCAAGACCCCGAATATCCGGAGGCCGCGGAATCTGAATTTCCGGATCGCGCCCCACGATAATAGTATCGCTATGGTGACGCGTATGGCTCCACCGCCAGATCACCGATTCCCGCATAACCATAAACGACGCGACCTCATAGACCACATTATTCATCCAATCGCTCCGAAACGCAGTTCCGTGACTGCACTCATGCCAACGTGAGTCCGAGGCCGTTCCATAAAACGCTGCGTAAATGAGATAGGGAGCGATCATCCACCAAGATCCCCACAGAGAAACGGTCGCAAAACCCGTGCCCACCAAGATCGCGATCAGCAGAAACGTATCGCGAATCGCTGGACCATTCTTGCGCTCGAGCAGCTTGCGCATCTTCCCTCGCGAAACGGGACTTTGATACCAATCAGCTTCCGCAAGTCCCATTTCGATAGCTCGAGCCGTATTCACACCCGTAAGACTGTAATCCAGATCTAATGGTGGGCTCGCTAAAGAAGCGGCAGGCTGAGGTTCATCACGCATACGTATTCTGTTTATCTAAATTTCAGCGCAAACACCCCACTATCGATTCGCTTTCTCGGGAAGCGCTCAATCCGCGTGAAAGACTTCCTTTAAAGCAATAGCCACCGGCGTCCCGTCCGCATTATATTCCATTATGTCGGACATGTAGGCCCACCATTTTTTGACGATATCCGTTTCCGGCAACTGATCCGCAGTGTGACCATCCGACAACTTCTGTACCGCAAATAGCGTTAGTGTTTCCTCATCCAGGAATATCGAATAATCGGATACACCCGCCGCAGTCAACTCCGCCGACAACTCCGGCCAAATCTCGTCATGCCGCTTCTTATACTCTTCCTCGAAACCCGCCTTGAGTTTCATCTTAAATGCACTTCGTATCATAAAATCACTCCTCAATTTATTTTCAACCACAGATTACACAGATGTTCACAGATTAAGCCTCTTCCTAAACGATCATTTTAGATTTTAAAATCATCCGTGTTATCTGTGTCATCTGTGGTTAAATTTTCTTTCAATTACAGTTTAATATCCTACGTCTCACCAAAACAAAGCATAGGTTCCAAAGTAAACCACCGCCACTACGCCCACCCAGAAAAGGAACTGTTTGTTCTCTTTAGCCGTCGGTTCCATGTCCGCCAAGACGCGCTTGCGGGATGCTTCGAACAAGGCCCGACCACTCTCCTTCGTCAGCAGAGAGATCCCGAAGAGTAGACAAAATCCGAACGCCGCTAAAAATCCAGCCGCATGCAGGAAGTGCATCTCCAAAAAGCCCAAACCGACTTGATCCGCCCAGTTTCCCACCATCGCATTGTCGGCCACCAGCCACATAAAGACGCCCGCAAGCGTCCCAATAACTAAAGTCCAAAAACCGGCTTTACGATTGGGTATGGGCGACAACAAACCACCCATAAAGCAGGCCAGGACACCACCCACAGAATATGAGGTGAACTTCGCCAAATAATCGAAAATGAATTTAAAATGAGGAATCACCCAAATCGCCCAAAAGATGCTGGATACGATGATCACTCCGCCGGCCACTCTCCCGGCGATCACTAGCTCGCGCTCTGAAGCCTTAGGCCTCACTTTCACGTACCAATCCATGGTGATCAAACTCGAGGTAGAACAAATGCTCGAATCGACCGAGCTCATTAAAGCTGCCACCAAACCCGCGAGGGTTACCCCGACTAATCCTGTCGGCAACAGAGTTCGCACCATGGTCGAATAAATCTGATCCGGCGAATCCAGAGCCACCGCGAAGTAACCATCCTGAATCAAAATCAAACCGATAATCCCGGGGATAATGATGATGAACAGCGTGATCGCTTTCAGCAGAGCCGCAAACAAACCGCCCATCCGTCCTTGATGAATGCTCTGGGCCGCCATAGCCCGCTGCACGACCGCATGATTCATCGAACAATAGTAAAGCGAATGGACGGTCAGACCAAATACGATCCCTGTCCACGGAACATGCTTATCATCCGTCCCCCGAATCATCGACATAAGCTCCACGCCCTCCGAATCCTGATAGGCATGCACCTTCGTCATGAACATCTCGATACCGCCGACCGCTTGCAAGCCGAAGAACAGAACCAAAAAGCCGCCTGCCACCAAAATGAACATCTGAATGTAGTCAGTCACCACCACAGCCTTTAATCCGCCAAGTACCGCATAAACGCCCGTCGTCGCAGCCAAAATCAAAACTCCAGGTACAATAGAGTCCCAACCGAACAAATCCCGCATGACCAGTCCACCCGCGTAAAGCGAGAGCGGCACGACATTAAGCGTTAGAAAGAGGACCTGAAACAGGGAGGTGAATTTCAATGACTCCTCCCCATAACGCACGCCCAGGTACTGAGGCGTGGTGACGATTCCCAGCCGAATATAGACCGGCAAGAAGATGATCCCCATCAAAGCGAATCCCAAAACGCCCGCCATTTGATAATTGGCAACGGCTACTCCAATGACCACCGCCAATCCAGCCTGTCCCACGAACTGCTCAGCCGAAATATTCGTCGCGAAAAGCGATGCGCCGATCATCGGCCACCGCATCTTGCGGCCCGCCAAGAAATAGTCGTTCGTATCTTGAACGCCACCACTCAAACGTACCGTGATCCAAAGGATGATGACAAAGTAGCCAATGACAATTGCGAGATCGATAAGGGATATGTTCATTTGCGGAAATCGAGAAGGACGAGAGAAGGTCTAAAAAGGAAGAGTACCAACTATGGGCCTGTCAATCCAATGGACAAATGCATTTGCCCATGTGGCAACGCGGATAAACGAAGATCGACGGGTCAACGACCCGTCCTACAAAATTTGCAATGTAGGTCGCCTCGCTGAGGCGACAGTCTTGCATGGGATGACGGGTCAGCGACCCATCCTACAGGGATTTGAAGTGTAGGGCGGCTCGACATAGGGAGTAAAAAGAGTCAGTCCAATTATTCATCATAAAGCCAGACCACACATCAAACTATAATTGCGTTTCAACTTCTTTCATTCGTTCAACTACGCTGGATCTTTTTTAGCTTCCGCATTTTTTTGGTATCCTTGATCATTTTACGCATCTTCGCCGACTCCGCCGGAGGTACCCTCACTATCAATCCGACCCAGTTTACCAACACCGGCGCCGTCGAGGAAAAGAACGGCGGCACAATTGTCCTCGTTCCCTAAAGCGACCTACTCTTTTCAGTTTTCTTCAAGATGCGACAGATGGGGCGGTCCTCGTT
>JAPKDW010000145.1 GCA_028822375.1 Opitutaceae bacterium | reverse complement strand
TATCGGCAAATTTTACTTCCCGATATAAAGCCACGCCGAGAACCAGAGCGTAGAGTACCGCGACAGCGGATGCTTCGGTAGCTGAAAATACACCTCCAAGGATTCCTCCAATAACAATAAAGATTAGAAACAAGCTAGGAGCTGCGTGCAAAAAACTGAAAAACACCTGTTTCATGTTGGCCACTTCACCGGAGCCAACGGCTTGACCTCTATTCATAAAGAAGCAGGCGACCATAATTAATAATCCCATAATCATCCCCGGGATCAATCCTCCAAGAAACAAACCAGCAACAGATACATTCCCTGCCACTACCGCGTAGACGATCATGATGTTGCTAGGAGGAATCAGTAGGCCTGTTGTTGCGGAAGCGGTTGTCAGAGCGACGCTAAATTCTCGGCCGTAGTTTTTTCGTTCCATCTCGGGAATCATAAAACCACCGATCGAAGATACCGCAGCAGCAGCGGACCCGGAAATTGCACCGAACATCATACAGGTCATGGTATTCACATAAGCCAATCCTCCGTGGAAGCGACCCACAACAGAGCTGGCAAAATCCATCAATCGGCGAGCCATTCCCCCCTCCCCCATCAACACGCCTGATAGAACAAAAAATGGAATCGCAAGAAGAGGAAAGCTAGAGATGCCAGTGGAAATTTTTTGAGCAACGATGTATCCCGTTGGAACATCGCCCAATGAGAGAATGGTAACAATCGTTGCAACTGCAATGCACACCGCAATGGGCACATGCAGTATCAACAAGCCGAAAAAAACTACAATAAGTATAAGAACTTGGGTGTCCATTAGACATCACCTCCATTGCTAGTAACTGCCTCTGTGAATATTCGGTTCCCCCCAATAATATCCAACAAGTGCTCAACGCTGAATAGAATAAAAAAGATTCCGGAAATGGGAGCTGCCGTATAAAGGTAACCCTTTTGCCAACCTAGAGCAGGAGTCACTTGTCCAGAAGCCAAGGTCTCGCTGACCAACCACCAGCCGCCAAACAATAAACCGAATCCGGCAAAGAACAATACCACAAGTTCCACAAAGATCGCGCTCAATTTCTGAGCATCTGGGTGTAGTTTCCCGACAAAATAGTCGACCCCGAGATGCCCCTTCTCTTCGTAGGTCAAGGCAGCGCCCAGAAGTGAAACCCAAATCAACAAATTTACCGCGAGCTCTTCAGTCCACACACTTTGAAATCCTAAGACATAACGCGAGAAGACTCCCCAAAGTACGTCCAAGGTGAGTACCGCAAAAGATGCGATGAGGAAGACCTCCAGGGATTTGACTAAAAAATGGCGTAAGGATTTCATCGGTACAAAATGGCTTACTTAATTGATTGAATCTGGGAGATGAGATCTTCAACGGGCGTTCCGTCGAAATTACTGTACATCTGTTGAGCGATTTCCTGAAAAGGTTCTTTAGGTGGGTAATAAATTTCAACACCTTCAGCCTTAAGATTTACCAAACATTCTTCGACGTACTCGCTCCAAATCTGTTTCTGGTAGACTACAGATTCATTGGCTGCTTCTTGAACCCAAAGTTTCACCTGAGGAGAAAGCCTGTCCCAAATCTTCTGACTAAACAAAACAATGTCCGGGATACGGGCATGCTCATCCATACTGTAATGTTTAGCCACTTCCCAATGCCTGGTGTCGTACATACTGGGTGGGTTGTTTTCAGCTCCATCTACCATGCTTTGTTGAAGCGCAGTATAAAGTTCACCAAAAGGAATGGGGGTTGGCGCTCCTCCCAGAGTATCAACCATATCCATGGCGGTTTTGCTATTCATCACGCGAATTTTCATTCCATCCAGATCAGCAGGTGTGAGAATCGGTTTTGATACGGTATAAAAACTGCGGGCTCCACTGTCATAATAACAAAGGCCTCGAATCCCAACGTTGGCTCCTTTGAGCAAAATGCTTTGACCTATCGAACCTTCCAACACTTTCCAGTAGTGGTCAGAGTCACGAAAAAGATAGGGCACGCTAAACACAGCCATCTCCGGAATAAATCCCTCCATCGGCGCTGTAGAAGCTTTGACCATGGCCAAGGCCCCGCGTTGCATTTGTTCGATGGTCTCAGTCTCAGATCCAAGTTGTCCGTTCGGAAAGACTTGGATGTCTACCAGACCACCGGATTTTTCAGCTGCGAGCTCGGACATACGCACCATCGCCTGGTGAACGGGCGCTGAAGCTGGTAGCACGTGAGCGAGTTTTAAAACAACTTGTTGTCCGCTGCCGGACTGGCCCCCTCCGCCAATAATTAACGAAAATACGCCAGCCGTTAAAACCGTGCCAATAGCAAGGCCAAGGAGAAGAAAGGAAACTGATTTTTTATCCATCAAAGAATTGGAAAGAAATGATTCGAAAAGCTACCCCGTTCGCTCATGCACGGGAAGCCCAATTTTCGGAAATCCAATTGTTCCGATTTGATTTGGGGAGGTTGATAGGACAGACACCGATGCCTTAATGACTTCGTTACTTGTCTAAGATACTGATTAATAAATTGAATATGCATGATATTCTAAATGTAGGAGCGGGTTTACCCCGCGATAACTCCCTCATCATTTAAGTAAGCCCGGTCTATCGCGGGATAAACCCGCTCCTACAAAGACTCATTAAACACCCTCTCAGGTAGCGGGCGATCTCCGAGCGACCATTTGAATCGCAACTGGGTTCATTCCCCGCCGCTTGCGGCGAGCTATATCTTGCGATGAATGTGTCGCTACGCTCGAAACATCAAGCCCCGAAGCGCGAAGCGTTTGGTTGCCGTGATGCCCCGCCGCGGTTTATCCGCGGTCGACGGAGTCGAGGGCTTGCCCCGGGGTGGCAAACAAAGGGCGCAGATATTCACTCATCCCAATTATGGTCACCCGGAGATCGACCGCTACCTTTAATCTCCTCAAACCTTATTTCTGGCGAAGCCAGATTCGTTTGGCGCGCGAAGCGCGTAATCATCGTCAGTAATTCCGACGCTTTCAACCATCGTAACAATGCACTTCCGACAACACCTAAAATTCTAGGCACGTACGCAGGTAACCTCTGAATACTTCTTTGGAACGGATCCCCACTCGCCGACTCAATTGAGCAGCGTTTCCAATATGCAAGTTAAGGAGTTTTCATCCGTGGGTGTCCGCGACCTTTATCGGCACAATCAGCTTACATGATGTTCGTGTCCAAAAACTATTAGATGGATTGCCGAGTGGCTAGAAATGGGGATAGTGTATTCAGTATGTAGATACAAGTGGGAAATGCTGGGAGGGAAACGAATGGGAGCCAAGCCTCTATCGGCGCGACTTGCGCAGAATAAGCTTTCTGGATACAGAAACCGGGAAACGCCTGGTCTTCATAACCAACAACTTCGAGATCGACGCCATTGTGATCGCGAAAATCTACAAAGCCCGCTGGCAGATCGAACTCTTCTTCAAGTGGATCAAGCAAAACCGCCGCGGCAAACAAAGGGCGCAGATATTCACTTTCCTATCAAAAAGATTTTCAAGCTTTCATTTGTTTGAGGTTGAAATCCGCGACTGACGTCAACTACAAGTATTGCAGTGTCTGCAGTCGAACCACCACGGGAACGCAGATTCGTAAAGATTTCGTGTCCGGTCGTGTCAATTACCAAGAGTCCAGGAACCTTGTTTACTGATTGCTCCAATTTCTTGTATAACGGACTGCATATTTTCTTGATTGTTTCTCAAATATAGCGTGTCACTCTAATGCTCCAGCCTGGCGAAGCCAGAAATCTCCCGTATTGGGTCATCCTTAAATGTTATCGTACTGGCCTCCTCGCGGATGAGCCCATCTACCAAATAGCCTATGTCGAAAGTTGATTTTGCAATTGGAATTGGCGGCGCTGCCGGCCAAGGAATAGCCACCCCGGGGAATATTTTAGCCCGGATCTTTGCCAGAAGAGGCCTTCAATTAAACGCTTACAACGCTTATCAATCCATCATTCGTGGCGGTCATACTTTCCTGACGGTTCGGGTCAGAGACGTTCCGGTTACTAATATGGGTGATAAATTGGACATTTTTGTCCCGTTAAATCAGGACACGATGGATCGGCATCTTCATTGGATGAAATCAGGTTCATCTGTACTGTATGACGCTGACCAGCTGACGCCTGGCGACGCATCTGAGGGAGTTCAGTTTTGTCCCTTGCCGATGAAGGAATTGACCGGAGGTAACCGACTGGCTGCCAACATGGTAGCCGTTGCCGCAACTTTGCAAATGCTCGGAATAGAATTTCAGTCCCTTGAGGATGCTCTGGCCGTACAATTCAAAAAAAAGGGGCCGGAAGTAATCGAGCAAAACGTCAATATTGCACGTGCGGGTTATGCCTATGCGGAAGCTAATTTTGAGTCTATGCCATTCACAGTTCCCAAGCTGGACAAGCCTTATGGCGTACTGACCGGAAATGACGCCGCAGCAATGGGGGGGGTTGCCGCAGGGGTAAAATTTTATGCAGCTTATCCTATGAGTCCGTCTACTGGAGTTCTTATGTGGATGGCTAGTCATGCTCGTAAATTAGGAATAATGGTTCGTCAGGTGGAAGATGAAATCGGCGTAATGAACATGGTTATTGGCGCAGCGCATACCGGCTGCCGTGCTATGTGCGCGACTTCCGGGGGAGGATTCGCCCTTATGACCGAAGCGATCGGCATGTCCGGGATGATTGAGACTCCAATTGTTTGTATCGATGTGCAGCGGGCAGGGCCCGCCACGGGTGTTCCGACAAAAACGGAGCAAGGAGACCTTTGGCAATTATTAGGAGCCGGGCAGGGTGATTACCCCCGCCTCATTGCTGCGCCCGTGAGTCAGATAGACATATTTAAAACGATACCCGAGATATTTAACCTTTGTGATAAATATCAATGTCCGGGAATGGTCCTGACAGATTTACTGATTTCTGAAGGCACCTGCAGCGTCGACCCTGATGATATCGATTTCCACCCCGAAATCGATCGTGGTGAATTGATCCTTCCCAATGGAAATAGTGATTCTAAAAACCCTTATGGTGGCTCCAACGATTCTTCCTACCTGCGCTATGAAGATACCCCGAGTGGAATCTCACCTCGGGCTGTCCCTGGCGTGCCAGGTCACATTCATGTGGCGGCGTCGGATGAACATGATGAAGATGGCACGTTGATTAGCGATGAGTTTACCAACCCCCATATACGCCGGAGGATGGTTGAAAAGCGCGCCCGGAAGATGGAAACCGTTCTGGCGCAGATTGAGCCGCCGAAACTTTTTGGACCTGCGAGCGCCTCAGTAACACTGATAGGCTGGGGTTCAACCGAAGGCGTCATTCAGGAAGCCATAGAAATATTGGCCGGCGAAGAAGGAATTGTAGCCAATAATCTGCAGGTTAAATGGATTCTGCCCCTTCATTGTGAGGTCATTACTCAAATTCTTTCTGAAAGCAAACACACCATTATAATCGAGCAAAATTACAGTGGTCAATTTGCACGATACCTAAGGTCTGAAACCGGGTTTGCTCCAACTGGGCATATACGCAAATACGACGGCGAACCCTTCATGCCACACCATCTTGTGGAAGCCGTTAAAGAACAGCTTTCAGGAAAAACCAACCTTTCGGTTCCGCAACACGAACTTATAGTCTAAGAAATAAATATGAGCACTGTTATTGAAGAGGCTACTGAGCCCACCGACCTCAACAAGAATTCTTACAAAGGCAAGATTCACCCGGATTGGTGCCCTGGCTGCGGCGATTTTTCGGTTCTGGCAGCGCTGCAAAAGGCTTTGTTTGAACTTGAATTGCAACCTCATCAGGTGCTCACAGTAAGTGGCATAGGCTGTTCTTCCAATCTTCCGGGATTTATAAACACCTATGGTATGCATACGCTCCATGGGCGTGGTCTGGCCGTTGCCGCTGGCGCCACGCTAGCTAATCATGAATTAAAGGTGATTTCAACAGGTGGCGATGGAGATGGCTTTGGTATTGGCTGCAATCATTTCATCCACAATATGCGCCGGAATGTTGATTTGACCTACCTTGTCATGGATAACCAGATTTACGGACTGACGACCGGTCAAGTATCTCCTACGAGCAGAAAAGGGATGAAAACAAAGAGTTCACCCGAAGGGAGCATTGAAAATCCGATCAATCCTCTTCCCCTGGCAATTGTCGCAGGTGCCACCTATGTGGCGCGCGGCTACAGTGCTAAACAAAAGCATTTGGTTGAAATAATAAAGGGAGCTATAATGCATAAGGGCTTTGCGTTCGTGGATGTCTTTAGCCCCTGTGTCACTTACAACAAGGATAACACTTACAAATGGTTTAATCCGCGGATTAAGATTCTCGAAGATGAAGGCCACGATCCCACCGATTTCCATGCATCCATGGATAAGGCCTATGAATGGGGTGAAGAAATCCCGATAGGGCTCTTTTGGAAACGGGACGATCTGCCATCAATGGACGAACTGGAACCAATCCTCGAAGAGGGTGGACCCCTAGCCTACCGTAAACTCGGTATCACCGAAGAACAGGGCCAAGCCTTAATAGACGAGATCATGTAGGTCGAGGTGTTTTCTGCCTGAACGCGAAATTGGTCAGGTAGAGTTCCAACTGCTTGGGTTTTTCCTAGACGTTCCTTGAAAATTGATTTTTGAGGGACATGAGGGCAAATGTGATTTGTTGTATTATACCTCTTTTCAATGAAAAGAAGTATTATTGATTATTAGCCTGTCCCTATTCATACACCCAAAGGGAATAAAGCTCTTTAGGCACTACCGCTAAAATAGCGTGTAGACGAAAGGAGCTGCAGAGCTGCCAGCGAATATGATCAGGCTTCCAAGAAGCAGCAGTATTAAAAGGAGAGGGAGCAACCAGTATTTCTTGTTTTCCTTAGCGAAGCCCCAGAATTCTCTAAGAAGACCGCGGGAACGTTGGTTCTCGATCTCATCTATACTTTGTTTTTCTCCGGTATTCTCGGACATGTCGCTCAGGAAATTTCGTTGGCTTAGTACTGCCTAAAGTAGCAAGATAAATCCCGTTTCGCTTTGTTGTCGACCCAATAACTTGGCCGGTTCCTATTCAGAGGTGTCAAAGGTGACTGGCGACGAACGCATTTCATCAGTAGAGCCGTGGGAACGATGATTGCGTAGTACATCAAAATCAAGGAAACGAGGCTGAGACACCATTCGATTGAAGCGCTCACACTGTGCCATGCAATATGGATCGCTACACCCGCTTTCAACGAAAGGATGGATAAGGCGAATGCGAGCGTCGCGATGCTGCAGAATACATAGAAAGGCGTCAGGCTAAACGAATCTTGGAAGATATAGGAAATACCGGAGAGAACCAGGCCGGATAGCGGTAAACCGAACAAGAGCGTTGTAGCGAATTTCCTTATACTTCGCTTGTCGGGATGGGTATCGATTTTTCTAAGTGCGATCATTGCGCTTTTCCAAAGTAGTTTTATTAATCGAGTTTGAAGTTTTCTATGTGGGTTCGAAATCGCTCGAGAAGCTCTTCCGGCTGAGACTCTCTGTGAAGGACGAAGTCCTCAATTACGAGCGTATCCATTTCAGTGGCGAGAAAGCAGCGAATTGCGTCCATCGGCGTGTTGACGATAGGCTCTCCGCGCACGTTGAAGCTTGTGTTTACGAGAACTCCACAACCCGTCGCTTCCTTAAAGGCTTGGAGCAGCTTGAAATACCTTCCTCCACGTTGCGCATCCACGGTTTGGATTCGCGCTGACATGTCTACATGCGTTATCGCCGGAAGATCGGAGCGCCGAACATTAACACGCTTGGTCAAATCAGCGTCTTCCATAAGTTTTCTTTCTTCTTCTGCTAATTGGGCTCGGATCGTTTCGTTTATCGGCGCAACGATAAGCATATAGGGGGACTCCTCTGCCAAATCGAAATAGAGAGGGGCGTCTTCTGTTAGGACGCTGGGCGCGAAGGGACGAAATGATTCTCGGTATTTGATTTTCAGATTCATTCGGGACTGCATGTCGCTTGAGCGCGGGTCGCCGAGAATACTCCGCCCACCAAGGGCTCTGGGCCCGAATTCCATGCGCCCATTGAACCAACCCACGATTTTACCCCCTGCGATGCGTTCAGCCGTCGACTTGAGAAGCTGTTCCTCGTCGCTATAGCGTTCATAGTGAGCTCCGACGGCTTTCAGCGCTTTCTCGATTTCATTGGGCGAATAGCTCGGCCCCAGTCGCGATCCTTCCATCGAGTCCTGAGGCGAAATTTCTCTTTTCCTATTTAAGAGCTGGTAGTACGCAAAAAGAGCGGCTCCCAATGCGCCGCCTGCGTCACCCGAGGCGGGTTGGATCCATATTTTTTTGAATAAGCCCGATTTGAGAAGCTTCCCATTGGCGACACAATTGAGTGCGACCCCTCCGGCCAGGCAAAGATTGTCGGCTCCCGTTATCTTTTTAGCCTGTCTACAAACATTGAGTACGAGGCGTTCAGCCACGACTTGAATACTAGCCGCGAGGTCCATGTGTTCCTGTCTAATGGTATTCTCGGGGCGCCGTCTTTGAAAGCCGAAAAGGCGTTCGAACTCTTTGCCTACCATCGCCAGCGTATACGGATAGGTGAAGTAATCCATGTTTAGAGCGAAGGAGCCGTCCTCCTTTACGTCGAGCAGCTTCTCTTCTATTTGGGAGACGTATTCTGGGCGCCCGTAAGGAGCGAGACCCATGAGTTTATATTCTCCGCTGTTCACTCGAAAGCCGAGGAAATAGGTGAAGGCGCTGTAGAGCAACCCAATGGAGTGGGGAAACTTCAGGCTCTTGAGCATTTCGATGCGATTGCCTTCGCCGACGGCGATACTTGTCGTATCCCATTCTCCCACACCGTCCAGTGTTACGATAGCGGATTTCTCGAAAGGGCTCGGAAAGAAAGCGCTGGCAGCGTGCGACATGTGGTGCTCGATAAAGAGAATCGGACTGTCAAAGCCTTTACCGAGGGCCTTGCGAATGACCCGTGGGTGGTGAAGTTTCGTCCTCAGCCATTGCGGCATCGCCTTGCAGAAAGAGCGAAACCCACGTGGCGCGTAAGCCAGATAGGTCTCAATGAGCCTGTCGAATTTTAGAAAGGGTTTTTCGTAAAAGGCAATGTAGTCGATTTCTTTAGCGTCCGTCTCCGAATGTTCGAGGCAGTAGGAAATCGCATTGTCGGGGAAGCGTTCGTCATGCTTTATTCGAGTGAATCGCTCCTCTTGGGCCGCTGCCTCGATTTTGCCTTCGCGAACGACCGCGGCGGCGCTATCATGATAAAAGGCGGATATTCCCAAGATTGTTTTTGACATATATAGTCTAGTGAAAGGAAAGCGTTCAGTAACGATTGCTTGCCAATTCGATAGGTTCCCAAACGCAGTCCATTGATTGAATCCGATCTACTGCCGGTCGTATGCAGGGATTTTTGAATGAGAGTCTTTTAAGGGGGGGCGGCGATAGCAAAGCTAAAAAAGGGCCTTTTTGAAACTGCACCGACAATGTCGCCGAGCCTTTGCGCTGAGCGGGGAGTCTCGGTCCCACTGGAAAATGAAATCCTATCCGTTGAGTGGAGAGCGTTACCCAGTATCCGCCTGTCATTGGACGACCCCTATCTTAGGCACTCTTGACGCGTTCTCATCTATTTCCGATAAAGATCCTCATCCTTCCACTGGATGGATCCAAAGCGATGCCTACTGACCGACTGATACAATGAAATCGATTTCAAAGACGAAAATTTGGATTATTCGATTAATTGAACAGCCTCTTGGCATGGGTATGTTTTAAAGTGTCGCCTACACTCAAGCCGCTCATTCCTGTTTGGAAGTGGTATAGAACGCACCCTCCTAGGGTAGCTGTAAAATTTTCAAGTTTGCGGTCATGCAGGTTTAGACTATACCACTAGACCGAATGAGATTTAGTTTATTACCCCTCGGTATGTTCGCTGTTTTCGTTGGCGCGAGCTCATCCGTATTGTGTGCGGAAAGCCACGTTGAGTATTTGGATTCAATAAAGAAGATCGACGTGCATACGCATGTTCGGATGGACGCTCCGTTTGTTCGCGAATTGCTCGAGCAACAGAATTTCAAGTATATCAATGTCTGCGTCGACAGCATGGGTTCCAAAATGACTCATGCTCAGCGAGAGAATGCGAGGGCGTTGTATCAAAAGTACCCACGTCATTATTCCTGGGTGACGACCTTCGACTCGAAGGGTCTATTTGATCCGGGTTGGACGGAAAAGACGATCACACTACTGAGAGAGGATTTCGAGAATGGAGCGATATCATTTCTGCGGTAGATCATGTCTTCGATGAGCATCCGAATTTACGTTATGTGGCTGCCCATTTGGCGAGTCTGGAATTCGATGTGGAAGAGATCGCATTAAGGATGAAAAAGCATCCAAACTTTGCCGTCGAGATAGGGGGCCGAACTCGTTATTTGCGGGCCCGAATTGGGTTAGAGAGTGTGTATTAAATAAAGCAATACATGATTTCTATACATAGGAGTGGGTTTAACCCGCGATATCTCCCTTCACCATTTAAGTACGCATTCTGTATCGCGGGATAAACCCGCTCCTACAATTAGAAAATTATGCATTATACGATTTATTAGACGGTCTCTAACTCTACTTTGCTAATTTCGATAGGGCTCTTTTCTGGTAGGGCTAAGGGGAAATATATTTTCTTACTCGTTATGGGGCGTTTTTTAAAATGTCGTCTCTGGGAACGCTGAGCCCCAGCTCGGCAACAAGGGGTCCCCATTCTGGCAGTGTTAGGCCTCGGCGTTCCCAGGAACTGACCCAAGAACCAGCCCAAAGACGACATTTACCCCCCCCCCCCCCGGCGCGAGCATGTTTTATTGATAAA
>JAPKDW010000012.1 GCA_028822375.1 Opitutaceae bacterium | reverse complement strand
CGGTTGAATGCACAGTCAAGAGCCATTTCATATAATTAGCCTGTCCCTATTTATATAGCCCCCCAAAATTGCTCGGCCTCGTTTTCCGCAACCATCTTGAGGTAATGGCGACGGAC
Source organism: Opitutaceae bacterium (assembly GCA_028822375.1). Lineage (GTDB taxonomy): Bacteria > Verrucomicrobiota > Verrucomicrobiia > Opitutales > Opitutaceae > Pelagisphaera. The sequence continues at coordinate 35,895 of JAPKDW010000012.1, read as the reverse complement.
GATCGCTTCGGAACACCAGCAGCTCGCTTGGCATCGTAAAAGCCCTCGAGGACATCCGATATTTTGAAATCGAAAGTCAACTCCTTGTGGTTCGTCAAAAAGAAATCGACCGCCTGGAGCAAAGAGTACTGCCCTTCCAAACGATCGAAAGCATCCTGGGCTCTCTTCAAAAAAACTTACCCGGTTTTGAACGCTTCGCTCCCTACCCCGTCTAGCTTGAGTAGAACAAAGGGGTTTGTTCATTTTCGTATCTAGTTTGTAGTTTGGTAAAAGGGTCTCGCTTAGCGGGGCCTTTTTTGCGTCCAGGCTCTACAGAATAGCCAAATGGTTGTCGAAGCCCGAATCTTCAACGACATGAAATCCCATCTGGATGAAGTAGAATTCTGGGCAGCCATCGCCCACCTCCATACAGTGGGCCTGAGCAAAGGCAAAATCACCGCCAAGATGCCTCCACCAGAAAAATGGCAGATAAAAAGACCCTTCGGGAAGATCTGATTCTCAGAGAAGGACGGTCTACTTCGCGCTGACAATGAATAGCTATCCCATTCAATTTTGAAAACGGGGCACTTTTGGGGCAGTTTTTTTCGTTTTCTAACGGATCTACGAGTTTACATCGTTCCAAAATACTACATGGATAATTCAGCATAAATCGTTGATATCCATGGATTAAATCCATAAATACCTGACAATCAAGCTGGTAGGGCCACCGAGAATCGAACTCAGATCTAACGTTTAGGAAACGCTTGTTCTATCCGTTGAACTATGGCCCCAGTTGGAGATCGAACCCAAGTCCGATAACGAGATGGGGTTCTGGCGAATCTTGCATCGTCTGTAAAGACTGACTTCCACTCATTTTATCGTTTTCCGTTATTGACAAGGCCCCTCCCGAGCCTAATTTCCCTCCTTCCTATGCTAAACGAAGAGATCAACAGAAGCCTCACGCCACAAGAGCTGGACTTTACCCACGCTCACATAATGGCCCGTTACGTAACCGAAACAGGCAAGATTCTCCCACGTAAAGTGACTCGTCTTTCATCTAAGCAGCAACGCAAGATCAATAGAGCTATCAAACGTGCTCGCAACATGCTGATGATGCAGTAGGGGCGGACTTCCCTTCTACAAAAGCCCGCAGGTTCGGGTTGACCTGCTTTCATGGCCGAAATTCTAAAACCCACCGATGAGAACTTGCGTATTTTACGCGAGTTTTTGCGTTTAGGGGGGCTTGTAGCCGTCCCAACAGAAACTGTCTACGGACTCGCCGCCAACGCGCTCGACGCCGATGCTTGCGCGAAGATCTTCGAAGCCAAAAAACGTCCGAGCAATGACCCGCTCATTTGCCACGTCGCCTCGTACGAAGCTCTCGAGGCCTTTTGCGAAACGAACGAAGCTTCGAAAATCTTAGCTGAAGCCTTTTGGCCCGGTCCTTTGACCTTCGTTCTGCCCAAGAAAGATACGATCCCAAGCATTGTCACCGCCGACTTGGACTCCGTCGCAGTTCGCAGTCCCAATCACCCGGTTTTTCGTCAGCTAATAGAGGGATGCGACTTCCCGCTAGCAGCCCCCAGCGCCAACCCATTCGCCTACATCAGCCCAACAAGAGCCAGCCATGTGGAGGCAAACTTAGGCGACAGGATCGAGTACATCCTAGAAGGCGGCCCCTGCGAATACGGAGTCGAATCGACAATCGTCGACCTGCGGGATCCAACCAATCCAAAGATCCTGCGCTACGGAGCCTTGCCTGTAGAGAAGATCGAAAACGCCTTGAAGAAGCGTCTCCCTCGCCCCACACCCAAACTAGATCAAGAAATCATCGCTATCGCTCCAGGTTCTCTGCCCAAGCACTACAGCCCTCGAACTCCACTCGAACTTCGCGCGAGCACCGTCTCGGAAAGAGAACTCATCGAATCCGATCAAACCACTGCTTACCTTTTAATTCGCAAACCCAAAAGCGCCAGAGCCGCGAACATTCATTGGCTCTCGGAGAAAGGTAAGCTCGAGACGATCGCTTCCAGTCTCTTCGCGAAACTTCGCGAGCTGGACGACGCCGAATATCAGAGAATCATCGCTGAGGAAGCTCCTGAACTTGGGCTCGGGCTAGCAATCAACGACCGACTCAGACGAGCCTCGTTTCGCTAGTACTTTACCGAAGCAGACAAACGGATAATCTGCTCGGCTTCGGCTTCGTTTACCATTCTCAAGCTGCCGCTACGAAAAACGTAGCCGCCCGAAAACCGAATCGATTGGGTCGGCGAAAAGCTCACCGCTACTTCGCCGCTATAGATCTCTTTCGCAAAATCCGGCTCCAATTCAGCCCAGCTTTTCGACACTCCATAATAAGAAGACCACATATCAGACAATGTAAAATCGCCGGCGAACGATAGCGTTTCCGCTTCCACAAACGCATCGGCTACTAGCGAAGGACGCATGGAACGGTTAAACGTTAGCGAATACTGAGAATCGACACCCGCCTGCCAAATCAAGGCGCCGTCGACCTCCAAGGCCGATTCGCGTCGTCCCCCATCCAACTGAGAATTACGTGCCCCGACAGTGACCTGAGCATAAAAGCCTTCCCCAAGTCCGGTCGAAACTCCCGCCTTAATCGCCTGTTCCGACGACTGACGAATTTCAGAAAGAGAAGTGAGTTTCGTTGATTTGAATTCCACCCCGACCAACAAATCCGTGTTTTCCGCTATCTCCGTTCGGATCTCGACGGGAATATGCGTTTGCTCCAGAAAATCGAGGTCTCCATTGGACAAAACGGACTCCGCATACTGTACCGCCGCAGACATTTCATAGGAACGTCCCATTCCAAATTTACGCGTCACTAAAGCCTGAAATCGCGTCCCATCCAGCAACCGCGCTCTTGCCATCCGCTCCGGGTCCGACCAAGGCGATCGACGCAAACGGTATTGCACCTCGGCAACAACCGGAAAATCCGACGCGGTCGAATCCAAATAGCTAAACAAACTCGCGCCCGACCAAATCGCATCCACTCGATGCCGCATCGCAAGCGGCAATCCTGACGCCTTGACCGATCGATAGTCCAACGGCGCCGCATGCTTCAAATCGCGATCGAACGAATACTCCAAAACCGGCACTGCATATTCAGTTTCCGTAACCTCACTCGCAGCTTCCAATTCTTGCCCATCATTGTCCGCACGCAATGAAACGCCGAGCATCATAAAGCCGGCGAGCACTGTAGCGGCTATTCGGCCGCAAAGCATTGTACCAAGGGGAGACATCTAGAAACGAATATGAGTTTGATCGACAAGTTTGATAAAGGATTGCCGCAAAAGCTCATCCCGACCCAAACAATACGGATTTTCGCCAGAAGCTCAAGCCTGGAGCGCTACGATCTTAGTCAATAGACGTTTCTTCACTCGGTTCCTCCTCGTCAAGGATCTTCACCGTAGCGGCAATAACACGGCGATTATCCAGACTTTCCGCCGTAATCGCGAGTCGCTCGATTCGAAACGACTCTTGCAATCGCGGCATCCGTCCAAGCCTAAGCGTGATATAGCCACCAAACGTAGACACTTCGTGCGATTCTAATTCAATACCGATTTCCTCCGAAACATCATGTAACGGCGTAAGTCCATCTACCAGAAACTCTCTGTCGCCCAATTTCGAGATCATTTCCTTATCCCTATCGAACTCGTCTTGAATTTCTCCAACCAGCTCTTCAAGAACGTCTTCTAAGGTTATTGCCCCGACCGCTCCGCCAAACTCATCGGTCAGCAGAGCAAAATGCTGCTTCTGTTTCAAAAAGCCCTGCAGCACGCCCTCCAAAGGCTCGTCCATCGAAAATCGAGCGATCGGACGCTTCAGCTCCTGCAGATCGATGTCCTTGGACAATTTTCCACTACGAAAAACATCCTTGATATGAACGATCCCGATGCACTGATCCAAGTCGGCCTCGCAAACGGGAAAGCGCGTATGCTCCGTGGTTCGAGCCACTTCCAGATTCTCCTCGATAGAATCTTCCACATCGAAATAACTGAGCTGATTCCGAGGGATCATGATGTCGTGCGCCACCCGCTTTCGCAGATCCATCGCGTTATTCAATATGCTTTCCGTTAGCGTCGGCAATTCACCCCCGCTACTGACAATCGAACGAATCTGCGAATCGACATCGATCAAATTCAGATCGGATTTCGGATTCAATCCCAAACCCTTCAGCAAAACTCCGGAAAACCCGTTCAAGACACTCGAAAATGGCTTGGCCAAAATCTGGAACACCCTGACCAACGGTACTGTAACTGCCAAGGTTCGCATCGGATGCTGCATCGCTAACGCGCGAGGAATCAACTCGCCCAGAATATAATGAATCCCTACCGCTAAAATGAAACTCAGAGTCATCGCGATGCGTATCTGACTCTCTCCGGACCATCCAATCGCCTGTAAAAGCGCCAAAATAAGCGGTACCAGCAAGCACCCCATAGCGATTGCGCAAAATGTTATCCCCAATCGCAGAACCTTAATACTCCCGCTCATATCCTCCAACAAAGCCGCAATCGAGCTCGATTCCTTAGCCTTATCCATCTTGCCCGTGCCGTAACGAGTGAAACGCAATTTCATCAAACCAAACTCGGTGGCTGCAAAAACGGCATTCAAAAAGAGGACCCCTAAAACGGCTGCTCCTGAGAGCATCAACTCGGTCGACGAAAAGTTCACTGGGTTATCGCAATAGAATACACGAACCAACAATGCCGCTATCCGCTCCGTTTATTCAAGAACGAAGTGAGCGAAGCCAAAGCGCGCGCGTTCTCCACTTTCGTTCCAATCGATACCCGAACCCATTCGCCCATCCCGTAGGGAGCGAGCGGACGAACAATAACCCCATCATCTTGCATCGCCTCGAAAGCGGCAACGCCATTCCCCACATTGATTGTCACGAAATTAGCATAGGTCTTGATGTATTCGATCCCCAATGGCTCAAACCGCTCCTCGAAAAACGACACGCCATCTGCGTTTTCCCCACGACACTTCTCCACAAAAGATCGATCTTCCAACGCGGCTATCGCCGCAGCCTGAGCCACTGCATTCGCATTAAAAGGCTCGCGGGCTCGGTTCAATAGCGAAACCAACTCGGGATCCCCGTAACCATAGCCAATCCTCAATCCCGCCAATCCATAGATTTTAGAAAACGTGCGCGTACAGAACACCTTGCTCCCCTTCGCTATCAGGCCTCTCAAATCTACAGGATCGTCTAAATATTCCGAATACGCTTCATCCAGCACGAAAACCACATGCTCCGGCAGAGCTTCGATCAATTCCAATACCTCCTCTTTCGTATTCGACGAACCGCTTGGGTTATCAGGACTCGCCAAGAAAACGAGTTTGGTGCGATCCGTCACGGCCGCCGCCATCCCGAGCAAGTCATGACGGTGATCCACAGTTGGAACTTCCACCGGCACTCCGCCAAACAAAAGCGTTACCAGTTTATAAACGATAAACGCTCCCTGTCCCATAACAACCTCGTCGCCTTCCCCAACAAACGCGTGCCCTAAAAGTTCCAGAACCTCGTTTGATCCATTGCCGATGATAAACTGCTCCGGATCCAATTCCAGCGACTTAGCCAGCGACTGCTTCAAATCATAACAACCACCATCTGGATACAATTGAATACTATCCATCGCCGCCTTACCTGCCGCAATCGCTTTAGGCGACGCCCCCAGTGGGTTTTCATTCGAAGCCAATTTTACGATCGTCGAAGGATCCAAGCCTAGCTCGCGAGCTACGTATTCGATCGGCTTGCCCGGCTGATAGACCGGTTGCAAAAGGAGTTCAGGTTTAACCAAGTCAGCGTAGGTCGGCATAATCTTTTTTCTAAACGCGAAGACCAAAAGGGATTCTAATGCTTCGAGCAAGCCTGACCTGAACAATACAGTTCCCCCCCACCGAATCCTTGGCCTAGCTACCTCACCGAATAGAGAGTGATGCATCTAAACTTTCCCCGGTTAGCAGCGAGATAACCGGACAAGCAAAACCCGGGCGAATCCCCATTCGCCCGGGCCCTCCTCTAGTTTTTCTGGGTTCCTCAAATCCACTCCAGAAAAATCTTTCTCCCAACTCCCTAACAACAGTGAATACGGTTCATCACCGCTTTTGAATTAGACCAAGTTGAAGTAATTTGGTTTCCAAAAATTCCACTTTTCTAAAAATGATTGAGCAACAGGATCTTAAGGAATTCGCTTCCCTGCAATTAACCGGTTTATATCTCGATTTTTTTCACTCGACCCCCACAATCACTACCGAATTCGCTTCTCCTATGACTCTTCAAACTCCTCCATCCCCTCTCTTTCGAAGTTTTCTTTGGCTCGGCATCACCGTAACGGTCTTCTTCATCCTCTTCATCGGCCAAAAGCTGATTATCCCGTTTATCTTGGCGATTTTCATTTGGTACCTGATCAACGTCCTCTCCTTCGCGATCATGAAATTGAAGATCGGCGGACGAGCCCTTCCAGCGTCGCTTCGGTACATCGCTTCAGTTCTACTCATCGTAGGAATTCTAAGCGTATTCTTCACCTTCATCACCAAGAACGTCAGCGAGGTCATCCAGGTCGCCCCCGAGTACCAAGCGAAGATCGAGCCGATGGTTGATAAGGTCTACGGCTGGCTACCATTCGAAAAATCGCCTCCACTCAAAGAATTCGCCGCCCAATTCGATTTCAGCGGCCTCATTAAAAATGTCGCTGGAGCCCTCGGCAGTCTCGCCGGCAATGCTGGCCTAATAAGTATCTACGTAATGTTCCTCTTTTTGGAGCAGCGCAGCTTCGGCCCTAAAATCAAGGGAATGGCTCGGGGCAACATCAAGGAAACCGAAGTACTTAAAATAATCGAGCAAATCGACCGCGACACCCGCAAGTACATAGGGATCAAAACGTTTTCCAGCCTGACGACCGCGCTTCTCAGCTTCGGAGTCATGACCTGGGCCGGACTCGATTTCGCCGCTTTCTGGGCCTTGCTCATTTTCTTCTTCAATTTCATCCCGACAGTCGGCTCGATTCTCGCTACCGTTTTCCCTTCAATCCTCGCCCTCATACAATTCGAAAGCCCAAGCACGGTAGGTCTCGTGATCGGCGGGATTTTGGCCACTCAAATTCTGGTAGGCAATCTCCTCGAACCACGACTCATGGGCAATTCCCTCAATCTAAGCCCGCTAGTGATTCTTCTTTCCCTCGGACTCTGGGGATCCCTTTGGGGAGTCTCCGGCATGTTTCTCTGCGTTCCGATAACGGTTATCGCAATGATCATCTGTTCTCATTTTCCGCAAACCCGCTCAATAGCCGTTCTCCTATCCGGCAACGGCCAGATCAAAAATCGACTATAAGGCCATCAATCACGAAACGGCTTAGTCGGTCGAAAGGTCGCTCTGTCCCTCTCTGTAGGAGCGGGTTTAACCCCCCGCGATTGTTTCGATTCGCATAAAAATAAAAGTGGGATCGCTGGATAAATCCGATCCGACAACACTTAATCGGCAGTTTCTAAGGCTCTTTGACGCGTATAACCAACGTTTGATTGGCTCCTCGAAATCTATCAATAGATCAATTACAACTGAACCCCCTCTCTACGACTGGCGTTCGAAATCTGTAATCACATCTTCGATACACTTTATATTCGCAGATTCGAAATAACCATTTACCTTGGCGATTATCTGCTGAAGCAATCCATCCGGACATGAAGCGCCGCCGGTCATCAACACTCGCAAAGGCCGATCCTCATCCGGAAGAAACGAGCGTTTCTCCATTCGCCCTTGCTTAGGATCGCTTGGATTGTAAGGAAACACGAAATGCTCGATCTCGCCCTTCGATAAAATATTCGCTTCCGACTGAATATAAAAAGCCCGTTGGCCAAAGGCTTTTTCGCAAATTCGATACAACTGATAGGTATTCGAGCTATTCTTACCGCCAACGACGATGGCGACATCAATTGGCTCTGCAATCGCCTGAGCCAGCGCATCTTGATTCACTTGAGTTGCATAACAGAGAGTGTCGCCCTTGCTGCTCATCGCCATGTGCTCTTCAATATGAGCCGAGCCATAACGCGCTTCTAATGCCGATTCCAAATACGCGATAATCTTAAGCGTCTCATTACGCAACAGCGTGGTTTGATTGACCAAGGCTAGCTTTTCGAAATGACGACTCACATCGAAATCAGCGCTACATCGATCTCGAAACGGCTCGAAAAGACGTGCTCGATCATCGGGATCTTCCGCCTGAATCACCTTCGCCAACAACGCTGCCTCCTTCATGTCTCGAACAATCAACGACGGAGCGTATTTCGCGCTATTCGAAAACGTCGCTTTCGTTTCCTCGTGCTCTGCCTTGCCATGAATTACCACGGTAAACCCTCGTTGCCCATAACGCTTGGCCGCCTTCCACACTTTTTCTACAAGCATACAAGTAGCATCATACGCGTTAATCGGTAGGCCGCGCTCGATCAACCTGACCTTGTCTTCATCCCGCGCTCCGAAGGCTGGAATCATAACGACGTCTTCATCCGTCAACGTATCCCAAAACAACTTACCGGATTCCGGGTCAATCGCGGGGACACCTTTATCGCTCTGTAAATAACGTAATCCGCGAGCTTTCAGGTCTTCGTTCACAAACGGATTATGAATCAACTCGCTCAACATGAAGACGCGTCTTCCAGGATGAGCAGCAATCGTTTCATACGCCCGTTCAATCGCATTTTGAACACCCAGACAAAATCCGAAATGGCTCGGCAACAGATACTCGACCGCTCCAAAATCAAGGGTAGCAGGGCTAGACGCCGAACGTTCCTTCGCGCGCTTGACCGCTTTGATCGCTTCGCACAAGGAGCTATGATAAAGCGCGGACGACGAATCATCGATGTGATAGATTTCCTTGTTTCGCTGTTTATCCGTTCGAAAGCGATAGATGTAATCCGTCTCCTTAAAATAGAGATAGGGAATTCGAATCACGTTCTCGCGAATAACCGACAAGTCCTCTAGCAAACTATCCGCAAGCGAGCTACCGGACTCCGATAGCTCGTACACTTCTTTCAGAGAAAACGCTCGATGCGATTCGTCTAGCTCCTGAACGGCCCCATCCATCACCGCAAATGCAAGCGCAGTCCCTCCTTGTTTTCCGACCTCGATCGGCCTTAATCCTGCGGGCATAATTTCGCCCAAATTCTCCAGGTCCGGTCCTTCCAGGAAAGTCCCCCAGCGACCATCAGGATCACGCCCCAAGACCACCTTATTGTTTTCTAGAAACAAATAAACGCGCCCTCGACGACTCGACGGGATTGGTTGGATCTGTTCGCTTTCCGATTTCATTAATCCGTCATCATTGAAACCTTTTCTCTCGTTCGGCAATGACAGAACGCCGATACGCTAGAAGAATGAAACGATACCGAATTCCTCGATCGCTCGATCTGTCGAAATCCACAGCTATTTTAGCTCGATTTCTCCTCAATCAACAAAGAAGCTGTCGCAAGCTATATGGCTGACGCTTCCTCCATTAAAAATTCTCCGTCCCGCAAACGAAGCTTCATGACTCGGCTCGACCTTTTCCCTCTGCGCAAAACCGCTGCTGGATACAATCGCGAGTCCCTGGTCGGCGATGCTAGAGCCGCCTTCAACGTTGCCCTGCTAGCATTCCCTCAAGGCATGGCCTACGCGATGATAGCCGGGCTACCGCTTTCCTACGGCCTCTTCGGATCGGTTATCGCTTCAATCGTCGGCATGTACTTCGCCGGATCGAAATTCATCGTACTCGGACCTACCAACGCGACTTCCGTCATGGTCATGAGTTCGTTCGCTGCGCTTGGCTTCGCGGGCAGTCAAGCCGTGGGCTACATATCGCTCCTGCTATTACTGGTCGGCATTATCCTCGTCGGCGGCGCTTACCTCGGCGTAGCCACGTTGATCCAATATATCTCTCGTACGGTCATCAGCGGATACATCACCGCGGCTGCGGCGCTCATCATCGCCAACCAAATTAAGAAAACGCTAGGCTTCGAATTCTCGCCAGGAGAACAGGCCTCCACGTTCATCGATGTAATTACGACCACAATTAGCCACATCGGCAACACCCACATGCCGACCCTCGGGCTCAGCGTAATCACCCTTCTCATATTCATCGCGATTCAGAGGGTCTCGAAGAAACTACCTGCAGTCGCTATCACATTAGTCCTCTCTTCTCTCGTCGCATTTGTCGTCCAGAAGATAGACCCTTCCTTGCAAGTGACGCTCATGCCGAGCTTGAATCTTTCGGAATGGGGGCCTTCCATTCCGAATCTCGAATTTGGCACGATCAAGGTCCTTCTCCCCATAGCAATGGCCATTGCTCTCCTCTGTGTTTTAGAAGGAAATTCCATAGGCAAATCGCTTGCGGCCCGCGAAGGAGCTCGCCTTGACAGCAACCAAGAAATGCTCAGCTCAGGAATGGCAAACATCGCCTGCGGGCTTTTTTCCGGCATGGTAGCATCGGGTTCGCTAACCCGCTCTCAACTCAACACCAACAGCGGCGCTCGAACACCGCTATCGAACCTCTACGCAGGTATCATTGTACTGCTCGGCGCCATTCTGCTCGGTCCGCTAATCGGCTACATCCCCAGTGCGTCGCTAGCGGTTGTCGTCGTTACCATCGGCATATCGCTCATCAACAAGCACCAACTCAGAATGGTGACCCAAACCACGCGGTCCGATAGCATCACTTTTTACGTCACCTTCCTTACCGGACTCGTATTCGCCCTAGATTTCGCAATCTATATCGGAGCCGTCTGCTCGATCGCGCTCTTCATCAAAAAAGTAGCCAATCCCGAAATCGTCGAATACGCCTTCGATGACGAGGGCAAACTAGGCAAGCGCGACGAGTCAGAAGACCGCGGCAACCTGGAGGTTTCCATCGTCCATGTCGAAGGCGAGCTATTCTTCGGCGCCGCCGAACTCTTTCGCGACCAAATGCGGCGAGTAAGCGACGCTCCAAATCTAAAGGTAGTTATTATGAAACTACGGAACGCTCACAACCTTGACGCCACTAGCTGTATGGCTCTCGAAGAACTGATCAGATACATGAACGAGCACCAACGAATATTGCTTGTGAGCGAAGTTCGTCCCGACACCATGAGAATTCTGAAAAAATCTGGCCTCGTCGATGTCATCAACCCGATCAATCTTTTCACCGACGAAGAAAGCAATCCCACCCTCTCTACCGCCAAAGCTCTTAAACGGGCCAAAGTAATCCTCGGTGACCGCGAAGCCAAGGTTTCCATATACGCCAAAGACAAGCGATAGCCGGTATTTTACGTAAAGATACTGATAAACCTATACTCGGAGAATTCTTCTAGAGCATCTCTCTAGGAAAAGATTGTTAAAAGACTTAGCTAAAGGTGAAACCACTCGCTACGATCACCCCAAATTCCACGATTGGATCAGCGAATACCTGAATAGAGCCTCGCCCAAAGATCCACGGCTGCAATCCAATTTTAGATGCCATTAAACTCCCGATCAATCGCTTCCCTTATATTCGATAGAGACTTGAATCTACTGGAGTCCAGCGAAGCCAGTGCCCACCTCGTGTCGAGGGATGAGCCACTAGCCGAACAATCGCTCGAGCTAGCAAAACTCGTGCAAAGCGCTTTCGTCGAAGGCAATGCAACTTCGCCGAACATTTCACTCCCCAACGAATCCGGCGATTTCGTTTTCTACCACGGCACCGCCTACAAAATTGAATCGCTCCAGGCCGTATCCGTTAGCCTAATCTCTACCGAACTCGCCGCCCTTGCCTCCGCAGGCAATGTGATCGACATGCAGAGCGCCTTTCTCGCGAACATGAATCACGAGATCCGTACGCCCCTCAATGGAATGATCGGCATGATCGATCTTCTCGAGGAAACTCCCCTCGACTCCGACCAGGGCGAAATGCTCGAAGCCATCCGATCGAGCGGCGATACCCTAATGGCCTTGATCAACGATATTCTCGACTTCTCGAAAATCGAAGCGGGCAAAGTTGAAATCGAATCCATTCCCTTCTCCCCAAGCGATTGCATCAACAGCTGCGTCTTTCTCCTTAAAAGCAAAGCCCTGCAACGCTCCCTCACGATTGAATCCCAGATCGATGCATCCGTCCCGAAAATCGCCATCGGAGACTCCGCTAGACTTCGCCAAATTGTCCTGAACCTCGTCAACAACGCTCTCAAATTTACGCTAGAAGGCTCGATCAAAATCATCGCAACCGCCGAATCGCTAAACGAGGATTCCGTGGAGCTTATAATCAGAGTCAAGGACACCGGCATCGGAATCGAACCGGAAAAGATGGATCGACTCTTCAAACCGTTTTCCCAAGTGGACGCGTCCATTTCCCGTCGATTCGGCGGCAGCGGACTCGGACTCGCCATTTGCAAAAATCTGGTCGAGCTAATGGACGGACAGATTCACATAAACTCAGAGCCCAATCAAGGCTCCGAATTCTGGTTCACAATCCCTCTCCAAATCGCTCAGGATTCCGCCCTAGAAGCCAAAGCGAAAGATCCTGACACCGAAACGCTCAATACGAGCTATCCCATTTCGATCCTAGTCGTTGAAGACAACTTTGCCAATCTCAAGACGATCGGAGCCATGCTAGACCGCTTCGGCTACACGCCCGAACTTGCTAGCAATGGACAAGAGGCCATCGATCGGTTTCTCGATGGCAATCACGACGTCATTCTCATGGACATGCATATGCCAATACTCTCTGGTTTCGACGCGACCAAAGAAATTCGAAAAGACTGCGAACCCAAAGATCAACCCTGGATTGTAGGGGTTTCCGCCGGTACGATGAAGACCGAACAAGACCTCGCCTTCAAAGCGGGCATCGACGATTTCGTCAGCAAGCCAATCGCCCTGTCCACCCTACAAACCAGCCTAAAACAGGCATTCGAAGGACTCGCCAATCGGCGCAAAAAAAACGGGCAAACGTAAGCAAACATCTGCCTACCTCGATTTAAGCTAAATCATCGAGCCAACCTGATTAATCAGGATGGACGCCAGCCACGCCAGCAAAGTCATGAATCCGAAGGACACGCATGCCCACTTCCAACTCGTTTCCTGAGCGATAATTGCCAGCGTTGCACCGCATTGCTGACAAAGCGCGAAAAACACCATAATGGCAATAACCACGGGAATCGTAAAAATCGGCATTCCTGCCTTCGGTCCGAACGACCAAGTTTGACCGGCCATCGTTTCGCGTAAATCACCCGCTTCCTCATCCACGTCTCCTCCCAGGCTGTAAATGATTCCCAAAGTCGAAATGAGCACCTCTCGAGCCGGAAAACTCGCGATCACGCCAACCGTAATCTTCCAATCGAAACCCGCTCCAGCAAATACTGGCTGAACCGTTTTGCCAATTCGTCCCATAAAGCTCTGCTCGATGTAGGCCGAGGAAACCTGATACTCCAAGGCCTCCTGCAAATCCTCACTCGCGTCCAGTTCCGCTCGGCTTTCAGCAGCAGTCCATCCGTGCTCCGACGCCAGGCTTTCCAAGAAAACGTCCTGCACTTCGAGCTCGATGGACTCCGATCTCGGAAAATATAGCAGAGCCCAAATCACGATCGTAATCGCGAAGATCACCGTGCCCGCATTGACCACGAATTCCTTGCCCTGATTATACATTCGAATCAGAACATCCCGGACCTTCGGGATCTGATAATTAGGCAACTCCAGCAAGAAAGGCTGAGGTGGGGTTTTCAGCGCAAATCGATTCATCAGATACGCAAAAGGCATCGCCACGATCAAGCCTACAAAATGCATCCCAAACAACGTAGCCCCAGCTATCCCCGCTCCATACTTAGGCTCGATAAACGCTCCGATCAACAAGACATATACCGGTAAACGCGCAGAGCAGCTCATAAACGGAGCTACCAATATCGTAACCAATCGCGCCTTGGGATCCTGAATCGTACGCGTAGCCATTATCCCCGGAATCGCGCAAGCGTAGCTCGACAACAGAGGAACGAAACTTTTGCCAGACAAGCCGCACCAACTGAACAGTTTGTCCATTAGAAAAGCGGCTCGCGACATGTATCCAGTATCTTCCAACAGAGTGATAAAGAAAAATAGAATAAGAATTTGAGGCAAAAAGATCACCACCGCCCCCACGCCTTCAATAATCCCATCCGTCACCAAACTCTCGATCATCGGCCACGGAGACAAGAAATTGGAGAGCGCCTCTTGAACGACCCCCTTGCCTCCTTCGATCAGATCCATGAAGGGCCCGGCCCAGCTGTAAACGGATTGAAAGACCAGATACATTAAAGCCAAAAAGGCCAATAACCCCCACCAGCGATGAGTCAGCAATCCGTCAATCGATTCACTCCCGTCAGCGCGTCGCGACTGACTGGTATTAATACAGGGTTCAACGATCTCTTTGATATGGCGAAACAGGAGTACCGCTTCAGCATTAGCCGGATTCAAGCCACCTTTAAAGAGAGCTTTCTTCGAATGCTCCAAAGCGTCGTGAGCTTCGTCTGCCGACGCTCCTGCGCGAATAAAAATTTGATCATCCCCTTCGAATATGCCGCGCATAACCGATGCATCATCCATACGTTCATCGCAACTTTGAGGCAATAATCCCCTGGCATCCTCGACTGCATCACTAACCGTTTCCGGCCAAATCGGCGTCAACAAAAGCGGACTTTCTTCCAAAGCCTCCGCAATCGCCACCTTCAGCTCAGCAACGCCCTCAGCCCGCGAGGCCGAGATCGGTACGATTGGAATGCCCAAACGCTTTTTGAGCTCCTCGACATCCACCTCGATCTGGCGTTTTTTGGCAGAATCCCAATAATTCAGCGCCAACACCATCGGCAATCCCAATTGGCCAATCTGATAGGCGAGAAAAAGATTTCGCTGCAAATTCGTAGCGTCGACAATGCACAAAGCCAAATCCGGACGATCCAAATTCTCAACCTCTCCTCGCAAAGCATCCACTACCACTCGCTCGTCTGGCGAAGCCGCCGCCAGGCTGTAAGTCCCAGGTAAATCGTGAATTTCAACTTTTCCCGATCCGATCAGAGCAATCCCAGTCTTCTTCTGCACCGTTACGCCCGGATAGTTACCCACCTTCTGACGCATGCCCGTCAAGCAATTGAACAAAGTACTCTTGCCCGTATTCGGGTTGCCAATCAATGCGACGCGACGGAGGCGGACATCACCGGAATCACTCTTTGCGGAATACGACACGTACCGAAAAGTCGCTAATTCGAAACCGGTTGAACAAAAATCTGAGCCGCATCCTCGCGGCGCAGACTCAACTGGCGTCCCTCGACATCCAACGCAATGGGGTCACCCATAGGAGCTGACTTGATAAATCGCACCGTCACTCCTGGCATCAGACCCAATTCCATAAGACGTCGGGCAGCAGTAAGCGTCGGTTTGTATGAACCGATTTTCGCAGTTTGTCCGGCAATTAGATCGTTGAGAGTTTTCAAAACATGTCTCCTTTTGTGCTTGTTGAGACCGAGTTTCAGTTTAACGTAAGCAAAGTCAACTGGTTTCATCCATGGAGCAACATTTAGAAATCCTAGTCATTCTCGGCATAATCGCTATCGCTATCGCCTTTCTTGTAAAACGATTCGTCTTCAAGAAAAAGCCAGGCGACTGCAACAGCGGATGTAATTGCCCGAAGCCCGACCTTCCAAAGAACCCTAGATAAGACGAAAAAACCTGCATCCTCAAAAAGGAGCGCAGGAATAAATTCTCTAGGCAAAACGCGCCTCGAACTAAAGCCGAGGAATCGTCAATCCGCCATCAACCATGATCACTTGACCTGTGGAGTAAGGAAAATCCCCACGAGCCAATGATGTCACGGCTTTGCCGATATCTTCCGGAAATCCCCATCGACGGGTCACGCACAAACCTTCCGCGATGAGTTTATCATACTTAGCCGTCACTTCAGGCGAAGCCGTCATATCCGTTTTCGTAACGCCCGGACGTATCTCGTAAACCGGAATCCCCTCTTCGCCCAAACGAGCAGCGAACAATTGAGTAACCATGCTCAAACCCGCTTTAGCCACGCAATATTCGCCTCGATTCGTTGACACCACCGTTGCGGAGATCGACGAAACGTTGACGATTCCACCACTAAACGATGGATCCGCTTGCTTGGCTTCGACCATATCTCGAGCTACTGCCTGAGAAAGGAAAAAGGCTCCTTTCAGGTTCGTATCTAAGACGAAATCGTAATTCTCCTCAGTCGTCTCCAAAATATCGAGACGCTGTTTCGGTGCTACGCCAGCGTTATTGACGAGCAAATTCAACGCTCCGCCCGTAAACAAGCGAACCACTGAAAGAATACCTTCACGCCCTTCAGCCGAACCAATATCGCCGCGAGCATAAGCCACATCAGCGCCCAAAGCCTTCAGCTCGCCAATTGACTCAGCGACAGACTCCTCGGGGCGCATACCATTGATGACGATATTCCACCCCTCGGACGCAAGGGCTTTAGCTATACCAAAACCAATGCCTCGAGAGCCTCCAGTTACTAAAACGGTTTTCTTACTCATGAGATAGTTTCTCTGCTCGTATTTATAATTCGTTACAAATTAAGATTAGCCCAACTCAGGAACATCGACCCAACGACGCTCCGCCCATGACTGTAGGGCCAGCCCTGCTAGCTGCACCCCACGAGCGCCTTCAAGCAAATCCCAAGCGAACGGCTCATCGAGAACGATATGCTTAAGGAAAAGCTCCCACTGCACCTTGAACGCGTTATCGAAATTCTCCTGCTCGGGCATCTTCTGCCAACCTTCGTAAAAATCGATTGGCTGTGGGATATCCGGATTCCAAACTGGTTTTGGAGTCGCATTATAAGGCTGAATCCAGCAATCACGCAAACTCACGACCGCAGATCCCTTCGTGCCATCGACTTGCATCATGAACAAATCGTCGCGACGTGGGCGAGTGCACCAGTTTGAATTAATGTGGGCTACAATACCTCCTTCAATCTGGAATGTACTGTAGGCTGCATCATCAGCCGTCGCTTTGTAAGACTTCCCGTACTCATCCACACGCTCAGGTATGTGAGTCGCTCCAATACAGGATACCGATTCGATCTTACCGAAGAGATTAGCAAGAACATAGCGCCAATGGCAAACCATGTCTATGATTATTCCACCATCATCTTCCTTGCGGTAATTCCAAGAAGGACGCTGAGCCGGGATACTATCGCCTTCGAATACCCAGTATCCAAAATCTCCCGTCACGCTGAAAATCCGCCCCAAGGCACCCGAATCGATTACCCGCTGAAGCTTAGCGAGACCTGGAAGCCAAAGTTTGTCCTGCACCACGCCATTTTTCACGCCCGCCTTCTTGCAAATATCCGAAAGCTCAACCGCCGTCTCAACATCAATCGCGGTCGGCTTTTCACAATAAACATGCTTACCAGCCGCTGCTGCATCCTTTACGCCCTGAGCGCGACGAGAGGTCGTTTGCGAGTCAAAATAGATTTGGTAACGATCATCTTTCATCACGCTATCCAAATCCGTAGTGTATTTCTCAACACCGCTTTGTTCGCAAAGCTGCTTGAGCTTCGTCTCATTACGACCCACCAAAATCGGATCAGGCATAATGACTTCAGTCGGGTTCACCTTAACCCCGCCCTCTTTAATAATAGCCGCAATAGAGCGTAAGAGGTGTTGATTCGTACCCATGCGTCCAGTGACGCCGTTCATAATAATGCCTACCTTATGTGTCTTCATGATATTTTATTCTCCTAATGCTTAGGTTCTTATATTAAATTACTTTGTCGCGAGATACGCTTCTTTGATTTTCTCCAAATACTCGTCTTGATCCATGGCCCAATAACGGTTCGAAAATATCTCAACTTCTTCGTATCCAGTAAACCCTGATTCATTTACCCACTTTCGAATCTGCGGAATATCGATAACGCCCTCGCCCATAAGGCCCCGATCATTGAGCATATCCTCTGGCAGGTTCTTCCAATCGCAAATGTGAAAAGAAAAAATCCGATTCTTCTCACCGGCTATCTTCAATTCAGCTTCGAGCCGATCGTCCCACCAGGTATGGAAAACATCTACCGTTATTCCAAGATTCGGATGCCCGACTTCATCGCAAATAGCATTCGCCTGAGTCATCGTATTCACTGCGCTGCGACTATCCGCATACATTGGGTGAAGCGGCTCTATCCCTAGCTTAATGCCAGCAGCAGCGGCGTGCTTAACCGATTCCGCAATGCCTTCCGTAATCTGCTTGCGCGACTCGAAAAGCGATTGTCCCGGCGTGGCCCCGCAAACAAGCACGACCAAAGGAGCGCCAATTTCAGCCGCTTCATCGATAATCCGCTTATTCTCGTCAATCGCCTTCAAGCGACCCGAACCTTCCAAAGCCGTAAAGAACCCTCCTCGAACGTAACACGCTACGTCAATTCCTTCGCTACGGATCATCTCGCCAGTCGCCTTGTGGTTTTCGCCATAGGCCGCCACCGCGTCCTGCCAAACCGAAATGGCGCTCACGCCCGCCGACGCATACTTGCCTGCCGCTTCGCGTAAACCCAACGGTTTAGTCGTTATGCTATGAATACACAGTTTAGATAAATCGGACATATTGAATACTCCTCGATCAAACAGTTAATCTATTTACTCAGGCACCCGTAAAACGTGTACGGAGCCTCTCCTTTAATGATTCGTTGCAAACCCAAAGCAGCTTCGCGGATGTGATAGTCGCCCCACTGGCTCGACTCGCCACAGGCGATTTTCTGCCCAGCTGGAACATTGTCCCAACCATTAGGCTCATGGTAAATCGAATGAAGGAGTAATCCTTGGTGATCGCTTGCTTCGCTCAAATAAGGCGTCGCCAGCAATGAGCGCATACTCGTCAATCCCGCCTGCCAATACTTCGCGCCGTCTTCGGTATCCCTTCCCAAATACTGCCCTAAACGAAGCAAACCCTGCGCTCCGATAGCTGCAGCAGTGCTATCAATCGGCTCCCATTCGTTATACGGATCGGAAACACGCTCTCTCCAATCGCCTAAACGATGAAGATTCGGCGCCCCGCCATCCCAATAGGGAACGCCATCGGTAGGCGTGTTTTCGATAAACCAATCACAGGTTGCTCGAGCTGCTTTAAGACACGTTTCTTTAATCGCGTCTTTACCGCCAAACGCATCGAATTCAGAACCTTCAAGCGTTTCCAGGAATTCCAGCTCTTCGGCAAACCCAACCATCGCCCACGCCAAGCCGCGCGTCCAAGTAGTGAATCCGCTAAACCCTTGCTGAGCATTCGGGCAGCGATATCGGCCATCGTTCGTATTGAAAACACTCTCATGCGCCGTCCGCCCCCATTCGTCGTACTTGTCACGACCTTCTCCGTAAAACACACTGTACTGGGCAGTCGCCTTAATATGATCAAGAGCTCGGCCCAACAAACTGATTGGCGAATCATTCTCGCCCATCAGAACATGCCCCAATGCATGAGCGACCATTACGATTCGGCAACTGCGAATCGTATCCACGAATAAACTATGCGGCCCATTAAACGAATAGATGTACCCGCCACCGTCGTGAGTGTTTGTCCAACGGCTAGCCTGAACGGCTCCCGAAACCTTAAGCGCCAACTCGCAAAAGTCTTTCTCCGCCTGCGGACCTTCGATTTTCCCTTCATTCAACAATCGAAGCCAATTGCCATAGCAGCTTAAATTATTGAAGCCGTGATCATGCACGCCGATATGGCTAACATGGGTCGCCATCCGATCCACGGTCCGTTTTTTCCCGAGCTCGAGAAAACGCTCATCGCCAGTCGCATCGAACTGCAGAAACGCCGAACCATAGACGAACCCCTCGGTCCACTCCGTCCAACCGCGCGTCGAATATTTCCCATCAATGGTAAATACCGGCGATCCATCAGAAGTATCATACTCCTTTTCAATCAGATCGATTTTTTGCCCGGAAAGCTCCCAAAAGCGTTCCAAAGGACCTGTTAACGATTCAGGTGAAAGCGTAGTGTCAATTTTCATGCAAATCTAGTATCTCTTATCTTTTCTAATGTGAACGATCATGAACTGACAGTCCTCGAGCACCTCATAGCTATGCTCCTGAATCGCGTCGAACTGGATACTCTGCCCTACCGACAAAGTCTGCGTCTCCTGAGGCAAGGTCAGCCGTAAGACGCCTTTCAATACCCAGCAAATTTCGTAATCGTCGTGGTGAATCTCCGGCTTCGAAATGCTAGAACCCTTGAGCGCTTCGCCCAACAAGCAATTTGCATTCGCATAACGTACTGCCCTAAAAAGAAAACCGTCCGCATCATAGAACTCCGCTTCTTTACGATTCGAAAGCGGCGCCTCCGCCAAGGTTAGCAAGTCCGTCGCTCGCATTCCAAATACGCGCCCAATCTTAAACAAAGTCTCAACCTCCGCCTGCGTCTGATTCCGCTCCAACTTGGAGATCACCGCAATCGAGACCCCGCTCGCTTCCGACAAGTCGCTCAATGTCATCTCCGCCCGCTTCCGAATCTCTCGCAAAATCGAGAAATTGAACATCGGCAGACCCGCCGCCTCTTCCAAAAGCACACTAGACATGAAAACAGAGATACATCCTAATTTTTCTCTGGCAAGCATTTATTGCTTAAAATTTATTGCCTGAGAAAATAGAGATAATCCTCAAAACACAAATAACCTTAGAGACTGTTAAATAAGTCAGTGTAGGAGCGGGTTTATCCCGCTATTTTTAGTCTTTGCGGTATCGACACGCATTATCGCGGGGTAAACCCGCTCCTACAATTAGGCAGTAGAGCCGCCGCCGAGTCGGGGTCTGCGACAAACTTCGATTTATTAAACAGTCTCTAAGACTCTCTAACCCTTAAAATTACAACGTTGTAGTTTTAAGGGTTAGAGCTTCGGACAACCAATAAAGCATCCCTGGATAAGCCCCGAGCTAATCAAAAGGTAGCGGCCGATCTCCGAGCGGCCATTTCCCTCAGATGCAAAAAAGCGAAACCAGGCAATCAGCCAAGTCTCGCGCAAATTATCCAGTCAATCGGCCGTAATAGCCGAATGAGCAACTCTAGAAGATAAAATCGTTCACGATCTGCTCGTAACGTTCTTGCTTGCCACTGATTTGCTTCGGCTCGCCGTTGGCGCTACCAATAGCATATAGCCCTTCGAGCGACAGCTCTCCCTTCTCGAAGCTAGCTCCATTACCCGCGTCGAAACTGCTGTAGCGTTCGGTCTTAAGCCCCGGAAGCTTCGAACCATTCAAAATCTTCTCGGCTATCAACGACGCGCGAGCAAACGCATCCATGCCCGCAATGTGAGCGATGAACAGGTCTTCTAGGTCTGTTGAATTACGACGCGTCTTCGCATCGAAATTAACACCTCCGCCCTTCAATCCGCCGGTTTTAAGAATCACGAGCATCGCTTCAGTCAGCTCGTTCAAGTTCATCGGGAACTGATCCGTGTCCCAACCATTCTGATAGTCTCCCCGGTTCGCATCGATACTGCCGAGCAATCCGGCGTCGGCCGCCATCTGCAATTCGTGATCGAAAGTATGCCCTGCCAATGTAGCGTGATTAACCTCAACATTGAGACTGAAGTCCTCCAGCAAATCGTACTGTCTCAAGAAACCGATTACCGTTTCGCAGTCGAAGTCGTATTGATGCTTGGACGGTTCCGCAGGTTTTGGCTCGATGAAAAACTGACCCTTGAATCCCTGTGAACGAGCATAGTCGCGAGCCATAGTTAGCATACGCGCAAAGTGCTCCTTCTCACGCTTCGTGTCCGTGTTAAGCAAGGACATGTATCCTTCGCGACCACCCCAGAATGTGTAGTTTTCGCCGCCGAGTTCGATCGTCGCGTCGATCGCGTTCTTCAGCTGAGCTCCCGCATAAGCCACCGTATTGAAATCCGGATTCGTCGACGCACCATTCATGTAACGAGGATTGCTGAACAAGTTGGCCGTTCCCCAAAGCAGCTTAACCCCAGAAGCAGCCTGCTTCTGTTTCGCGAATTCGACGATAGCCCTCAGATTCGATTCGGACTCCGCGAAGCTCGATCCTTCTTCAACCAAGTCGAAGTCGTGGAAGCAATAATACGGCGCTCCCATCTTAGTGATGAATTCAAAAGCCGCATCCATCTTGCCCTTCGCGCGACTCACTGCATCGGAACCTTCGTTCCAAGGAAACTCCTTCGTGCCGGGACCAAATGGATCGCCGCCTGTTCCGCAAAAGCTATGCCAGTAAGCGATCGCAAAGCGAAACAGCTCCTTCATCGATTTACCAGCTATCTGCTGATCAGGATTGTACCACTTGAATGCAAGCGGGTTGTCGCTATCTCGGCCTTCGTACTGGATTAGTCCCACTCCGGGGAAGTATTCTTTGTCGCCTTTGATAATATTCATCGCAGTTATTTTCTCTTTGTAGGGTTTATTGAATAGCAGGGCTTCCACCCGATCGAAATTTGGACGAGGAAAAATCCGCTGACCTTCCTGGACTCTGTCATTATGCCACGAAAACATATCGATAAGCCTTAATCATTGTCTCAAAAGTTAGCATTATTGTCCCACGTAATATTGACCTCGCTCAAACTAGCCTCATTCTTACTCCATCAAATAAAACCGAGACCCCATGACCGGCATACTAGCCAAAGGTGAAAACTACTTCGAAGACGCATCCTACCCGATCACAGCCCGTCGCGTGCTGACCGGATTATCAAGCGAACCCTCCCACGAGCACGATCTTACTGAAGTCCAACACGCCCACGATTTCAACGAACTTGTCCTCATAACCGGCGGTACCGCGCTCCACTGGCTTAACGGTAGCGAGTTCCCCATCGCCGCAGGGGATACCTTCCTCCTCCAAGGCCAGCAGGATCACTATTTTCACAAACGCGATCGCTTGGAGATGATCAACATTATGTACGATCCCAAGCAAATCGAATTGCCCGAAAGTCGCCTCCTGAAAATGCCCGGCTACTGCGCCCTATTTTTGCTCGAACCGGTATTCCGCAAGCAACACCGCTTCTCCAGTCGCCTCCACCTCGAGCGCCTCGCCTTATCTCGCGCCGAACGAATCGCCCTCGAAATGGTCGACGAAGTCGACCGACGCCTCGACGGCTACGAATCCGCTCTGCTCGGTAAGCTAATCGACCTTATGGTCTTCCTCTCGCGCTCCTACCAGAAATCCGAATCCACGAACTCAGCCGCCCTCCTCCGCGTCGGTAAGGTCATCAGCAGCATGGAGCAAGACTGCGCCCGAGACTGGAAGCTCGAAGATTTCATCGAAATGTCGCGCCAGTCCCGCAGTCACTTCATCCGCACATTCGCCAAAGCCACACGCCTCTCGCCATTCGAGTACCTCATCCAACTCCGCCTCCAACGAGCCATGGGGCTCCTGCGGAATTCTCGCCTTACCATCTCGCAAATCGCATTCGAAGTCGGCTTCAACGACAGCAACTACTTCGCGCGGCAATTTCGAAAACGAAAAGGAACCTCGCCCCTCGCCTACCGAAAATCTTTCGGCAGCAGCTCGTAAATATCCGTATTTTCTCTCGTCCCAACTAGCGAACCCAACACACGCCCATGAGGAATGCCCCCTCAATTGCTCGCTCGAGGTATTAAGAAACTCAAGACTTCTCCGTAGCAGAGAAGTTCATGGAACGACTCCGTCCCACATTAGCCGTATCCAAACTCCGATGCCACACGCTCGCCATCGCTTGCAGCCTCTGCCTGGCTCACGTTTTTGCTGAAACGAGCCTCACCCGAATTCGCCCATCAGCAATGAAGCATTTCTAAGATCATTCAACACTGAGCTACTACGAGAAAGCGCGTCGACTCGACAGAACCAATTCGTACGCCCCAGGAAACACGCGATTCGCTTCTGGCAACACTCAATCGCCAAGACAAATCATCGCTCTCCCATGCGATCTCCGAATTCACCAAAGCGATCGAGCAATCCACTGAATTCCAAAACAACCAAGACTCCCAACGAAAAACCAAGATTGCCGTCTCAACCAACTCCCTTCGACAGCTAGCGAAAATCCTCGAAAGCTCCCAGAGTTCCGCCGACCAAACGATCCCCAAAGTCGCGGCGATCCTAAAACATATCGAAACGCTTCTACCTATTTAGCTATCGCCCCAAGCGGAATCGACGCCACCACCGCCTGTGAGCCATCCCAAACCAGCAAGCCAGAGCTCGAAGCCGAGCGAGCCCTATTCGGTTCCCATAATCTCCTTCACCTTCGCCAGCGAATCTTCGGAAAAACGAAAATCCGGCCAAGTGACCGCCAACATCGGCGTTAGCGGCGACGGCTCTCCAAGCCAAGTTCCCCAGGCGATAATCCCCTCTTCCGATTCGCCTCGATTCCAAGCGAATCCCTCCTTCCCCGCTTTTGTGATCTCAGCGAGCAAACCCTCCGAACAATCATTCGGCACAAGATCCGGACGCTGACTCAAAATCAACTTACCCATCGCCATTCGATCGATAGCAAACGTCCTTCCCTCCGGCGGGATCACTCGAACCCGACAATCCGGCTCCTCATGCGAAACATGCAAAATCCGTCGCCCCTGAAGACGTCCCAACACTGCCATTTCCCCGACTTCGTCCGCAATGCGCCGCATCAAAGATCGGTGCCGCGTCTTCAAACGTTCGTCCCCGTCCTCTAACCTCCAATCCCGAAACTTCGAAGTGACTCGATACACCCGAGCCTCATCCCGCTCCACGAAACCGTAGTGCGCCAAACTATCCAACATCCGCAGCAAACTGCTGCGCGGTAAGCCCATCTCCTCAACGATTCCCGCGATCCCTATTCCACTCGTCCGAGCATTAAGAAGACCCAACAAATCCAAGGCCTTGAACAATGACGTGGCGAGACTGCGAGATTCGATTGACATAATCCGTTTGGATTTCAATCTGTCTGCTATTCAGATTATTTTGTCAACTATACTGACAAATAAAATTACCAAAAAACCTATGTTTCCTGCAGAACTCCATCGGAAAATCAAAGAATCCGCTATCATCGCCGTACTCGTAATTGACGACGCAGCGAACGCCGTCCCACTCGCTCGGGCCCTGCTGCGAGGAGGCATCGGAGCGATGGAACTGACGCTTCGCACCGACGCTGCTCTGGATTCCCTACGAGCCATTCGCGACGAAGTGCCCGAAATGCTAGCCGGCATCGGCACCATCCTCACCACAGATCAAGTTGACGAAGTTGTCGCAGCCAAAGCTGCTTTTGGCGTAGCTCCCGGACTCAATCGCCGAGTCGTAGAGTACGCCCAAGATAAAGGACTCCCCTTCGGCCCTGGCATCGTCACTCCGAGCGACATCGAGCAAGGCATCGAACTCGGCTGCAGGACGCTCAAATACTTTCCCGCCGAAACCGCTGGCGGACTAAAGCATCTCAAAAACATGGCCGCCCCCTACCAACACATCGGCATCGACTTCATCCCCCTCGGCGGCCTTAACGCCAACAACATGAGCGACTATCTAGCCTCGCCGCTCATCTCTGCAATCGGCGGATCCTGGATTGCCAGCCGCGACCTAATCGCCGCCCAAAACTGGACCCAGATCGAAGCCAACGCCCGCCAAGCCCGCGAAAACGCGGACGCCGCAAGAGCCTGATTTTACCTACGAACGGAGCTAGACGACAATTTTGCCCACTAATAACACGAATCAGCACGAATCGAATTTCTTTCGAATTCCACTACTTATAAGAGAAATAGAACACCCACCCTTTATCCGTTAAAAACTCCCCTTCAACCCCAAGTCTAATTCGTGATCATTCGTGTTATTAGTGGGCAAAAAAATACATCGTCATGAATACCATCGTCACTTTCGGAGAAATAATGGGGCGTCTCTGCCCTCCTGGCTTTAATCGTTTTCGCCAAGCATTGCCAGGCGACCTCAACCTCACTTTCGCGGGAGCCGAAGCCAACGTCGCCGCCTCGATCGCGATGCTCGGCGGCAGCGCCCGATTCGTCACCGCGATCCCCGACAACGACATCACCCAGGCCTGCCTAGCCAACTTGCGGGGCCTCAAAGTCGAGACTAGCGATATTGTATTGACCGATCAAGGACGCCTCGGCCTCTACTTCGTCGAAGCCGGAGCCAACCAACGCCCCAGTCGCGTCATCTATGATCGCGACCACTCATCCGTCAGCCTCACCTCACCTAACGCCTACGATTGGGAAACCATTTTCACCGATGCAGCCTGGTTCCACACTACCGGCATCACTCCCGCGCTTTCCGAAATCTCCGCCGAGGCAACCATCGCATCCGTCAAACACGCCAAGGCAGCCGGGATCACCGTTTCCTGCGATCTCAACTTCCGCAAGAAACTCTGGAAATGGAACCCTACCCTCTCCGCCGGCGACCTTGCAGGCGAGACCATGCAACGCATCCTTCCCTACGTCGACGTCCTAATCGGCAACGAAGAAGACGCCTCCGACATCCTCGGAATCCAAGCGGAAAACACCGACGTCCACTCAGGCCGCATTGACGCCAGCAAATACACGACCGTCGCCCAAGAGATCGTTAACCAATTTCCAAACGTATCCAAAGTAGCCATTACCCTTCGCGAAAGCATCTCCGCATCCCACAACAATTGGGGAGCCTTGCTCTACGATAAGGAATCGGACTACGGCTACTTCGCCCCCAACTCCGGCAACGCCTACCAACCCTACGAGATTCGCAACATTGTCGATCGCGTCGGCGGAGGTGACTCCTTCGGAGCTGGTCTCATCTACGCCCTCAACACACCCGGTCTGCAAGATTCGCAAACAGCGATATCCTTCGCCGTCGCATCCTCTTGCCTTGCCCACTCAATCTACGGCGACTTCAATTTCTCCACCCGCGCCGAAGTCGAAGCCCTCTTGAATAGCGGCGGCTCCGGTCGCGTTGTGCGGTAGGGCTGCATCGCCGAGGCCGCAGAGAAGCCTAAACAAAAGCCAATGCACTGCTGCAGCCTCGGCGATGCTGCCCTACCATTCTCACCCGGCGAGTAAGCAAACTCGACAGATATCACTTTCAAACGCATCCTTCCAATCGCCTCTCTAATCATTGAACTTGCCGTGATCGCATCTCGGTGATTGCGTCGTTGCAACATGGCCCGAAAGGCTTCCAACTTTCCTGTCGCAAAAGGGCTTTCAGGGCTTTCAATACCTTAAGAAACTCGTGCCGACCAACGATTCGCTATCCCAATTCATCGAAGAAAACCGTATCTCGAATGCGGGTCAGCTCCTGTTTGACTGCATTCCCGGATTGCTGTTTTTCGTTAAAGACGCCAACCGGCATTTCATTTACATCAACCAAGAGCTCGCCGAGTTCATGGGGCTAGACAACAAAGAGCAAATCATCGGACGCCCCGATACCGATTTCTTCGCTACCGACATCGAGCAAAGCTACGCCGCCGACGACAAACGCGTCATAGAAGAAGGCTACGTGGTAAAAAACAAAGTCGAGCTCATCACCACATCCCAGCGGCTTATCCAATGGCATATAACCAATAAGGTTCCGCTCTATTCTAAAGACGGCCATGTCTGTGGGCTATCAGGCGTAACGCGCAAATTCGAAGGCAATACGAACGCGCTTCACCACTCAGCCCTCAGTCGAGCGATCGACCACATCGCATCCAACTACCCCAACGAAATCAAACTGATCGACATGGCCAAAGCTTGCGGTCTCTCCCTCAGCGCCTTCGAACGCCACTTTAAAAAAAGCTTCCACCTCACTCCCATCCAATATCTCAATCGCTATCGCATCCAACAAGCATGCTCCGCCCTGAGCCAAAGCGACGAGCCCATCTCCGCCATCGCCATGGACTGCGGATTCTACGATCAAAGCCATTTCACCCGCTCCTTTCTCCGCGTTCTGCACACAACCCCAGCCGCCTACCGCAAACGCTACACTTAAACTGAAGCGCTTTGACCTACCTCAAAGGAACCCCCATTTCGCCTCGACCCCAATTGCAGGAATTGTACAAATCATTGCGGAAATCATCCTAGCTCAAAAACGCTCTTTCCCCCATAATCTAGCCTAAAATCACCCCTTTCGCCAGCGATTGGCTAATTACGGAAACGTTTAGAATATGCAAAACCAGTGGAACAACGAAGACGCTCGAAACCTCATCGGCGACCCTCTTTCTGCAAGAGTCTACGCCACGAGCTTGATTGCGAAAACCGAGACTCTCGCCAATGGCCTAGGCGGCATTGGCTCAGTTAAGACCGAAGCGCAAAACCCATTTGGCGAAACCGAAGCTCAGCTCGCGATCATAGAAAACGATCACGCTGACGAAAATCCCAGTATAAGCGACCTACGCGCGTTCACGCAAGCGAGCCTTCTCAAAATCATCGCTGCCGCTTCCCTGTCCGCTGACGACAGCGCAACCCAGTTGCAACTCGCAGCCACGAGCCCTCTCGACCAACCCGCTCCCCTCGAAGCCCTCCTCCACGGAGCCATACCCGCTCGATTCGTCGACCAAACCTGTGCAGCCCCAATTCTAGCTCTCGTCCGTCAGGCCAACTGCGCTCAGCTCGCCGAAGAAATTTACGGACAACGCGTCCTCGTTATCCCAGCCGCATCATCGCTCTCGGAACAAGCTCGCTCGCTCGCTAACCTCATTCAATCAAGCGATCTCGAATCAATCGAAGGAATCATCGTAGAAGGCATCGGCCTCTTCGCCTTTCACGACGAAGCCGAACAATCCTACAAACGATCGCTGCAGCTTACCGAACAGGCCCAGAGTTTCTTCGAAGCGCAATCCAACAGCTCTCATTCCACTTCGAGTGGAGAATCCGCATCGCTAATCGAATTTGCAGAACTGCGGCAAGCCGTATCCATGAAGCTAGCGCAAGCTCAAGTCGGACATCTCGACGACTCGCCAGCAGCGATAAACCTTTCCAACAACGAACACGCGAAAACGGTTCTAGGAGCTAGCTCTGCAATCACTCAAGGCGACCACCAAGCGAACCTCGGATCCGCAACGGACCTCCAACAGGTAGCTTGGGCAAAGCGCGGACTATTCAGTTTCGGAATTAACAAAACCGAAACCGCCACCCGGGCCGCAAAAGCCTCCCGGGCCAGCCAAGCAAATCAACTAGCCGGGGCTGACGCATCCTGGAGCCCAGCGCTTCCGGAATCTTCCAACACCTCGACACCGCCACTCACCCTCCAAGGTAAAATCGCTCTCGTCTCCGGCTCGGCAGCCGGCATAGGATTAGCGACTGCCACCACGCTAGCCGAAGCGGGCGCCTGCGTAATCGGAGCGGATATCAATCCAGAGATCATGGATATCATGGCAGGTATCGGAGCGCTTGGCATCACTATCAATCTCACCGACGAACCCAAGGTCAAAGCGATGATCGAACAGATCATCCAAACCTACGGCGGACTTGATATAGTCGTCTCCAACGCTGGCATTTTCACCGCAGGAGCCTACCTCGAAGACATGGAGCAAAACAACTGGGACCGTAGCTTCCAGGTCAATCTCACCAGCCATCAGGTCCTGCTCAAACACGCTATTCCCTACGTCAAAAAAGGAATCGATCCCGCAATCATCCTAATGGGATCCCGCAACGTAAACGCGCCAGGAGCCGGAGCTGCCAGCTATTCTTGCGCGAAAGCCGGACTCACTCAGCTCTGCCGTGTTGCGGCCTTGGAACTGGCGCCCGATGGCGTCAGAGTGAACATCATTCACCCGGACGCCGTTTTCGACACGAAACTCTGGACCAAAGAAGCGCTCGAACGCTCAGCCGAACGATACGGAATCACCGTCGAGCAATACAAGAAGCGCAATCTCATGAAAACCGAGATCACTTCCCGTAGCGTAGGAAACGTCGTAGTAGCCCTAGCCTCCACCGTTTTCGGAAAAACCACCGGCGCCCAGATCCCTGTCGACGGCGGCAACGATCGAATCATCTAACCCAATTAATATTTCCCCACGACGAAACGAAGCGCAGATGGCGTAGCAATCACACGAATTAACACGAATTTTTATATCCTATAATCCTACGTTTATTAGAGTTTCAATCTGACACCAACCTCCACTGAATCCATTCGTGCAGATTCGAGCGATTCGTGGGCAGCCCTCCCTCTTTAAAATATGAAAAAAATACTTAACGACCCCAATGCCGCAGCGAGCGAACTCGTCGACGGACTAGTAGATTACTACAACGGCTCCGTCGAAAAAGTCGGCCCCGGCGCCATCGCCCTGACTGACATAGTTGAAAACAAGGTCGCCCTCCTCGTGGGCGGGGGAACAGGACACGAACCAATCTACCACGGCCTCATCGGACCCGGTATGGCAGACGGAGCAGCTTGCGGAGACATCTTCGCCGCGCCTCCCCCTAATATCATTTTGGACGCCACCCGCGCCGTAAATAAAGGCAACGGCGTCCTGTTTCTCTATGGTAACTACGCAGGCGATGTCATGAATTTCAAGATCGCCGCTCAGATCGCCGCAGCCGAAGGCATCAAAGTCGAGACGGTACTCATCTGGGACGACGTCGCCTCCGCTCCGCCAAGCGCCAAAGAAGACCGCCGCGGTATCGCCGGCCTCATCCCAATCGTAAAACTCGCCGGCGCAGCCGCCGACAAAGCCCAGTCTCTCGAAGAACTCGTCGAACTCGTAACCCTAGCTCGCGACAACACGCGTTCCGTGGGCGTTGCGCTTTCTCCCGGTTCCATTCCCGCGACCGGCAAACCAACCTTTGAACTCGACGAAGACTCCATCGGAATCGGAATGGGCATCCATGGCGAACAGGGCGTGGGCATCGAAAAGATGATGTCCGCCGATGATCTAGCGGAAAAGCTACTCAACCTAATCCTTGCCGACGACCTCCCTTTAGAATCCGGCGACGACGTACTCGTTCTCATCAACAGCCTCGGCTCTACCACAATGATGGAGTGCCTCATCGTCTTGAAAAAAGTCAAAGAACTACTCGTCGCAAAAGGCATTAACATCTACGACGTCATGCTTGGACCGCTAGTCACCTGCCAAGAAATGGCCGGTCTATCGATCAGCCTCACGAAAGTCGACGACACGCTTAAACCACTATGGGACGCGCCTTGCTCATCCCTCGGCTACACGAAACTCTAAAACACCAAAGGTAGGGCTGCTTGTCCCAAGCAGCCGCAAAAACTCCTCAACCAATGGCCGCTCGGAGATCGGCCGCTACCATCCAAATAAACCAATTCCATTACCATGAGTAAAGAGACCTTAAGCCCCAACGAAGTTAAAGAGATGCTTATCGCTATTTCCGATAAGATTATCGAAAGCGAAGAACTGCTCTCGGAGGCCGATCGGCGCTTAGGCGATGGCGACCACGGCCTTGGCATGAAACGCGGCTTCACAGCAGCGAAAACTCAACTCGAAACCCTCGAGCCAACGACAGTTGGCCAAGTATTCTCAACCACTGGCATTACCCTCATGAGCACCATGGGCGGAGCTTCAGGCGCAGTCATGGGCATCCTTTATCAAAATGGCGGCACAGCCTTAGGCGATGCCGATAGCCTCGACGCCGCAGGCCTCTCTACTTTCATGACCGCAGCGCTCGAAGGAGTCACTAATCTCGGCGGAGCTAAACCAGGCGACAAGACAATGGTCGACGCGCTAGCAGGAGCTCAAGAAGCCGCAGCAGCCAGCGTAGGCCTATCGCTACCCGAAGCCATGAAGGCCGTCAGCGACGGAGCGACTGCAGGCATGGAAGCGACCATAGCAATGATCGCGACAATGGGACGCGCCAAAACACTCGGCGAAAAATCGATCGGCCACCCCGATCCCGGAGCAGTCTCCATATCCATAATGTTTCAAGTCGCCACCGCATACGTTGGCTAAGACCTTATCTATTTCCTAAACACCTAAATTCCTAAAACCTAAAAACCTTCAATAAAAAATGGCAGATCTAGACGATATCAGAGACGGCGACAATTTCGGGCTCAACACACCCGCGGACACGAGTGCCTTTTACCTTAAAGGCCTCAACAGCACAGACTGGGGTATAAAGAATCGCGTATCCCGAATCTTCAATCGCAAGTCGGGACGCACCGTCATGCTTGCCTTCGATCACGGATTCCTCATGGGACCAACTTCGGGGCTAGAGCGCATCGACATTAACATCGCTCCCCTCGCCGAACACGCAGATTGCCTTATGGGAACCCGTGGAATGATTCGTTCCTGTATCCCAGCTAGCAATACAAAGCCAATCTGCCTTCGCACGGACACAGGAACGACGATTCTCACCGATATGAACCACAACGTTCTGATCGATGAAGCCGAAGCCATCAGCATGAATGCATCATGCATGGCTGCAATGATCGCCGTGGGAGATGCCGACACCGAAGCCATTACTATCGCCAACATCAGCCGCTTGGTTGATATCGGGCAGAAGTACAGTATCCCCGTAATGGGAGTGACGGCAGTCGGCAAAGCCATGGCCCGCGATTCACGCTACTTCGGCCTCGCCGCCCGCGTCTGCGCAGAGAATGGCGCAAGCATCGTCAAAACCTACTACACGGAAGGCTTCGAAAACGTCGTAGCGGCAACACCCGTTCCCGTCGTAATCGCCGGTGGCAAAAAGCTCCCCGAACTCGAAGCGCTTGAGCTTGCCTACAACGCGATCCAGTGCGGGGCAGCCGGAGTCGACATGGGCCGGAACGTCTTCCAGTCCGAGGCTCCCCTAGCGATGATTAAAGCCGTCGGCGGAGTCGTCCACGACAACCTGACGCCCAAAGAAGGTTTCGAACTCTTCAACGATTTGAAGAACGCCTAAGACCCCCTTCAGCTTACTACGTTCAAAGGCCGGACGTCAGCGTCCGGCCTTTTTTTTCAATCCCCAACAAAACGCTGTATGTATCCATTTCTTAAAGCCAGCACCCCAGCTATATTCGCAATTCTGACATTTCTAGCATCTCTGGCCCAGGCCGAACCCCAAAGCCCTGACGCCCAGCTTCATAGCGACGCAAAAATATCCACCCCTCAAAACGCGCTCTTCTGTTGGTCCGCACCCGACCACCCCCTCCTCACTCACGGCTACGGTCAATTTGCGAATTCGATGGCCGATCTTTTTAACCGTATCGACAACCTGCGAGGCCAAGCAATCAACGGATTTCCCACCGACGAACAGTGGGCCAGCGCTGATCTCGTAGTCTTTTTCCTAACCCAAAACAATCTAACGGAATCGCAATTCCAGCAAATCGACCAACACCTCAAACGCGGCAAATCCATACTAGCTCTGCACCAAGGACTTGTCCAAAGAGGAAGCTACACCGAATGGGCCAACCGTATCGGCTTCGCTTTCTGCTGGGACAAAGGCGCGACAAGGTCCAAGTGGGGAAAGTTCGAAAACCATAAAGTCACACTCGATACCACTAGCCAGATTTTTAGCGACTTTCCTCAGAGCATAACGTTCACCGACGAGCTCTACTGGAACCTACAAAAAGGAAGTCGCGGCAAAATCACAATCCTCGGCGAAACGAATGCCCCCAAAGTTCCCGAAGAGGAAGCCGACCGAAAATGGCCCGTAATTTGGACCGTCCAACACCCCTCCATCGGAAAATCCAAAGGAGGTCGTACATTCGGTGCAGTCCTCGGCCACTTCGATACCATGCGCAATAGCCCGACATATCAAGCCATCATCCTTCGAGGCGTCGCCTGGTGTTTGAACGAACCCTTCGAACCCTTCGAAGCGCTTATAGACCTTCCCCCCCATTTAGAATAAAGATCCCCGGAGCAAGCCCTCTCCCTGTCGGTCGACTGACGCTTCGCGCCAGCGAGGTATTCTGAGAGATTGAGAATACGAGTCGGGACGCGACGCCCAGGTCCCGGCGGCAAGTCGACCTGAATATCACGCATTTCCCAATACGACCGTTTTCGATAGACTCGACACAATCGACAACCTAGGTATTGAATCCAACCAATGAGAAACCGTGAAACAGAATGGACCTACCCCTTGCTTCGATTCCTCGGAGCCCTTTTCATTCCGCCAGTCTTGGGAACCGTCGTGGTCGTATTGTCTCTATTGTTTTCGGGAACCCTATCGATCTCAGAAGGTTTCCCCGCTCTTTTCGCCTATGGATTTCAGGCAATCATAGCCACTACCGTTCCCTCCATCATCTTTTTCCTCGTACTAGAGAAAGTATATGAAACCAAAGAAACGATACGGAATTCTCGTATCCGTTTTTCGATTATAGGACTCGCAATGGGAATCATCTTCGGAACCGGATTAGGAATCCACTTCCAAGGAATACCAATATTCCTGAGCCTGGGAAGCGCTGTCGGTTTCGCCACGGCCTATTTAATTTTTCCGACATGCGCCCAACAGGATCAGCCATCCAGCTGATTTACCCGCAAGCCAACCCTCAATAGAACCTCAATCTAAAAATGAGATACATGCGTACCCAGAAACTGACATTAGCCTGCCTCACCTTAGCTCTAGCCCTGACCGGCCTTGCGGAGGACAAGAAACCAAACGTTCTGTTCATCATATCAGACGACCTCAATACCGCCTTAAGCGGCTTTGGGCATCCACAGTGCAAGACTCCCGAGTTAGACAAGCTTGCCGACGCTGGAGTTCGATTTGAGAACATGCATTGCCAATACCCCGTGTGCGGCGCCTCGCGCGCGTCTCTCATGTCCGGACTTTATCCCTACACCAACGGAACGATGGGCAACGTTGGAACGCTTCGAGGAAGCATGCCGGATGTCGTCACCATGTCGCAGCTTTTCCGCCAAAACGGCTACCAGGTCGGACGCGTCAGCAAAATCTACCATATGAGAATTCCCGATGAAATTACCGACGGCACTGCCGAAAGTGACGATCCTCATTCTTGGGACGAAACAGTGAACATCAAAGCGGGTGAACACAACGTTCCTGGTAAAAAGACCAATTGGTCTCCCAAGAATGACACATCTCAGACCTTTCTTGGCGTAGAAGCCACCGGCGGAGATCTCGAGCACGCCGACGGCATGGCGGCCAGTCACGCCATCGAATTTATCAAACGCAATAAAGACAATCCCTTCTTCCTGGCCTGCGGTTTTGTCCGGCCGCATGTTCCGCTCGTCGCCCCTAGCAAATATTTCGATCGATACGACCGAGACGCAATGATCGCCCCGGTTGTGCCCGCAGACGACCTAGAAGATGTGCCGGAGATTATACGAGCCTACAAAAACAACGAGACCACCTACGGAATCACTCCCGAGCTGCACAAAGGCTTGCTCGAAGCTTACTACGCCAGCGTCTCCTACATGGACGCCCAAGTCGGCCGCTTATTGGATTGCCTGGACGAGCTGGGGCTGAAGGAAAACACCATCGTCGTATTCACCAGCGACCACGGATACATGCTGGGCGAGCACCACAAATACCAAAAGCAACATCTCTTCGAAGAGGCAACCCGCGTACCCTTCATCATCAGCGTTCCGTGGTTGAAAGACCAACACGGGCAGGCCACGCAACAGATCACCGAACTCGTCGATCTCTACCCGAGCGTAGCCGAACTCGCCGGGCTTAAAGCGCCCAATGTCCTTCAAGGTGAAAGCCTGGTCCCTCTGCTCGAAGATCCCGAAACGAACGCATGGAAGAAAGCCCTCGCCTTCACGATCAGCCGTAACGGTGGCGAATCCATTCGCACCCACGATTGGCGCTTCACTCAATGGGGCTTCGGATCCGCAGGCATGGAGCTATTCGACCTAAAGAACGACCCGGGAGAATTCAACAACCTGGCAGGCGATCCCAAATACGGGTCGCAGTTAGCGAAGCTTAAAAAACACCTCGAAACCAAACGAGTCGAAGCCGGCTATACCGAAGCGAAACGAAAATCGAAACGCTGGTAAAACGTGTGCTTCTTTTGCTTAGGACATTTTGGTAGCGGCCGATCTCCGAGCGGCTATATTCAAACGATGCCATCGTTTAGAGTCTGTTTAATAAGTCGGTATGAACACTACG
>JAPKDW010000434.1 GCA_028822375.1 Opitutaceae bacterium | reverse complement strand
CCTGGAAGCTGGTTCGTCCCACCGGTTTCCAAAACACAGCCCGCCTTGAAGATGTCCCGTTCGAGCTCTATCATATTGCAAGCGATCCAGGTGAAAAAGAAGAGCTATCGGCAACAAATCCAGAAGTCGTAAAACGTCTCACAAAGGCCTACGATCAATGGTTCGCCGACGTTTCGACTACGCGTGCCGATAATTTCGCTAAAGCGAATATCATCTTAGGCAAAGAAGCTCCGGCGATTACTTTTCTCACTAAACAAGAATGGCGGCCGACCGAAGGCAGTAGTTGGGGCACGCAAGGCTTTTGGCAGCTCAAAGCGACCGAAGACTGCGTATACACGGTCGAAACGATTTTCGAAGAGCCTGTTGAAGGAAAGCTCACTCTTATCGTGGGCGATGCCACTTATAATAAAAATATCAGAAAAAAGGAGCTTCAAAATAGCTTCGAATTTTCTGAGATAAGCATCCCTGCGGGCCCTTTCAAGCTCGAGTGTTTCATTGAGGTTGACGGGAAAAAGACCGCAGTTTACCACATCGATCTTCGTAAGGAATAGCCAAACTTTCTCTTTTATGCGTTATTCTCTTGGCTCTCGTTTTTCTTGTTAGCTCACTAGCTTAGTGGATTTAATAAACCTGCACCAGGTAGAGACGTTCGACGATATATGAAACAACTTTTTCTACTTCTACTACTTTTAGGGATCTCGCTTGAGGCAAAACAAGCTAAGCCCAATATTATCCTTTTGATGGGCGATGATCACGGCTGGGATTCACCTTCATCATTTTACCCATGCTCTATTTCCTAAGAACACCCATCACCCGCTGTCTACTTGGTTTCCTCCTCTGCTCGATCGGTTTGCGCGCCAGCCTACTTGGCCAGGGAGAACAGGAACCGAAACAACCGGAGTTTGATACCGGGAAATCCGGCCTTGCTTTGAGCGGTGGTTATTTCCGGGCTGTGCCCAAAGGAGAGCAGGCTGGTTGGACAACATCGCTTTGGTTTCAGTTGAGTGATACGGAAACAGGCGATCTCCTGGGAGTCGTCATCGATGCCGAGAGTAACGATATCCTGCGCCTACACCATGAAGGAAATAAAATCATTTTTTCAGGTAAATTCAGAAACAGAAGTTTAAATCAACAGCACCCTGAAGGCTGGACCTTTTCAAGCGAGGTAACGGGAGAGAGTCCCTGGCACCATGCTGTCATGACCTACTCGCAAGCCAATGGGCCAGCTCTCTACATCGACGGAAAATTAGTCGGACAAGGTGAACGCCAATGGCTGGGTTATGCGACCAACTTCGATAACTATCATTTTGGCGCTCGTGTATTTCCTGATGAAACTTACGGCAACTACTTTGGTGGACTCGTTGACGAGTTTTTCCTTTATGAAAGCGAACTCACAGCAGAAGCGGTTCAGGAACTCTACGAAGGACAATCTCCGGATACAAAGCTGGTAGCTTTTAATGACTTCGAAAATGTAGACCATCGGGCTCTGGCCAGATTTACTGAGAGCGATCGGGATGAGGCTTACCTCGATGAGGGCAAAAAGTTGTATGAACTAAATTGTATAGCCTGCCACAGTAAGGACGGTATTACCCCACCGATCAACCCCTTGGCCCGGGCCTTCACCGCAAACCCCATGGAAAACGGCGGCGACCCCTATTCCATGTTCAAGACGGTCACTCATGGTTTTCGGAACATGATGGCAGCGCCTCAATTGAATCCGACCCAACGGTATCAGGTTATTCATTACATTCGCGAACGACTTGTTAAGCAACTCGCGCCCGAACATTATATATCGGTTAGCGACAACTATACGGATCCCATGCCCAGCAATCCCGCAGGCCTGGACGAAGCGTTGGCAAAAAAGGAGGCTCTGGCAAAAGTGGGTTACCTGCGTGATTTCGGAAACGCCCTCATTTCACCGGTTAATGGCGACACTCCGGGACACAGCAGTCGAAATGCCCTGGTTATCAATCTCGGCAATGAAACGACTATCGCTTATGACCTTGGGAGCCTGCGAACCGTAGGAGCATGGCAAGGTGGCTTTCTCGATTTCTCCAACACGCTGC
>JAPKDW010000144.1 GCA_028822375.1 Opitutaceae bacterium | reverse complement strand
GGTCCAACTAATCGCCCGAATGGCGAACGAAAAGAGCCTGGATCTAGAAAAGCAATACCTCGCCCAACTAGTCGGAGCCTTCCACCGCAAGATCGCCGCTAAAGTCGCGGTCGATTGGAACTTGCCCGAGCAGCTCCAGACAACGACCGTATACTTCAAGAAATACGAAAGCGCTCCGAGCTTCAAAGACGAGTCGGCCGCAACCTACCTGTCGCAACTACTCGCCAGCTGGGTCATCAATCCCGCCAATTTCAATGCAGTGGAACTCACACAGGATCCTGTTTTCGGATATTTGAACTTCTATCCCGACGACGCCCAAGATCTGCTCGACAAAAAGGATGACGTAAAAGCCGTCGTATCGGCAATGGAACTATGACCATAGACGAGGAATTCGACTTAATCGTAATCGGATCCGGCCCTGGTGGTCAAAAAGCCGCTATCCAAGGAGCTAGCGCCGGACTTAAAGTCGCGCTCATCGATCGAGAACGCAAAGTTGGCGGAACGTGTGTCCATCACGGGACGATCCCAAGCAAAACGCTTCGCGAAGCCGCTCTAACCATCACTACCCTACGCCGCAATGCGGACGTCTTCGATTTCAACCTCAAAGACAACATGGAGGTATCCACATTGATGCGACGCCTCGATTCCGTACTCGGATCGTACACCGACTTCATCGCCGAATACATCCGTAGTCATGGCATTTCCTATTTTCACGGAAGAGCCGCCATCGTAGACGCCAACACCATTTCCCTTTCCGCCATCAAAGGCGCCCAAAGTTACCTGAAGGCCAAGAACATCGTCATTGCGACAGGATCGCGCCCAAGGACGCCCCCCGACATTCCCGTAGACCACGAGAACATCCTCGATAGCGATTCCATTCTCAGCATGATCTACCTGCCGCGCTCTCTCACCGTCGTAGGCGGTGGCGTCATAGCAGCCGAATATGCATCCATATTTTCACTACTCGGCGTAAAGGTTACCATGTTCGACCGCACGCCAAGGCCACTCATGTTCATGGAACCCGAGTGTACCGAGCGATTTCTAAACCACTTCACCACTCATGGCGGCGAGTACATCGGGGACACGAGCTACGAAAGCGTAGAGTGCGACAACGTTTCCCAAGTCAAAACCAAACTGGCAAACGGGATGGAAATAACGAGCGACAAAATGCTCGTAGCTCAAGGACGTATCGCCAATACCGAAAAACTCGGCTTGAAAAATCTGGGCATTGAACTTGGTCGCAACGGAACTATTCCCGTAGACGAAAATTATCAAACTCCCGTCCCGGGGGTATACGCCGTAGGCGACGTGATCGGCCCTCCGTCCCTCGCATCAGTATCCATGGAACAAGGCCGCCGGGCTATTTGTCACGCCCTAGGAACGGATCCAGGCAGTAAATTCGAACTTGTGCCCATTGGCATCTATTCCGTACCGGAACTTTCTAGCGTTGGACTTTCCGAACAGGAAGCGCGTGAACAATACGGAGACGATATCATCATCGGTCGCGCCAGCTTCGACGAAGTAGCGCGCGGACAGATCGCAGGAATCCAAGACGGTCTTCTCAAGATGATCTCCGACCCCGAAGGCAAGAAAATCCTTGGGGTACACATCGTAGCCGAAGGAGCGACCGACCTCATCCACGTCGGAGAAATGGCGATTATCAATAACAACGACGTTCGAGTATTCCTCGAAAACGTCATGAACTTTCCGACCCTCGGCGAAGCATACAGAATCGCCGCACTGAATATCGTTACCAAACTCAGTGAACGGGCCTCTCGTAAGCCGATTTCCCGTATCCAAAACCTCATCGAACAAGCAGAGCTGAACTAGCCTTCTAGTTCATCGTCTTGCAATCGATTTCAGTTGCAGGTTTCAGCATTCGAACTTGAGATCGCTCTTTAATGAGCGATCTCAAATCACCTAGAATTTCAATTCTCTATTGCAAACAATGCCGTTGGATGATGCGAGCCGCATGGCTAGCTCAAGAACTTCTAACGACCTTCGCTGAAGAAATCGGCGAAGTCGCCCTGCAGCCAGGCACTGGCGGAATTCTGGAAATTCGCCTCGACGGGAAGCTTCTCTTTTCACGCAAAGAAGCGGGACGATTCCCAGAAGCCAAGGAAGTCAAACAGCTGGTTCGCGACGCAATTGCGCCCGAACGCCATTTGGGACACAGCGACCTGTCCGACGAAGAACGCCTAGAAACCTAGCGAGTCCCAAACGTCCGGCTTGAACCCAACCGAAGCAATCTTCTCGCCAATTAAGAAAGGTCGCTTGATCAGATTACCGTTGCTACTCAGCAAACTGATAACCTCCTGCTTGGTCATATCCGGAAGCTTGTCCTTCAACCCCAGAGACCGATAATCCTGTCCCGATACGTTAAACAACTTTTTAAGGTTTCCTTCGTATCTCCCAAGCATCGCTTCTAGCTCTTCCTTGTTCGGCGGCGTTTCGCGGATAGCCAAATTCTCGAATTCCACATCGCGTTCCCGCAACCACTTCAGCGCTTTGCGACATGAATCGCATCCTTTGTATGAATACACGCGTAACATATGAGTCTAACAAAACCGCCCTAGATCAATACCGCAAGTCCTGACCCGAAAACCATTCTTCAATCACTTCTCGAAAATACTCAGCCACTTGCTCCAATTACCCGGAGGCTCCGAATTCAATCGGACTTCGCGACCGCCATCGGGATGGGGGAACGAAAGACTTCTAGCATGTAGAAGAAGCGGGTTACTATCGTCATCGGAATAAAATCGATCCCCCACGATCGGGCAGCCTGCTGCGAGACAATGCAAACGAATCTGATGGGTCCGTCCGGTCTTCGGGAGCGCTTGAACCCAAGAGAACTCGCCCCCCTGACCTAGGAGACGAAAGGTCGTTAAAGCCGCTTTTCCCTCCGTTTTAGAATTCCCCCATCGTCCATTTTCTTGACGGCAAATTCGAGTATCTATCCTGTTGATACGCTTGTCCCAACTTCCGCGAACGATTGCCCAGTATTCTTTGCGAATTCTCTTTTTCTCAAACAGCTCCGACAATGCCCGATTCCACTTCGAGTTCTTCGCGAACAAGACAACTCCCGTTGTATCGCGATCCAAACGATGCAACGCTCTAGCCCGTGCGCCTGCGTACTCTCGAACCAGATTTTCCAGAGAGCGTTCGCCACCCTCAAAGCCCTCGACCAGAAGACCCC
Source organism: Opitutaceae bacterium (assembly GCA_028822375.1). Lineage (GTDB taxonomy): Bacteria > Verrucomicrobiota > Verrucomicrobiia > Opitutales > Opitutaceae > Pelagisphaera. The sequence goes on along the minus strand of JAPKDW010000144.1, from coordinate 7,869 downwards.
TCGGCTTGTCAACCGCCAACAGATCGGAATCTTCGAATACAATTTTTAGCGGGTCATCCAAAACGGAACGAACGCTGTCTAAACCGATGCCTCCAGTCAACTAAAGCTACTTGCCAGTCAAATCGAAGATTTCAAACAAAGCGACCCCGCTCTGTCCACCATTGCCAGCCACGATCGCAGTGTACAGCCCTGGTTCGAGCCATACGAAAAGGGCGCTATCGCCACTGCCTTCGTCGAGCGGACCCGCCCCGGCCGCATTCATAAATCCCTCCAGTTGATTCCGTTCAATATGAGCATCCCAATCGTCATTCGAATCCAACACTTCTTGGCCCCGGAACAAACGTAAGGTCGGGTCCGCCAAAAAATCCACCACACCCGCTTTTTCAAGACCTTGACCGATGGCGCGAATCAGCACGCGCTTCGGCAAATTGCCATCGATAAAGAATCCAGCGATCATAACTTCTTCTCCCAGCCCTGAACGACCGCGAATAGATACATTCACCAGGCTCGCTTCGGGGGCTCCCACGTCGGCATCGAAAACCTCCAACAAGGCGACTCCCTCCGTACCTCCGCCGTTAGAAATTATGGCCGTGTAACCCCCTTCGCCAAACGACAGGATCTCGGCGCTATCGGCCGAACCTTCTTCGAGAGCAGATCCCCCTATTCGAGCCATTTCCTCGGCCAAGGTAGCCGCTGATGCGCTATCGCCCCAATCATCGTTCTCGTGAAATTTTAAGCTGTTACTATTATGGTAGCCGACTATCGGGTTCTCCATAAACATCGAAACGCCAACGGATTCCAATCCAGGTCCCACTCCTCGAATCAGAAGATCTTTTTCGCCCGTTCCCACAACGTAAAATCCCGCTATAATATCGTTTTCGCCACCCAGCGGCGACCCGCGCAAAGCAATATTATACAAACGTTCGTATCCGGGAGTCGGGGCAATATATCCACCCAATTCGCCTCGAGACGCCAAGCCTTGACGGAATTTCGGCCAAACCGAATTGGATAGCCGAGCCCCATTTTTGAAAGCATAAAGATTTCCGTCATACGCTCCCAAATACAATATCCCCTCCGGACTTAAAGAAACCGAAGAATCTATGATATCCGGAAATGCCACTTGTTGCAAAATTACACCGTCCGGACTTAGGAGATTCAAATAGCTCAACGTCTCGCTGATATAGGAACTCACATAGATCCTACCAACTTCGTCTACGACCGCTGAAGTATAGAAATTTACTCCAATATCCGTCTTCCAAATCAAACCGCCTTCTGAATTCAACGAATAAACAAAACCGTCTCGAGACGACATCAGAATGTTTCCATCGATGCTCATTGTCGGAGAAGCATCGATCTCTCCAGAAGTCTCGAAATTCCACAACATCGATCCGTCAATCGTATCCAATGCATAGAAGAAATAATTACTACAACCGACATACAATTCGCCCGATCCCGATAGCATGCAACTCGATACGATCAGCGTTTCCCGACCTGTCGCTCCCAGTTCCTCAGGAATTTCAAACGACCATAGCTCCTGACCAAATTCATCAAACGAATACACAATGCCTTCACTTGATGCTACGTACAATTCGCCCGAGGTTCCAATGGCTACGGACGAGTCCATTTCCCCGCCGACAAAAATTTCCCATTTCAAGGTCCCATCCGAATTCAAGCCATAAAGGAATCCGTCTGTTCCGCCAAAGTAGATCGACCCGTCATCGGCTACCGATGGCGATGACGAAATAAGACTACCCGTTTCAACGCTCCAAAGCGTACTTCCATTTTCCGTGTTTATCGCATAGAGCTTATTGTCCCAAGATCCTACATACACGGTATTCTCATCAGGACTCAACGCCGCGCTCGATTCGATCCAATCCCCAGTCTGCGCAGACCACAATTCTAAGCCCGCAGCATCGACGCAATACAGCTTTCCGTCTAATGAGCCCACGTAAACATTTCCCTCACCATCAATCGTAGGCGAAGCGAATATCGAATCTCCAGCCTGGAAGGTCCATAATTGGTTGCCGACTTCCGAATAGGCTGAAAACGAACCCGTTAGAAGTATTATAAAAGAGAATACTGCTAATTTTATTTTGATCATCATTTAAGAACGGATATTTGAAAGTTATGTTGAAGATCTATCGCCCGAATTCGAAGGAACGCTCAACAAAAGCGCAGTTCCCGAAGAGGAAGATCGAAGGAGTTCTAAAGCTGCCCCAATATGCCGAGCAAGTTGTTGACTAATTGCGAGGCCGATTCCCGCACCCGAAGTTTTGGCCGTCGTAATCGGATTAAACAAATTCTTTCGGGCTATTTCCGAAAACCCGGATCCCGTATCCAAAACGGTGAAGTCGAATTTCCCTTCGCCCGCCTCGATCCGCACTTCAATTTCACCACCCTCGGAAGTAGCGTCCAAAGCGTTTTCAACCAGATTCGATACGATCAATTTCGCGATATTCCCATCTCGCGCCGACATGGCTACCTCTCCTCGAATGCTCAATCCGAAATCTAAGCCATTCTGTGTCGCGAGTTCACCGTATTTTTGTTTCAAATACGCCCCAATTTCTCCTCCCGTCAAAGTCTCCAACGCATCCAATTCCTCGTTCCTGAGCACGTCGACTACTTCGTTAATCATAGACTGCATACGCTTGGCCGCCTGCCTGGCGTCATCCCAATCCTCGCTTTCCAATCCTTTCCCATCCGATGCCATGTGCTCCTGAATACCCGCTAGCGGGTTACGCAGACCGTGAATCAAATGCGACGCAACCGCTCCTATCGCCGAGGTCTTCGCGACCATTGCCAATTCTGCATTCGCAGTAGCCAATCGCTGGACCCGTAGCTCGACCTCTTTACGCGCCTGTCGCAGCTTCCAAAACGACCATAAGAAAACAGCCGACACGAGCAACGTTCCTCCTAGAAATGCCCACAAAGCCTGTTTGGCCAGTTTTCCGTCAATCGCTCCAAATTCCTCCGCGACCAAATCGCCTTCCATCAAATAGCGAACCACAACCCCGAAATCCTCGCCGCCTTCCGAAAAGATAGGCACCATCAATTCCAGCTCCGACTGCGATCGATCCAAACCATCCGCTTTGAGAAAACGGCCCCAAGGCATACTTTCGTCTATTCGCCCTAATAGTTCGAAATCAAGATCCGCATCGTCAATCCCTGCGGGCACGCCTGCCAAATAGCGTCCTTGCCAGTCAAACACCTGGACGCCCAATGCGCCGTCGATCTCCTGCGCCTCCATCAGCGAATAGACAATCGTGTCCTCCAAATTGAGGCCGCCCAGCAATTCGTCATTCATGCCGCGCTCCAATTGGAATCTCGAGATCGGTCCCCAAATATCCGCGTAACGCTGTACTACGCGCTCTCTCAGGTCTTTTCTTAGCTGAAAACTCGCGATCCCGACCACTCCCCCAAATACGAGGACGATCATCGTCAAAGCCAAAGGAGCAACCATGGATGTCCTTCGGCTACGGGAATTTTCCCTTTTGTGATCAGTCATATAAGTCAATTATAGTGAATAGGCCTTAGGATATGCCTTTAGCAGGCTACCGATACCTCATGCCTAACAATACACTATTCGACTCATAACTGAAAAAAGTTTCATTAGAATTAGATCTATCTGCATCCGCCCGAAGAAAAACATTCCATTTCTTCCCGATATCACGAGCCATTTCAAAACCCCAAACCCATTCCTTAGAACTTCGCAATTCGCCGTCCTCCGACATTTGAGTAAGATACTCGCTATCCGCATACGACACATCTAATCCAAAATCCCACTTCTCGCCTGCCAAACTCCAGTCCAATCCATATTTCAAACGATCCCGGTCGTAGTAGCCTGAATGCCGATCTTTTCGTGCGCTAAAATCGACCTCTAGCTCCAATTCCGCATCGAGTCCCAAGAAGCGAAACGATTGCCCGAATCCTCCTTCGATTCCCCGCTGGTCCGTACCTAAAATCGTCTCTTCCAAGCGAAACCCATCAAGGTCGCGAGCGACTCGATCCGTATAATCCCGAACGAAACCATTTGAGCTCAAAAAGAGCCGTCCGCCTTCGCTTATCAGGTAATCGAACTCTATCTCCCAATCAAGCGTCTCGTAGTCGTCCTTCGGGTCGGCGAAGTACATCCGCGACGCGCCCACCGAAGCCGTATACTTGAACTGCCAGAGAAACGATGCCCATTCCAAAGACAATCCCGGTTCCTGAGCAGTCAGAACGATCCGGTTTTCGTCTTGGATATCGAAACTCGCATCGAATGCCTGGTTGAGATACACGTAGCTAAAACTCGCTGCCAACCTGCCGTCAACGGTCATGTGCTTTCCAAACTCCGACAAGAACATGCCAAAGGTTTCATCAGGCAAGTCGTCCACCTGCCAATAACCCCGATTGTCCAATAGGAATATCGATACCCACTCAGCTCCGGACTCAATGAAGTCCTTTTGAATGACGCCTTCCACGCTCAGGTAATTGAACGCCGAATCCACTGGTAGAATCTCGCTGAATAGAACGTTCTCCTTATAACCGAGTCCACCGCTCACAGACCACTCGCCTGCACCCACATTAACCTCATCTTCCGGATCGCCTCCTGAAAGAGCCACTCCCCCCAACAAAAAGGCCCACAATCCTGCGTTAATTCTTCCCCTCATACCCCATTTACCCAAAAGGCGAGCCTGCCTAGGTTTCCCCAAGCAGCTCGCAGACTGGTTAAACGAAAATGTTTATTCGATTAGCAAATTGTATACTATATTCGATTACTCACCGTCGCCCGCTTCTTTGCCCGCTTTCTTGCGATGTTGGCGGCGGCGTTCGAATACTTCTCTACGGTTAACCTTCAAACCATGCAAGGCTTCGGAGAAACTCTCACGCAATGTCTTCATCGCTTCGTGACGCTCTTCTTTCGTGGTCTCTTTTCCTAGTTCTGCCATCTTCTCTTTTAAAGCCGCACGGAATTCGCTCTGGATTCCCAAAACCGCCAAACGATTCTCAAGGTAGGCTTTCTTTCGATCCGAAAGATCCGCATCTTCGAGTATTCCGCCGATTCGTTCAATCTGCTGTTCTAGAGTAGGTCTCTTGGGACGTTCTGGGCGGTCACGTTTTCCATCAACTGCGAACGCCAAACTCGATGTTATCGCAACCGCGATTAGTAGTGTAATATATTTTTTCATAAATGATTTTGGTTAAGTTTTTCCCGGCACCCGAAACGCTAGATTAGCTTCACCTGCCGCGATTTCTTATGCAGGGCCTGTGCCAGTTTATTTAATTAATTATTAATTATTGTTTATTAATGAGTTACAATAATACAGCCAATCCACAAGCTCCTGCAAACTTATCTAATTGGGAAATATTCCCCACAAAGTCTCCCCAACCAACGCGCGCATTGGGAACTATTCCCCAAGTTCTTCGCTTCGCTTCTTTCTTCGATAGCGAATATAGTCGCGAGGCACCCCGAGCAACCGAGAGGCTTGCGAAACGTTCCCGTCGGCCTGATCGATCGCCTGATCAATCAATCGATCAATCGCGGTCTCCAAATCGAAACCGCTTTCCGGGAACCGCCAACGCTGGTTCAACCATTCCGAATTGTCTCCCGATTCGTTCTCCAAATCGCCCGACACATTCGCCAACGCGGGAAATGCCAAGCTTTCGGGATCGCCGAGAATAATCGCCCGTTCTATTTCATGAGATAGCTCGCGTATATTGCCCGGCCAGTCATGGGCCAACAATTGAGCCTTTCCTGTCTCTGAAATCGTAAACGTATCCAACCGGTAACGACGAGCGATCTCTACTCCCAAATATTGAGCCAAAGCTAAAATATCGCTCCGCCTATCTCTTAAAGGCGGAATTAGAGCATGCAGAAGATTCAGCCGATGATACAGGTCTTCTCGGAATTCACCGCTTGCCGAGAGTTCTTTCAATCTGCGATTCGACGCAGCGATGACACGGGCATCGACTAAGATTTCGCTAACGCCTCCAACGCGGCGTATCTTTCCTTCCTCGATCGCCACTAGCACCTTCGCCTGCAATGCCGGCGACAAGCTGGCGATCTCATCCAAGAACAACGTTCCCCCATCCGCCGCTTCGAACAACCCGATACGCTTTTCCTTCGCGTCCGTAAACGCGCCCTTTTCATGCCCGAACAGCTCCGACTCCGCCAAGCTCTCCGGCAATGCCGCGCAATTCACCACAACCAATTCCGCGTTCTCTCTCGGACCCGACGCATGCAGCCAGCGAGCGAACGTCGACTTGCCGGTACCCGTTTCTCCTTCGAGCAACACCGGTGGCAATCGCTTTCCCAATCTACGATCAGCCGTAAGAATACGTTCAAGCTGCTCTTTCAGCTCCAACAGAGAATCCCCAAAATACAAGGTATCTCCGCCCTGTTCGGTTTTCGCAGGGCCCATTCGGTGCTGCCTCGACCGATCGCTCCGCTTCGCGCTCGCGCAGCGAGCCAAGATCAACGGAATCTCCTGAATCTCGAATGGCTTGGCCATATAATCGGCCGCCCCTTGCTTCATGGCTTCGACTGCAATCTCCCAGCCTCCATCGGCTGTCATTATCACACACGAAACGCCATCCGCGAATTTCAGTAGATCAATTCCCAAGCCATCCGGCAGATGTACATCCAGCAAAGCATAATCAAACGGCATCGACGACAAGGCGCGTTTCCCTTCCTCGAAACTCGATACAGAGACGACGTTCGCTCCTTCGGATTCCAAAAAACGAACCAATCGCTTTCTCAACAGGGCTTCGTCATCGACCACCAAAATCTCTCTGCCCGATAAAAGCGCGTTCATAGGCCAGCCAGTCAATGCAAGAGAGCTATGGGTTTACAAGCCCCGAAAGCAAAGAACGCCTGTCGAGGTAATAGAGAAAACCCTAATATTTAAAACAATTGTAAAATATAGCTTGTAAAAACCCGGGGGTCTTTCATTTCTCACCACGGTATGATTCGATCAACGCAGAACAATTCAGAGTCCACTCCTTCGCCGCTTCGCAACGAATACGAAGCCTCAGTAAAGCGACTCGAACAAATCGAGCAACGTCTTGGCACCGTTATGGAACGGGAAAACGATTTGAAAATCGCGCAAGAAATCGCTCATCGATTATCCAATATTCAAATGCTGCTGGCCATCAGATCAGGGAAAGCCTCAGACCCCTCTCTTTAACTATTTAGGATATCCTATTTATTGAATTGATAACCTAGAGTAAACTTTTCGGGAAAAGTCATGCGCCGAGCAATTAAGTCGATTATAAGATTGCCTAAACGCTATTCGACAATGGAACGGACCCCTGCAAAGCATGGTCTAAGCAAGCAAAACACCAGCCGTTCCCACTTATCTCGTGAAACCTTTAAATCCAGCCAATTACAGTCACTTCCACCCACTTATGGGGGTTACGGAGCTGGTCGCGTTCGATCTGGAAACAACAGGTCTTCGACCAAAGATTGAGGAGATAACCCAAGTCGCGGCAATTCGTCTGGGCGGAATGCGAATGGAAGCCGAAGACTCCTTCACTTCCTACGTAAACCCCGGCAAACCCATTCCAAAGCGAATTCAGAAATTGACTCGCGTGCGGGACCAACATGTAGTCAACGCGCCGTCGCCCGCAGAGGCCATTCAGATGTTATCCGATTTCGCCGGGCAAGCTACCTTCTTCGGTCACGACATATATCGGTTCGACTTCAAATTCATCGAAAAGCACATAAGTCAAGAACCCAGCCAATCACGAACCGTTCGGTTCATCGATACCATGGATATCTTCGAGATGCTTTGGCCAGACTTTTCCCGGTTGCGCAATTCCCTCGACGACATCGCAGAACGCCTCTCCGCTGGGCTTTCGTCCATCCGGCGTCACGATGCCCTGGGCGAC
>JAPKDW010000143.1 GCA_028822375.1 Opitutaceae bacterium | reverse complement strand
TTCGTATTCGAGAATCCACTCGTTCTTGTTCGTAAGCTTATAAGTCACCCGAACATCCAAATTGCCAGGATAGCCTTCCTCGCCGTCTTGGCTCCGAAAGCCAAGAATCAGTCCCGAAAATCCATCTCCCGAAATGGACTCCGCTTTCCACGCTGCGCGATCGAATCCCGAGTCGCCGCCATGCAAATGATTCTCTCCATTATTCTTTGCCAAGCAATACGAGTTCCCATCTAGCGAAAAAGTCCCATTCGCGATCCGGTTACCGTAACGGCCTACTAAGGCTCCCAAATACGAACTACCCGTCTTGTACGCTTCCACTGAATCATGACCCAAAACGATATCCGCAAACCGTCCAAAACGATCAGGAACATGCAACTCCATCACGGCGCCTCCAATTTCGGAAACCCGCATTCTTAGGCCATTCGCATTCTCTAGGGTGTAGTCATTCATAAACAGTCTGCCCCACTACATGGAGGAAAGTTCCGCCGCGAAAAGGGCAAAAATCGATCTGAGCGCTTTTTCTCTTTCTATTTTTCCCTCGCGATCTATCTCTAACTCAAATTTCACCCCCCGATCAAGGCACGATAAAACCTATGAAAAAGAAGACAAACGTCCTTCTCATTCTCTCAGACGAGCATCAAAAATACGTAGCAGGCTGCTACGGCAACACCCAAAACGTCACGCCAAACCTTGATGCTCTCGCCGCACGCGGTACGCGCTTCTCCCGAGCGTACACCACTTGTCCGATTTGCGTTCCCGCCCGCGCTTCGCTCGCGACCGGCAAATACGTGCACGAAATCGGCAATTGGGACAACGCGTTCCCCTACGACGGCAGCGAGCGTTCTTGGCACCACGAAATCAGAGATGCCGGACTTACCGTCGATCTCATCGGCAAACTCCATTTTCGAAGCGAAGACGATGACAATGGTTTCTCTCAAGAACACCAACCCCTTCACGTCGTCAACGGAATCGGCGATCCCTTCGGCTGCCTACGCCAGGACCCACCCGTTCGCTTCCGTAGAAAGGGAATCAATTCCGCCGGCGAAGGCGACACGACCTATCAGCAATACGACGTTCGCAATGCCGACCGAGCGATCGACTGGCTCGACGAACACAAAGAAGACGAACAGCCCTGGACTCTTTTTCTATCTCTCGTCTGCCCTCACCCACCCTATAAGGTAAAACAGGAATACTTAAACTTGTTCGACCCAGATGAGCTACCCCGCCCTCCACAATGGAAAAAGGAGGACTGGCCCACGCATCCGCATTACGAATACATGCGCAAGTACTTCGATGCGACCGAACAGCACACCGACGACCAAATCAAGAACCTCATCCATGCCTACTACGGCCTCACTCGTTTCCTAGATGATCAGATCGGTCGCGTCTTCCAACAACTCGAAGCTCTCGGGCTCGACGAAAACACAACTATTCTCTACTCATCCGATCACGGCGAATGCCTCTCCGCTCGAGGACTTTTCGGAAAATTTACCCATTACGAAGAATCCGGCGGCGTTCCCATGATCCTTGCCGGTCCCGACGTGCCCAAAGGCGCCGTCTGCCACACGCCTGTCTCCCTTCTCGATGTGCACGCGACAATCTACGATAACCTGGGACTCGACCTTCCCATCCACCGCAACGCCCGATCCCTAATAGAACTCGCAAGCCAACCTGAAGTTCAACGATCCGTTTTCGGCGAGTACCACGCCCTGAATAGTGAAAACGGCTCGTTCCTTCTCACCGACAATCGTTTCAAGCTAATCTACCATGCTCATCAAGCGCCACAGCTATTCGATCTCTCAAACGACCCAGGTGAAATAAACGATCTGTCGGCAAACATCGAATACAAAGAGACGCTCGAAACCATGATCGCTCGTCTTCGCGAAATCTGCGACCCAGAAGCAGTCGACGCCAAAGCGAAAGCCGACCAAAAAGCGCTCATAGACCGCTTTGGAGGCGAAGCTCAAGTCCGAGAGCGCGGTTTCTTCGAAAACTCCCCCGTTCCCGGCGAGGCTCCGAAATTCAAAAGCTAATCAATCGTAGAGTCGGCGCTTGCGCAATATCGCCTAGCCAGTCCGAAAACCAACGCACGATGAATCCAATACGTATCAACCCACTGGGAAATAAAGCATCCCCGGGGCAAGCCCCGAGGTATTCAAAAGGTAGCGACCGATCTCCGAGCGGTCATTATTATTTAGGCAGTTGAACAATTACATCGTTCAATGGCTGCTCGGAGATCGGCCGCTACCAAAATTAGCAACGAAGCAAGCTTCGAGGTATTTACCCGGATGGAATAAATCGTAGGGTCGGCGCTTGCGCCGCACCGCGTAGTCAGTTCAAACCCAACGAACGATGAATCCAATACGTATCAACCCACTGGGAAATAAAACAGTATGTGGCCGATTACGATTCTTATATGAACAGATAATAATGGTATATCCCCAAAAATATTCGCGATGCCAAAGCGCTCAAGCAATGGACATCCCCAAAGACCAACGAATTCATAAAGATTTCATACGTCTTTCGCGCAAATCCCTGACTAGCGCTCAAGGGCCAACCGACACCTTAGCATACTCCTACGACTCCCCTGCTAGGCAGAAATACTCAATGCGCTCGTTCTCTCTACGAAAGCCGCCCGTTTTCACCATTATCGATATCCATTATTGCTAAAGAAGCCCCTTACGCTATCCCTCGATCCATGGATTTTTCGTTCGCCACCGCTAATACGATTCGCTTCGGAGCTGGATCGGCTCGCGCTCTCTCGCGACTTTTGCCCCGCGGAACCAATCGAGTATTCGTCGCAACCGGTTCGTCCCCGAAACGGCATCAGGCAACTCTCGAGCTTCTCGAAAAAAACGGAATCGATCTCGAAACCTATTCAATAAGCAATGAACCCACCGTCGATTCACTGGCCGAAGCAATCCAAGCTGCCAGAAACTTCGAACCGCAAATAATCATAGGAATCGGCGGAGGCAGCGTTATCGATGCAGGCAAGGCAATCGCCGCCCTAATCCACAATACAGGCGATCTCATAGAATATTTGGAAGTCGTCGGAAAAGGCCGACCGCTAGACTACCCGTCGCTTCCGTACATGGCAGTTCCCACTACTGCAGGAACAGGATCCGAAGGTACGCGCAATAGCGTCATCGGCGTTCCAAGCGCCGGAGTCAAAGTGAGCCTGCGAAGCCCCTTCATGCTGCCTCACTGGGCAGTCGTCGATCCAGAGCTGACCTATGATCTACCCTCCGAAATCGCCGCCTACACCGGAATCGACGCGCTCACCCAAAACCTCGAAGCCTTTCTCTCGAAAAAAGCAAATCCGCTTTCCGACGCAATCGCCCGCGAAGGCATCAAACGAGCAGCTCGTTCTCTCAAAGCAGCGTGCGGCGAGACTCTCGACCGCAACGCGAAATCCGATATGTGCGTCGCCAGTCTCTGCGGCGGCATCGCCCTAGCCAACGCAAACCTCGGCGCCGTTCACGGTTTCGCCGGTCCCATAGGCGGCATGATCGATATTCCGCACGGCGCCCTTTGCGGATCGCTTCTACTTCCGGTCTGTCGCGCGAATTTCGATACAGCGATGCGACGCGACCCTGATGGCGACCTTGTCCGCAAATTCGACGAAATAGCCTTCCTTCTCACCGACAATCCCACCGCAAAAGGCACTTACGCAGTCGCCTGGCTAGATGCTCTTATCAAAGACCTACCCTTAAAAAGCCTATCCCAATTGGGCTTCACCAGCGACCTGACAGCCGAAGCCGCTGACAAAGCAAGCCGAGCCAGCAGCATGAAAGGCAACCCCGTGGAACTGTCGCAAGCCGACCTCAAAGAGATCCTGCAAGACGCTCTCATCTAGGTTACGAGCCACAAAAAGCTACCATAAACCCCCAAAGGTAAAAGGATTAGTATCCAATCCTAATTTTTGTTCGCCCTGAACTCTCAATCCACTATTATTCATATCAAATCCAAAAAATAGCAATGGCTACTCAAGACAACTGCGTATCAATCCACCCCTACTTCACCGTTTCGGAAGGAAACCTAAGCCAAGCTCGCGAGTACTGCGAACGCTTCGTCGCTTTGACTAAAAACGAGTCTCAGTGCCTCTACTACGGGTTCAGTATTAGCGGGAATGAAATCCATTGCCGCGAAGGCTACATCGGCGGAGAGGGCCTCCTCGCCCACCTCGAAAACGTCGGGGCTTTGTTAGCCGAATTCCTAGAAAAAATAGCAACTGTCACGCGACTCGAAATCCACGGCCCTGCCGCAGAAATCGAGAAAGTCAAAGAAGCCCTAATTCCCCTTGGGCCTCAGTATTTCGTCCTCGAATACGGAATTCGTAATTAGGGCATTCCAAACGTCGACAGTCTGGTCGTCATTAGCTGCTTCCAAACAGCTCAACGGCGGCCCTTTCCCCGACTTTACCCCTCACGCATTAACCTTTAAAATTACAACGTTGTAATTTTATGGGTCAAAAATTCACATAACGAATTCATGAGAATTACGTCCCTATTTCTTATCGTTTCAGGTTTCCTGATAGGCGCCTCGCTAAACGCTCGAGACTCGTCGACACCTGTCGAAGGTCTGCATGCAGCGAATCCAAGAGTTCATGCCCTTGTCGGAGCGACCGTAGTGGTCTCGCCTGACAAAATCATCGAGCAAGCGACCTTAATTCTCCGCGATGGATTGATAGAATCGGTCGGCCAATCTATAAAGATTCCCGACGATGCTCGGATTTGGGATTTTTCCGGCAAAACGATCTATCCTGGTTTCATTGACGCCTACACCCACTACGGAATGCCGGGTAACCTCAAGCCATTCAAACGGCGCGACGGTCCCGATGGAGCTCCTTTGCCGAAACCTCAGCCCCTACCAGCTCAAACTGGAGCCTCTTACTGGAATCCCTTGATCACTCCGGAACGTGATGCGGCAAACTTTTTTAAGGCTTCTTCGAAAGAGGCCGCAAAGCTGAGCGATATCGGTTTCGCCACAGTCGCCACTTTTCCAGGACGAGGTATTTTTCGCGGCCAAGGCGCCTTGGTCAATCTTAACGGAAAGGCAGTCAACCAAGCTTCAATAGACCTCAAAGTCGCTCAACACATTGCCTTCGAATTAGCTCCTCGTACAAATGACGGCAACACCGGCTACCCAACTTCTCTAATGGGAAGCATGGCATTGATTCGGCAAGCATTCTACGATGCCCAATGGCAAGCGAAGAAGGAACAAGCCTACCAATCTCATCCGGACAAACGTGAACGCCCGGTCGAAAATGCAGCTCTCTCAAACCTTCAGCCGCTTATCGAGAATAAGCAATTCGCCCTCTTCCAAGCATGGGACGAACTCGACTATCGACGCATAGAAAACATCGCCAACGAATTCTCTATCGATTTCGCCATCCTTGGAAATGGATACGAATACCGTCGCTCGAATATTTTGAAAGAAACCGGAGCCACCGTTATCCTTCCGCTCGCTTTCCCCAAAACGCCTCACGTAGAGCGCGTTGACGCCTCTTTGGATCTTTCGCTAGAACAATTGCAGCATTGGGAGTTTGCTCCCTCCAACGCGGCCTTCCTCGCCCAACAAGGTATCCCCATTTGCCTGACCAGCCACTTCCTCTCGGATCCAGGAAAAGACTTTTGGAAGAGCCTCCGAGCAACTGTCAAACGAGGACTAGCAAAAGAAGAAGCATTAGCCGCAATCACGACACGCCCAGCCAAACTCTATGGAATGGACGCGCGCATCGGTACTCTCGAATCCGGTAAAATCGCCAATCTGGTTGTGGCGACGGGTGATCTTTTCGATGACGACAAAGCGAAAATCTCCGCTATGTGGATCGATGGCGACTATCTCGAAAAGAAACCTTCCAGAACGGTTGATCTAAAAGGAACCTGGGCATTCGATTGGGATCGAATCGGAGGATTCGAATCGGGAGCAATCGAAAAAGCTGGTGAAAAATGGAGCCTAAAAATCGGTGAGTCCAAAATTACGCTTTCGGTAAACGAAAACGAAGTGCTCCTCGTTCTCGGTGGCGAACAGCTTGGCGAAGCGAAAGACTCCGGACTAGCTCGCCTCCATGGGCGCTTCAATGGCGACGCCCTATCTGGGACTGGTCAGCTCGCCAACGGAACGGCCTTCACTTGGTCAGCCCAACGAAACCTGAACGAGTCGTCTCTCGCAGAAACGCCAGCGAAAGAAGCCGCCGACAAACCGAAAAAGGAGGAAACGATCCCGGAGCTCGCTTTCACACGTTACCCCGCAGGCGCATTCGGTGTCGCGCCGCAGGAAAATCCGGATACAATACTCATTCGGAATGCCACCATTTGGACCTCTTCGAATGACGGCGTTTTGGAAACGACCGACCTACTCGTAAAACGAGGAAAAATCTTGAAGATCGGAAAAAACCTCAAAGTTCCCAAAGGCGCGCTCATTATTGATGCGACCGGTAAGCACCTCACTCCCGGACTCATCGATTGCCACTCGCATACAGCCATGAGCCGAGGAGTAAACGAAGCCGGAAGCGCCATAACCGTCGAAGTTCGAGCAAGAGACATCATCAATCCCGTTAACATCAATGTCTACCGTCAGCTAGCCGGTGGACTAACCGTTTCCAATTTGCTTCACGGATCCGCCAATCCCATGGGCGGACAAAGCCAAGTCATCAAACATCGCTGGGGAGAAGGAGCTGACGCCTTTGTATTCAAAGGAGCGCGACCAGGTGTCAAATTCGCTCTCGGAGAAAACGTGAAGCAAAGCAACTGGGGCGACAAGTTCACCACCCGCTACCCGCAAACGCGCATGGGAGTCGAACAATTCATGAAGAGCAACTTTCGCGCAGCCGAAGACTATGAACGAAAGTGGAACGACTTCGAATCCGGTCGCTCAATAGAGCCGCCTCGTAAAAACCTAAGACTCGAAGCCGCCTTGGAAATCTTGCGCGGTGAGCGCGACGTGCACATTCATTCCTATCGTCAGGACGAGATTCTGATGTTCGCTCGCCTTGCGCAAACGCTCTATCTGAAAGTCGCCGCGTTTCAACACATTCTCGAAGGCTACAAAGTCGCCGACGCAATGGTCGAAATCAACGCCGGCGGTTCGACTTTCTCGGATTGGTGGGCCTATAAATTCGAAGTCCTTGACGCAATTCCTTACAACGGAGTCATGATGCACAATGCTGGCGTATTGACGTCATTCAATTCTGATGACGCCGAGCTCGCCACTCGCCTAAACACCGAAGCCGCCAAAGCGGTCAAATACGGAGGACTCTCCGAGGAAGAAGCCCTCAAATTCGTTACCTTGAATCCTGCCATTCAACTGGGGATCGACGATCGTGTCGGCTCCCTCGAAACCGGCAAAGACGCTGACTTCGTTATTTGGAACGATCACCCACTCTCCACCTATGCCGCAGCCGAGCAAACCTGGATCGACGGCATCAAGCGCTTCGACAAAAACGATCACATCGACCTCCTTGGCTCCGACGACCAAGAACGCGAGTCTCTCATTCAGAAAGCATTGGCCATTCGCATCAAGGAATTGAAGCTCGGCTCAAGTAAAAAAGAACGCGACTCGGGACCGGCTGGAGATGAACACATTCACGGCGGCGACGAAAACCACGAGTGGGAATGGATCTATCACGACGGATCCTTTCAATACAGCTGTTCTGCATTAGAAGAGAAGGGTCACTAATATGAAATCTCTAATCAAAATTAGTCTATTCGCGCTTTCCGTATTCGGTTTTTGGAACCTCAATGCTCACGACAGCATTCCGGGACCAAAGCAAAGCGCTCCCATCGTTCTCAAAAACGGAAAAATACACACCGTTTCAAACGGTATACTACCTGATAGCGATCTTCTCTTCGAAAATGGAAAGATTACAGCGATCGGCAGCAATCTAAAGCTTCCTCGAAACACGCGGGTTATCGACCTACAAGGTAAGCGAGTCTACCCGGGACTCATCTCCTCAAACTCGATACTGGGGCTCGTTGAAATCAGCGCCGTTCGCGCAACCCGAGATTTCGCCGAGAGCGGCACCGTCAATCCAAACGTCCACTCCGCCACCGCAATCAATCCCGATAGCGAACTCATTCCAGTAACCCGAGCCAACGGCGTTCTCATTTCGCATGTTCTCCCTCAAGGCGGCTTGATTAGCGGTTCCTCCGCTATCATCTCGCTCGAAGGGTGGACCATCGAAGAAATGGCTCTCGAACGCCAAGCTGGCATTCATATCCGTTGGCCCCGTTCGCCCAGCGCTCCAGGATTCCACCCTGACGCCTCTTCAATCTACAACGCCGGCAAAGCGGAAGATAAATACCAGGAAAACCTCCGTAAGCTGGATACGATCATCGAAGATGCTCGCTCATTTCAGAAAGCCCTCGACAGCGCTGGCGACGACCTCGACGTAAACCTGCGCGATGAATCGCTACTCCCACTGCTAAACAAGGAAATTCCGGCCTACATTACTGTATCCAAAGTTCGCGAGATTCGCGATGCGGTGAACTGGGCCGTCAACAAAGATCTCAAAATTGTTATCATTGCCGGAAATGACGCCTGGCGAGCCGCCGACATTTTAAAACAACACGACATAGGGATCATAATCCGCCACGTTAACTCGTTGCCAAGCCGACGCTGGGAATCCTACGACACGGCTTTCGCCAATGCTGCCAAGCTCCACGAAAAAGGTGTTCGATTTGCGATCGCCTACGGAGGTGGAGGAGCGACCGGCTCCAACGAACGCAATTTGCCCTACGAAGCTGCAAAATCCGCTGCCCACGGACTCCCGAAAGAGGAAGCCTTGAAAGCGATCACGCTCTACCCTGCCCAACTACTGGGGATCGACGATCGCGTTGGCTCTTTGGAAGTCGGCAAACTCGCCACTCTTTTCATAACCGATGGCGACCCGCTCGACCTTCGCACTCAAATCCTGGAGGCATTTATCGATGGACGCCAAGTCGACCTTTCCAATCGTCACACCCAGCTCCACGAAAAGTACCAGGAGAAATACAAGTAATCGCGAAGCGCACAAAAGGTAGCGGCCGATCTTACGTCTTCGCTACGCCAACGCAGGCCAAGCCGGCCATAAACGTCACCTTAACTAAAATTCGACTGAAACCACGCCGTACTGCGACATTGCTACGCGAGGGAATCGCGTGGAATCTGCATGACAATTCCTCATGGGGCTTAAGTTAACGCGTATGTACAACGCACGGGACCACTGAACAATATCATCGTTCAGCTACATTCGCTAACCGAGAGGGAAAAGTGGAGCCGCCCATCAGAATCGAACTGACGACCTATTCATTACGAGTGAATTGCTCTACCAACTGAGCTAGGGCGGCATCCAGAGTGCGGGATCGTGCAATTCGCATTTTGAATGGCAAGCAGAAAAAATACGCTTCCCGAAGAGGCCATTCCCAACAAGCTGCCACCTGCCCAAACACTACCTCCCCTCAAAATTCCCGCTTTCTAACCTAGATGCTTGCCCCAACGAAATTCCGCCCGTTTTCTGGTTTCCGTGAGCACTCAAGGAAAAGCGATCCGTTTTCACAGCCAAAACATTCACCTGGACTCAGGAGAACTCATCGACGGAGAAGTCGTGTGCTGCCCGGGCGAAGCTCTCGAAGTCCTTCCCGGCTCCAAAACGAGCGACAGTATCAAACTGCCTAATACCGCCCACATCGCGCTCGGGAGAGTGGATCCCCACGTTCACTTTCGCGAAGCTGTCGAGCCGACCCGAGAAGAAGTCGAAACCCATGGTCCAGCGAACACAGACTACGAGGCGCTTATCAAGGCCATCCGAGCCTCAAACCAGCTCTATTCGATTCGGTCCGGCTGTCTAGCCGCGCTCAAAGGCGGCGTCACAGTTGTCGGCGCCATGGGAAACACACCTTGGGGACCAGTTGGCCCCTACCGACACGAACGCACCCAAAAACACTATACCGAAAACGCCTTACTTCCCATTATTGTTTGGCCTCGAATGGAACCGAACGCGCAGCCCATCCCCGGACACGAAGGCAAAGACTTCGGCTCGACCTTTGGGGGATCCGGACTAACCGGGCAAGTTCGTCACGACATGTACGCCCTCTGGAAGGGAGAAGCCGTGTCATATCACAACGACCAAGCTCGCCCCGACGAAACGCTACTAGAATTCAAAAATCGCCTTCACCCTGATCAACGGCTCCTTCACCACGAATACTTCGACGGCTCGACCGTTCTGGCATGCCAGCAAGAAACGATGGACCTAGCCGAATCAATCGGCGTATCCAGTTTACTTGCGCGCCACATTCCAACTGGACCGGCACTCCAGCTAATCCTCGACAGGACCTCAAGCGCCTCATACGCTCTTCCCGCCGAAATCGGTCTCGACTACATCTATTGGTGCCGCGAACGCTTGCTCGAGCAAAAACCGAAAATAGCCCTCATCAATTATCGGCGCCCCGCCCACCCAAGTCGCCAAGACCAGCAATCGCTTATTAAGCTCACTCAAGAAACCGTCCGCCGTGGTTACTCGATTTTCTTCGGGACCGATCACGCCCCTCATGCCCGCGCGGCCAAAACCTTCAAAGACGGAATGCCCGGCAGCCCCGGCACCCGCAACATCGAACACAGTCTGCAATACTACAGCGAACTAAGAACGCGCTACGACTACAGCTGGCATGACATCGACCGCCTCGCATCGATCAATCCCGCCAAACATGTCTCCCAATACTTCGATTTCCCTCTAGAAATTGGCGCCATGAAAAGCGGCGCCATGGCAAACCTAGCCATCTTCGACTCAGACGCAGCCTACTCGGTCAACGAAGCCGCCCTTTCCAGCCAACTCGAAGACCCAGAATACCACAGCGCTTTAACTGGCCAAGCCAAGTTACGGGGACAATCGCTTTTTACAGTAGTCAACGGAACCGTTTTCGATGTTCAATCCGAAGTTAAGGCCTTGAATTAGAATTGATTACAGAAAGGTTTCCAATTTTATTGAAATTCACATTGACGGAAGGGATGCCGCTCCTATTGTCCCAGACTTCTTCCACATTCCGCCTCGCGGGACAAGAGAGGGCGAGATAGCTCAGTTGGTAGAGCAGAGGACTGAAAATCCTTGTGTCCCCGGTT
>JAPKDW010000142.1 GCA_028822375.1 Opitutaceae bacterium | reverse complement strand
CGAGCGTAGCGACACATTCATCGCAAGATATAGCTCGCCGCAAGCGGCGGGGAATCAACCCAGTTGCGATTCAAATTCGCCGAAAGTATTTAAGGCAAACGCGGACGAAGTTCGTTTCCATTCTCGTCTACGGGGTACTGGGCATTCTGTTCTTCGAGCGTTTCGATAAGGGATCGCATCATCCGCGTGAGTTGTTCTGGATTGGTTCGGGCGAGGTCGTCTTGCTCGTAAGGATCTCGGTCTAGGTTGAAGAGTTGATAACGCTCTCCGCCGGATTGGATGTGGTCGCCAGACGTTTTTGCGTTGGGGTGACTGTGATAGATGACTTTCCAATCCTCGTCACGGTAGGTAGTGAAATAGCTGCTACGGTGAGGTCCGTGGGGATAGTGCATGAGGAACGTTTCCTTGTAGCTTGGATCGGATTGGCCGCCGAGTAGTGTGGCGAGATTTGTGCCGTCCAATACATGCTTTTTGGGGTTCTTGCCACCGACGAGGTCCAGAATCGTGGGGTATAGATCGTAGACGGCGGCGAGTTGGGGTTGGATTTGACCGGCTGGGATGGATAGGCGTTTTTGAAATGGATTGTTTGAATTGGGAGATGCCCAAGCGGCGATGAAGGGAACGCGCATGCCGCCTTCGTAGTGGGCTCCTTTCTTGCCACGCAGCGGCGCGGCGCAGGCGACTTCGTGTTGCTGGCCGAGCGGGGCGTCGGATCCGTTGTCGCCGAGGAAAATTACCAGGGTGTTTTCGGCGACGCCAAGTTCGTCGAGTTGATCGAGCATGTCGCCGAGGGATTTATCCATGCCTTCGATGAGCGTGGCAAAAGCCTTGGCGTTGGTGGGCTTGTCCGAGTCGGCGTAGTTGGCAGCAAAGCGTGGGTCGGATTCGAAAGGAGCGTGGACGGCGTAATGGGAGAAGTAGAGATAGAAGGGCTGGTCGCCCTTAACGGTTTCGGCGAGGACTTTTTTCGCTTCGATGGTGAGGGCTTCAGTGAGGAAGGTGTCGGTGCCATGATACTTGTCGAGATGGGGCACGGCGCTTTTGTCGTGCTTAGTGCCGAGACCGTAGTTTTTCTCGGCGTAGTAGCTACCAGGGGCGCCGAATGCGGCGCCGGCGATGTTGACGTCGAAGCCGAGATTGAGCGGTTCGGCGCCTTGGGTTTCCTCCGGACCGAAGTGGGCCTTGCCGACGTGAATGGTGCGGTAGCCACTTTTGCGTAACTGACTGGGCAAGGTGGTATCGCCTTCTTTTAGTCCTTCCCAGCGCCAGTCGGATGGGCCGAGAGTACCGGCGTTGTTGGACCAGGGGTTGATCCAGTTAGTGGCGTGGTGACGCGAGGAATTCTGGCCCGTCATGATGGAGATGCGGGTTGGCGAGCAGACGCTCATCGCATAGAAATTGTTGAAGCGAATACCCTGGTCTGCGAGGCGCTCCATGTTGGGAGTCCGGTACCAGTCGTTGAGGGGATGGCGTACCGGTTTGCCGTCATCGTCAGTGAGGAAAGGAACGGAGGTGTCCATGACGCCCATGTCGTCTACGAGGAATACGACGATGTTGGGCTGCTTTGGCTCAGCAGCGGTCGCCGATTGACTGGCGATAGTTCCTAGTAGAAGGAGGGCGAGAAAGTTTCGATTCATAAGTTGCTTGGGGTTATTGCGCGTAGGGAAATACTGATTTGATGGATAATGAGGAAGTTAGAGATAGCTTGTTTCCCACGGAGGGCCACTCGAAAACGATGCCTTCTTTGGATAAAGCGTCGCATTTTCAGGGACGGCGCTTAGAGCTTTCCAATGAGGTTATTGCTTCTTCCCTTAATCGTGATCCTTCTTTCTTCTGTAGGCTGTAAAGAACCTGCCCAAAACGAATGGACTTCCATTTTCAATGGTGAAGATCTTTCGGGTTGGACCATCAAGGTCTGCGGATCTCCGCTTGGTGAAAACTACAAGAATACCTTCGTTGTCGAAGAAGGCATAATGCGGGTGGATTATTCCGAGTACGAGAAGTTCGACGTTGAGTATGCGCATATTTACTACAATGAGAAATTGTCTCATTACCGGCTTCGGTTGGAGTATCGATTTTACGGAACGCGCGTTCCGGGGTCGAAGGGTTTTACGGAGCTGAATAGTGGAGTAATGTTCCACTCTCAATCAGCCGAATCGATGGGGTTGGATCAGCGGTTTCCTGTGAGCGTTGAGGCCCAGTTTTTAGCTGAAGGCGAGGGCGACTTTAGTGGAAGAACGACGATGAATATCGCTACGCCTGGTACGAGCGTTGTTTTAGAAGACGGTACGCTTCAGCGCGAGCATATGACTTGGACCGATGCGAAAGCTCGTTTGCCGGGCGAGTGGGTTCAGGTAGAAGTTGAAGTTCACGGGAGCGAATTGGTCATTCATAAAATCGATGGCGTAGAAGTACTTCGCTATCGGGATCCTCAGATCGACGACTATTATTTGCTTCCTGAAGATTACCCATTGTCATCAGGGACGATATTGAAAGACGGATACATTGCCTTGCAGGGGGAAAGCCATCCGGTTGACTTTAGGAATATCGAATTGATGATCTTGCCGGGAAATATGGAGAAAGGTAGGGCAGCCTCGCCGAGGCTGCAGTAGAGCCCTGATTGTTTGTTTAGGTTCCACTGCGGCCTCGGCGATGCCGCCCTACCAATTTAATACGAATGCAATGAGAGGCAGTAGAGTAATTGATTAGTGACGACGATCTATGAGGCTGTTAAATAAGTCAGTGTAGGAGCGGGTTTATCCCGCGATTTTTCGTTTTTTGGTATAGACATGCATTATCGCGGGGTAAACCCGCTCCTACAATTAGGCAGTAGAGTAAACCTCGACTTATTTAACAGTCTCTTAGAAGA
This sequence comes from Opitutaceae bacterium, assembly GCA_028822375.1. Taxonomy (GTDB): domain Bacteria; phylum Verrucomicrobiota; class Verrucomicrobiia; order Opitutales; family Opitutaceae; genus Pelagisphaera. The sequence continues at coordinate 8,268 of JAPKDW010000142.1, read as the reverse complement.
GTGAATTCATTTCGAACGTTATGAGCAAAGCGGATACGGTGATTGTGTTGGATTTCGAAACGACGGGTCTCTCTCCGAATATGGGAGATCGCGCAATCGAGATCGGCGCGGTGCGGATCGAGAATGGACGCGTGACGGATCGTTTTCAGGAATTGATGAATCCCGGGCTTCCGATCAGCGGATTTATCGAAGACTACACGGGAATCACGAACCGAATGCTGTATTCGGCTCCGCCTTGCGGGGAGGTGATGAGGCGGTTTTCAGATTTTATCGGCGATTTCAATTTGGTCGCCCATAACGCTTCGTTCGACCAGCGGTTTCTGGATGCCGAGTTGGAAATGATTTCGGAAGAGCGGAGGGGGCAGTTCGCGTGTTCGATGTTAGCGGCCCGCCGTTTGTATCAAGAAGCTCCAAACCACAAATTAGGCAGTTTGGTAGAGTATATGAATATTCCTGCTGACGGGGTTTTTCACCGTGCCTTGTACGATTCGGAGATGACAGCGAAGTTGTGGATGGGCATGCTTGATAGGATTGGCGATCGCTTTGATGTTCCGGAAATTTCGTTTTCGTTGATGAGAAAATTGACTAAAACGCCTAAGCGATCGGTTGGTCAGCTGTTCGGACAACGGTAGTTGTTTTTAGATGTTTCTTTTTTTGGCTTCTTAAATCGGCCCTGAAGTGATTGATTGGTTTTTTAACCCTGTACCTCATTTATGAAACGTCTATTGGCTGCTACTTCGTTATTCATTACTTTGACCGCTTGCCTTCATGGCGACGAGCGACCGAATATCGTCTTTTTCTTCGCGGACGATCAAACGATCAGCACGCTGGGCTGTTACGGCAATGAGGTCGTGCAAACGCCGAATATCGATTCGCTCGCCGCGCAGGGGACTTTGTTTCGCAATGCATTTGTAAGCCAAGCGATTTGCTGGGTGAGTCGAACTACGATTCTATCGGGATTGGTTGGTAGGAGTTACGGCATGCCGGGTAATGCGGACCAGGCGCGCCCGGATGCGGTTGAGACTTTGTATTCGGATATGCTACGCGAAAGTGGTTATCGAACAGGTTACTTCGGAAAATGGCATGCTAAGATGCCTAAGGACTTTAAGCAGGAGGATCACTTCGACGAATTCGAAGCCATTTTTCGCAGGCCGTTCTACAAGGAAATGCCGGATGGTAGTTTGAGGCATGAAACGGAATTGATAGTGGATAAGGGGATTGAGTTCTTAAAATCGCAACCGAAGGACCAGCCATTCGCTCTGAACATGTGGTTCAATGCCTGCCATGCAGAGGATGGGGATAGAAGGCCAGGTATTGGTCACTTTCCTTGGCCGCGCGCGGTTGATGGCATGTACGAGGATATTGAAATGGCTCCACCGAGATTGAATGATCCGGCTATTTTCGAGGAACAGCCTGATTTCCTGAAAACGACGATCAATCGCGAACGCTTTTTCTGGCGTTGGAATACCACGGAAAAATACGAAATCAATATGCGAGCCTACTACCGGATGGTTAGTGGGATAGATGGCGCGATAGGACGTTTTATCGAGGCCTTGGAAGAGGCTGGACTCGCGGACAATACGATCATCGTGTATTCGGCAGACAACGGCTACCACATGGGGAATCGAGGATTTGCGGGTAAATGGTCTCACTACGATGAATCGCTTCGAGTGCCTTTGGTCGTGTACGATCCGCGCGTTGCTCGGTCGCAACGAGGACAAGTCACCGATGCGCTGGCTCTCAATCTCGATTTCCCGTCGACCTTTTTGGATTGGGCCGGAGCGGAGACACCAAGCCGTTACCAAGGGCAGAGTTTGAGACCTGTGGTTGAAGGCGGAAAGCCTGATGATTGGCGAACGGAAACCTTTCATGAGCATTTTGCGGTTCGTAATCGTATTCCGGCATTCGAAGGAGTGCGTAATGAGCAGTTTAAATACGTGCGGTATTTCGATCACGGAAACTACGAGTTTCTTCATGACCTGAAGAACGACCCTGACGAGTTGGTCAACCTTGCCGATAATCCCGAGTATGCGAAAACGTTGCAGAATATGCGTGTTCGCACGAATGATCGAGTAGCTGAGCTTGGAGGTCCGCTACATGCGCCAAAGGCTGAATTCACGTTATCGACACCGCCACATCCGGAGGCTTCGGCGGCAGTGACTGTTAAACCTGGTAAAGATGGATGGGTGAAGCTTTTCAGCGGAAATAAATTGAATAGTTGGGCGGGCGATCCAAAGCATTGGTCAGTCAAGGACGGCGTTCTAACGGGAGTGACGGACGGTTCTTTGAAAATGAATCAGTTTCTTACTTGGACTGGATCCACAGTACGGAATTTCGATCTACGCGTTAAGGTGAGAATCGATTCGGTCGGAAATAGCGGAATTCAGTACCGAGGCCAGTCGCGCCCAGAAATTGGTTTGGATGTAGTTTCTGGATACCAGTGCGATGTCGTTACGAAGGCGCCGCAATATAACGGTATGCTTTACGAAGAAAGAGAGCGTAGGATTTTGTCCCATACCGGTGAAAAGGTAATCGTCGATCCGGAAGGTCAGCCTTGGGTTGTCGAAGAAATGCCGGTCAAGGAATTTGCTGCTGATGAATGGCATGAGTATCGAGTACTCGTGCGTGGAAACCATCATCAACACTGGATTAACGGTCACAAAACTGCAGATCTAATCGATTTCGATGAAGATGGCCGCGCTTTGGAAGGCGTGTTAGCGGTGCAAGTCCACGTTGGCCCGCCCATGAAAGTTGAATACAAGGATTTCGAGATCAAGCACCTACCGGATGCGTTAGCTTTGCTTCAGCCTGAGGATCATGAAATCGCGGCGAATGCTCACGGCGTGCGCCCGCAAGGGAAATTGCCCGAAGATTGGAAAGCACCGGTATACGGTGATCGCTGATTTCGGATTTGGTAGGGAGGACCGGCCCTCCCTTGAGAAGTGGATTGCTGGGGCGAAATCTCAGTCGACCAGTGGTCGAGAGATTGTATTGAGGATGCTCTATTCCCTCCGGGGAAATACTTCGAAGCTTGCTTCGTCGCTGCATGGGGTAGCGACCGACCTCCGGGCGGTCACTGATTCCGCTCAGCGGGATCAGCTTCTTCAACAATAGTGACCGCTCGGAGATCGGCCGCTACCTTTTGAAGGTCTCTGGGTATTCTCTACTTGCCTGATTTCTTTTTGAGTTTGGCGTGCAGGCGTTCTGCAAGTTCTGTATATTCGAGGTAGCGGTTGTTTGTTTCGCCTAGGTCCTCGCGTAGCTTGTAAAGCTGCCCAGCGAGCTTTGCGCCTTTCTTCGGGGCGACTCTTCGCGGTGGGCAAATAACTCGGATTTCGCTTCTGACGAACTAAGGTATAAGGTGATCAATTGTGTTTCAGCGCTTTGTCGATAATGGGTTTTAGGATACGTTCCATCGCGGCGAAACCGGTTTCGTTGGGGTGGACGAGATCTGTAGCGGCGGTGTATTCGGGAACCTTTAGGCCGCCTTGGCCGTCTTCCATTGCAGAGAAGTAATCTACGTACGGAATCTTGTTGGCGTTTGCGTAGGCTTTGATGAGGGCGTTGAGTTTTGGGATATTCGTCAAGGGGTCTTTGTCGGCTCTCCAAGGATAGTCTTTTGCCGGGAGCACAGAGCAGAGAATTGGAATGATGTCGTTCTGTTGGGCCAGTTCGGCCATGCTCATAATATTTCCTGCAACGGATTCAAGCGTCGCTGGACCGGAGTTTTGAGCGATGTCGTTGGTACCAGCGAGTATCACTACTGCTTGAGGTTTCAAGTCGATCACCTCAGCTCGAAAGCGAAGCAGCATCTGGTGAGTCACCTGTCCGCTGATACCGCGACCGATGTAGTGGTTGTCGACGAAAAACGCAGGGCGCTTCTTGGCCCATGCAGCGGTGATTGAGTCACCCATGAATACGACGCGCTTTTCTCCTTTTTGAACGGAAGGTAGGGCTGCATTTGCTGCTTCGTATTGGGCGCCTTTGGCGTAGTCGATGACGTTTACCCGTTGAGCGAGCAGCGATGTGGTGAGAACGATGAGTAGAGATAGGAGGAGAGTGAATTTCATGGCGTGAATTGAGTTTAGTCGTAGAGCTTGATTGATGACGGGAGTGATTAGTCCTTTAGTCGCTTGATTCGTATTTCTTTGAAATACCACGTGCTATCTGGGTCGTGGGCTTGAAGTGCTATGGCGCCGCCGTTTGGCTTTAGAAGGCGTCCTTGGCGGCTTTCCTTGCGTTTTGGGTTTGGAGATTCGCTGTAATCGATGACCTTTCTCGTCGCGTAAGGCGTAGTCGGTGTGGATAAATATCCCGGAATTGGACTCAGCGGCACCTTTTGCCACGACTACCAGTTCGAGATTTTTGAAAGCAACCGGGTTCTGATCATCTCCCATGTAGAACAGGTGAGATCGCATATCCACGCTTTGGGCCATCAATAAGCCGTCTTTGACCGAGAAGGAACCTTCCGCTCGATTCGTATGCCAAGCGGATAAGTCCTTTCCGTTGAACAGGGAGATCCAATGATCGTTTTCGGCATGAGCAAAGCAGGTCAAGGCGAGGTAGATCGATAGTGATAAGAGAAACGGGTTCATGTAGTGAGGGTAAAGGGAATTTAGATTTTGCTGGGGACGGCTCCGAAGGCAAGACAGGTTCGTGCATCGAGATTCGATAATTTTAGTTTGATGAGGAACTTGTGAAGCAGACTCTGATTTTGTTTCCGTAAATTGCAGTTGTTTTGTCGGTTTTTCTAATGTCTCATGTGGGAAGTTTTCCTCTCCGCTGATATGACATTTCTTCGTTTCTTCTCACTGGCTTTAATTCTATTCTCTGGTTCGGCCTACGCTTATATTCTTCAGCCGGCGATTAGCCCTGATGGCAGTCAGGTTGCTTTTTGTTATCAAGGCGACATCTGGCTGGCGCCTTCCGAAGGCGGACGTCCGTATCGCCTGACGGTGCATGAAGGTTACGATTCGAATCCTCGATGGAGTTCGGATGGCAAGCGTATCGCCTTTCAGAGCGACCGTTATGGGAACAACGACATCTTTTCCATGGCTAGCGAGGGAGGGACGCCGATTCGCCATACGCATCATTCTGCGACTGATGTTCTAGCGAGCTACAGTTCTGATGGATCGATGTTGTTTTTGAGTAAACGTGTGTATGCTCAAGTGGAAAGGGAATATGAAATCTATCGAGTCGATCCGCAGAGCGCTACGCCAACGCGGTTTATGGATGCTCTGGGATTTGATCCCGTCGTTTCTCCCGATGGATCAAAAATAGCCTTCGTTCGAGGAATCTGCCGTATCGAGCGGGAGGCGTATCGTGGCCAGGCCAATCGGGATATTTGGATTTTCGATACAGCGAGCGGAGAATACTCGCAGCTTACCGACTTTGATGGAAATGATTTCATGCCTAAATGGCTGAACGATTCCACCTTGCTTTTCATTTCTGCCAGGGAGGGAAAATACAATGTGTTTCAAACGAATCTTCGCGGTTCGACAAGTCAGGTTACTTTCGAGGATGAGTTCGGCGTTAACACCTTCGACCTGAGTCGCGAAGCAAAACGAATCGTTTACCAGCATGGAGACGAGGTTTCGCTCCTGAAAATCGGCAAGAAATCCGCCGAGTCGTTTGACGTATCCTTATCGACGGACTTTAGGTTCGATCCTGTTGTCACTGAGACGATGAAGGATAAAGCGTCGGAATTCGCGGTTTCGCCTAATGGTAAACTAACGGCGTATTCGATCCGTGGAGATATCTTCGTTACGAGAAATGATAAGGATGATGATCGCAGTGTTCGCATAACGAATAGCTCTTCGAGAGAGCGTGATGTGATTTGGCTGAACGATAACGCGATCCTTTACGTTTCCGACGAGGCAGGTCAGAATGAGCTCTATCTCGCCGAGTCGGACGACGATGAAGAAAAGGATTTGTTTCGAACGCTCAAAACCCGAGTTCGTCGATTGACGGAAACGCCGGAAGACGAGTTCAAACCTTCGTTGGCTCCGAATGGTAAGCGGATCGTCTATTTGGTCGATAATGGGAAATTGGTGTCCGCTGATATCGACGAGACAGGGGAGCTTTCCAACGAGATAACTCTGCTAGACGGTTGGGCCAAGCCATCTGGCTTAAGCTGGTCGCCGGATAGTCAGTGGCTTGCCTACGCGCAGGATGACCTGAATTACAATTCCGAGATCTTTATCCATCCGGTGGATAATAGCAGGGAACCGGTTAATGTATCCATGCATCCAGGTAATGACGAAAGTCCGATGTGGAGCCAAGATGGAAGCAAGTTGGGATTTCTTTCGGAGCGCAATAACGGGGATGGCGATGTTTGGTTTGTTTGGCTGAAGAAATCGGATTGGGAAAAATCCGACGAGCAATGGGAACGCGAGCGAGCCCAAAAGGAGGAGAAGAAAGACGAGAAGAAAAAGGGGGGTAACGATGACTCTAGCGAGAAGAAGGACTCAACGGATGAAGTGGCGAGCGACGAGTCGGAGGAGAAAAGCGACGAGGAGACCGAAGAGGAAGAATCCGTTTCGGAAGTACAGATCGATTTCGATCGGATGTATTTGAGGTTAAGACAGGTCACGGCGATGCCCGGTAACGAAGGTGAATTCGTTTTTGATAAGGACGGTGAAATGATCTATTTCTCGATTGGCGGTCCTGGGCGCATGAACTATTCGAATGATCGGAACCTTTACAAAATTCGTTGGGATGGAGAGGACCTTAAAGAGGTCATTGGTGACGATAGCGGTCCGAGGTCATTGCAATTAACCGAATCGGGAGGTCATGTCTATTGCTTGACGAAGGGAGGGCTTGTTCGACGGGTCATTACTAAGGATGATAAAGTGGAGAAGTTGTCTGTTTCATCGCGTATCCAAATAGAAAGCGCAGGAGAGCAGGAGCAGATCTATCATGACGCTTGGCGTGCTTTGAATCGCGGATTCTACGACCCTGGGTTTCATGGGCGTGATTTTGCAGCACTGAGAGATAAATATCTTCCTTTAGCCAAGCAGGCGTCTACCAAAGAGGATTTTCAGTACACCTTTAATCTCATGCTGGGGCAGCTAAACGCGAGTCACATGGGGATGCGCAATATCGATAATCCTAAGGAAACCCAGACCCAGAAAACCGGATTGGTCGGAATGGAAGGGGAAATGGTCGAAGGCGGATTTAAAGTCACGCATGTCGTGCCTGATGGACCTTTGACTAAAGCATTGGCTCCGATCGAGGAGGGCGATGTTATTGTATCCGTGGATCGAGTACCCGTTACGTCGCAGCTGAATGTGTTTTCTTTGTTTGCCGATAAGGTAGACTCGGAGACGCTTCTTCAGGTGCAACGGGGAGAGGATTCATTCGAGAGCATCGTATGGGCGACTGGTTCGCTGAGCGATGAGAATTACGATGCCTGGGTAGAGGGTCGGCGAAAGTTGGTGGATGATTACTCCGGCGGGCGATTAGGCTATTTGCATATTCGAGCGATGGGTTGGGAGGCCTTCGAGCGATTTGAAACCGAACTCGTGGCAGCTGGATATGGGAAAGAAGGAATTGTGATCGATGTCCGTTACAATGGCGGTGGTTGGACGACCGACTACCTGATGACCGTCTTGAATGTGAAGCAGCATTCGTACACCGTTCCTCGTGGAGCTACGGACAATCTCGCTGAAGAACATACGAAATTTAAGGATACTTATCCGTTTAGCGAGCGGCTCCCCATGGCGTATTCGACTAAGCCGTCGATAGCGTTATGCAACGAAGCGAGTTACAGCAACGCGGAGATTTTTTCCCATGCATACAAAGCGTTGAACCTAGGCACCCTAGTTGGACAGCCGACCTTTGGCGCGGTGATCTCGACGGGGAGTTATGGTCTGGTCGATGGCTCCTATGTTCGAATGCCGCTCAGAGGTTGGTTCGTGAAAGAATCGGAAATGGGGATGGAGAATAATCCAGCGGTTCCGGATATCATCGTCGAGAATCCACCCGCCTACAAAGCCAAGGGGATCGATCCTCAGTTGAAACGCAGCGTTGAAGAATTACTTTCTCAGATTGGTTCTCGGTAACGTTCGTTTTGCGCTTTTTTGCGGCCAATCTCTTCCTCTGGCGTTTAATTGATATCTTAAGTTGATGCCAATCTCTGGTAACGGCCACTGAACGATGTGATCGTAGACTATGCCCCAGAGACCACGCGAGTCCCTCGCGTAGCTTACTCGCATTGGGTTTAATGCCCCGAAGCTCTTGACGGGCGTAGCCCCTTGTGGGCGAAGA